>JAMPAW010000085.1 GCA_023666975.1 Clostridium sp.
TATTGACCCTCGCAGCATTCGCCAAACGCTCGTGCAAGCACGGCACTTGGCTCATTACTCGCGGGAATAAAACAACTAGTCATTTTTTGCTATCGTTATAGCGGCTTAAAGTCTTCTGCACCATGCTTGCAAACCGGACACACATAATCTGCCGGCAGGGTATCCCCCTCATAAATATATCCACATACCGTGCAGACAAATCCCTTTTTCTCTACCGGTGCGGCAGAAGGTTTAATATTTGCATGATAATATGCATAAGTGGCAGATGCATTGTCCGAAAGCACCTCGCCGTCGGTTACTTCCGCAATAAACATGGTATGCGTTCCCAAATCCACTTTATCCGTGACCTTTCCGGAAATAAAAGCATTGCATTGCTTTGTCAGATAAGCAATTCCGTTTTGCGCTCTGGCAAAAGTAATCTCTGCAAATTTGTCTGCCTCTCTTCCGCTTTGGAAACCAAAGTTCTTAAACGTGTCAAAAACTGCACTCTCATCGAAAACGGATAGGTTAAATTCTCCGGTTTTTATCAACATATCATGTGTATAATTATCCTTATTCACGGTAATGACAATACGATTCGGTGATGTCGTCACCTGTGCTGCCGTGTTGATCACGCAGCCGTTATCTTTATCTCCGTCCCTTGCCGTCAAGACAAAAAGACCATAGCTCAATTTATTCATCACTTTGCTGTTCAAAATATCACCTGCCTTTTCTTTCCCGCTTCTGCCTGCGATCTCTTAACCCGCCGCGGGTTTATTCTCTTTCGTCTATCGGTATATAGGATTGCTTTTTTCTGACCGCCTTATACGCCGGACGAATAATTTTCCCCTGATTAATCAGCTCCTCGATGCGGTGTGCACTCCAGCCTGCCGTTCGCGCCACTGCAAACAGAGGAGTATAAAGCTCTGTCGGCAGTCCCAGCATCTGATACACAAAACCCGAATAGAAGTCAACATTCGCACTGACACCTTTATAGATTTTGCGCTCCTCACCGATCACCTCCGGAGCCAGCCGTTCTACATTGGAATAAAGCTGATATTCCTTCTCATATCCCTTCTCCACGGAAAGCTTCTCTACAAACCCTTTAAACACCTTTGCGCGAGGGTCGGAAATGGAATACACGGCATGCCCGATACCATAGATAAGCCCTGCCTTGTCAAACGTTTCCCTGTGCAGCAGCTTCTTCAGATAACGTTTAATTTCTTCATCATCATTCCAATCCTTCACCTGTTCCTTCATATCCGCAAACATCTTGGTCACCTTGATATTGGCTCCTCCGTGCTTTGGTCCCTTCAGTGAACCCAGCGATGCCGCCATAGAAGAATAGGTGTCCGTTCCAGAAGAAGTCACTACATGGGTAGTAAAGGTAGAGTTATTACCGCCTCCATGCTCTGCATGCAGTACCAGTGCCAAATCCAGAATTCTTGCTTCCAGTTCAGTATAATTGCTGTCCTGCCTGAGCACATACAACAGGTTCTCCGCCGTCGATAAATCCGGCTGTGGCGTATGTATAAATAAACTGTTGCCGTCATGATAATGGCTGTATGCCTGATATCCATATACCGACAAAAGCGGCACAACGGAAATCAGCTGCAGGCATTGCCGCAGTACATTCGGAATAGATATATCATCTGCCTTTTCGTCATAGGCATATAAGGTCAGTACACTTCTCTGTAATGTATTCATCATATCCTTGCTTGGTGCTTTCAAAATGATATCCCGGACAAAATGTGTAGGCAGGGACATTCTGTACCCCGACAAAATTCCGCTGATTACCTCTAATTCTTCCTGATTAGGAAGTTTACCAAACAATAACAAATACACGGTCTCCTCAAATCCAAACCGCTTTTCCTTAATAAAACCGGCAACAATATCCTCTACATCTACACCCTGATAGTACAATTTACCGTCGCAGGGAACCATATCGTTATCTTCAACAATATAAGATTGAATTTTGGAAACATCTGTAAGACCGGCTAATACACCTTTACCGTTGATATCACGAAGACCGCGCTTTACGTCATACTTGGAGTAAAGCTCCGGGTCAATCTGCAAATTCTCAAGACAAAGCTTTGACAATTCCTGAATCTCATCTGTAATCTGTGAATAATTATTAATTCTCTCGCTGTGGTTGTTGTTCACGCAATCACCCTTTCTTAATCAAATCTCTTTTTCGCCACATAATACTATACCATAAAATTCTTTTTTCACCTAGCCCTTTTTTTAAATTCACAAAATATTAACAGAAGAAACCAAATTGCAATTCATGTCTGCCGTCCGGTATTTTATACATTAATCTGCGCCGTCATTCCCATCACGTCATTGTTAGCAATTAATATCGGCTTAACATTTTCCGTGATAAATTCTTCTGTCTGCTGTGGTGCCCGCCCGACAAAATTCTTTGGTTCTAACAGCTCCTCTATCATTTCTTTGGTCATTCCGAAAGCCGGGTCATTTGCAATGCGGTCCACTAAATCATTTTCTCTGCCCTCTCTCTTCACCACTGCTCCCGCTTCCATGGAATGTTCACGGATTTTCTCATGCAGCTCCTGCCGGTTGCCGCCACGCTTCACGGCATCCATCAGGATATTCTCTGTTGCCATAAAAGGAATTTCCTTCATAAATCTCTGGTAAATCACCTTGTCATATACAACCAGGCCGTCCACTACATTCAAATAAAGGTCTAAAATACCGTCAATCGCCAAAAATGCTTCCGGTACGGAAATCCTCTTATTCGCCGAATCATCTAAAGTCCGTTCAAACCACTGTGTCGCCGAGGTAATCGCCGGGTTCAGCGCATCGGCAATGACGTAGTTGGCAAGGGAAGCAATACGTTCCGAACGCATCGGATTTCTCTTATATGCCATGGCAGAAGAACCGATTTGATTTTTTTCAAAAGGCTCCTCTATCTCCTTTAAATGCTGTAACAGGCGGATATCATTGGAGAATTTGTGAGCACTCTGCGCAATCCCGCTCAACACATTCAGTATCCGGGAATCCACTTTACGGGAATACGTCTGGCCGGATACCGGATAACACTCCTTAAATCCCATTTTCTCTGCAATCATGCCGTCTATTTTTCTCACCTTTTCATGGTCACCGTCAAACAACTCCAAAAAACTTGCCTGAGTACCCGTTGTCCCTTTACAGCCCAAAAGCTTCTGCTGACCGAGAACATATTCCACATCTTCTAAATCCAACATTAATTCCTGCAGCCAAAGAGTGGCGCGCTTCCCCACTGTCGTGGGCTGTGCCGGCTGAAAATGGGTAAATGCCAGCGTCGGCAGGTCCTTGTACTGCATGGCAAACTTTGACAATTCGTTAATCACATTCAACAATTTCTTGCGGACCAGACGCAGGGCCTCCGTCATAATAATGACATCTGTGTTATCCCCGACATAACAGCTGGTCGCTCCCAGATGAATAATCCCTGCAGCGGCAGGGCACTGCTTGCCATACGCATATACATGGCTCATCACGTCATGGCGCACCTGCTTTTCCCGCTTTTTGGCCACGTCGTAATTAATATCATTCTGAAATGCTTTCATCTCCTCAATCTGCTCCAGTGTAACCACCGGCTTACCGTCCTCGGAAAGACCTAATTCATATTCCGTCTCCGCCAAGGCGACCCAAAGCCTTCTCCATGTTTTAAATTTCATATCGGGGGAAAATATATACTGCATTTCCCTGCTGGCATATCTCTCAGATAACGGACTCACATACTTATCTTTCATTCGTACCTCCTATTCATGCTTTGTATTCAAGTTGCTTTGTCTAAATGAAGCTCGCTTACGCTTGCGCAGGTTATCAACCCCGCTTCGCTTCGGTTGGTCACATTTCATCATATTCGCCTCGGATATCCTCCTTCGGCGGCTCTATCGGATAATTCCCGCTAAAGCATCCGTCACAATACTGCCTCCCGGCAGTCAGCTCCTTCAACCGGTTCAGCTTCAGATATCCAAGGGAATCTGCCCCAAGAATATCCCGAATCTCCTCGACAGAGCGGTTGTGTGCAATCAGCTGCTCCTCATTGGGAATATCCGTGCCAAAATAGCACGGGTGCAAAAATGGCGGCGACGAAATCCGCACATGAACCTCCGTTGCCCCCGCCGCTTTTAACATTCCTACAATTCTATCGGAGGTCGTCCCTCTGACAATGGAATCATCTATCATAATCACCCGTTTACCGCAAACCGCCTCCTTCAACACGTTCAGTTTCACCTGCACGCTGGATTCTCTCTGGCTCTGTCTGGGCTTGATAAAGGTTCTTCCCACATAAGTGTTCTTTACAAAAGCCGTTCCGTAAGGGATTCCGGACTCCATGGAATATCCCAGTGCTGCCGCATTTCCCGACTCCGGTACTCCGACCACAATATCTGCCTCCACTGGTGAATCCTTGGCCAGACACCTTCCCGCAATAATACGCGACTCATAGACGCTCATTTTATCAAGTACACTGTCTGACCTTGCAAAATATATATACTCAAAAATACATCTGGCATGTTTATCCTGACACATATCACGATAAGACACAATGCCCTGCTCCGGCGTAATCGTCACCATTTCCCCCGGTTCCACATCCCGGATAAACTCGGCACCGACAGTATCCAATGCGCAGCTTTCCGACGCCAGAATATAAGAATTGTTGCGTTTGCCGATACAAAGTGGCCGAAATCCAAACGGGTCACGGGCACCAATCAGCTTTCTTGGACTCATGACAATCAGTGAGTACGAACCTCTGACTTTTTTCAGTGCATTCAGTACCGCCTGTTCTACTGTAGCGGTATTTACACGCTCTCTGGCAATGTGATAAGCGATGACCTCAGAATCTATCGTCGTTTGGAAAATTGCTCCTGTCTGCTCTAACTGCCTGCGTAATTCCGGTGCATTGACCAGATTACCGTTATGGGCCAGTCCCAAGGTTCCTTTGATATAGTTAAGCACCAACGGCTGGGCATTTTCCCTTGTGGACGCACCCGCCGTGGAATATCGTACATGACCAACACCTATATTCCCCTTCAGCTTCTCCAAATCTTCCGGAGTAAATACCTCATTTACCAGTCCCATTCCTTTCGACGACAATACTTTGCCTTTAGGTCCCTTCGTATCGGAAACGGCGATGCCACAGCTTTCCTGTCCCCTGTGCTGTAAGGCAAACAGACCATAATAAATGGTTGCCGCCACATCTTCATCGTCAAAATCATAGATACCAAACACACCGCACTCTTCATGCAATACATCTTCATCAAAACTGTTGTCTAAAATTTCACTCATGTATGTCTCCTCCCACTTTTGTATTTTACAAGTGGTAGCCTCCCAATCAAATATATGGTATCTTTTTTTTCTAAAACTGTCAATGGAAATGCGGATTTTATTTGTCATTTTTATTCAAGTGTGTTATACTATTGCCATGCAATGGACGTTATTCCAAATTTGGCGAAATGCGCTGGTAACGATTAGAGATTGTGGAGGACAACACTATGGAGGAGAAACGACGCTATAAAAGATTACCTGTCAAACTGAGTTTAGAAGTTTCCGAAGTATTTAAACAGGATAATGATGTCATTTCTGATTTGAATACGGAGATTGACGTGTTTGACATTTCCAAAGCAGGAATCGGATTTACTACAGCTACTTACATTCCGATAGGATACTATTTCAACGCAACTATTGTACTGAGCAACTCAGATCAAAAGATTTTAACTGTGGTTAAGATTCTTCACAGAGAGGAAATTGATAATGACCTATACCGTTATGGCTGTGAATTTGTCGGTTTAGCCGGTATCTTTGATTTTGTGTTTGAAGATTACGAAAAAACGCTGAATGCCGCAACTGATAAATAGAAAAATGTCATCAACCTCTGGTTGGTGACATTTTTTATGCGTATCTGCTATCGGATGCGTACCACATCTGCATGAAGCGGAACCGGCCATATTGTATGCTGCTCCCTTTTTCCAATCTCAATTTCATAGTTGAGCATATCCGTATAGGTATCGAGAATTTTTCCTTTTCCCATTATGTTTAATGACGCTTCTCCACGGTAAGCAAACGTATTTAGCCAGTCACATTTTCCAAATCCCACCATTTCCCCAGCGGAGAAATTATAACCTGCATCATATCCGGCGGCATTATATGCTCCTATGTAGACCAACCGGTACTCGCCTGTCGCCACTCCTACCGGAATGAGCGCTTTTATCCGATGGCTTCCCGTCGTCAGCGTATCCGGCTGTGTCAGATAAACGGTCATTGTCTCCTCCGTTTCTACATTCTTATAGACAAGATATACCGAAGTTATTCCCACACCATCTTCTATCCCGACTTCAAAGGTGGCAAGACCGGGAACCATTCCATCATAATCGATCAGTTTGATTGCCGTCACGTTTGGCGGCTCATAATAATTTTTCTCCAGTGCCTTCGTCGTAGCGCCGAACTGTTGAGCATGCTTTGGTGTAACCGTCTGTCCGTCCGAATCAACCAATTCATAATAAGCCGCAATGGCATTCGCATCTGCCTTGGCAAGCTTTTGCAATCCCTCCTCAGTATAGAAAAAAGGTTTATCGTCCTCTGCGTCCATATAACAGTGTTCAATAATCATCGACGGCATACCGTTATTATAGGAATGTCTAAGTATACCGTAATAATCGTCAAAAGTCCCATCTGTCCGCCGCCCGCCCATCTGTGTTACTCTGGCAAAGGTTCCGGCATTCTCAAGCCCGATAGCCTCAAACTCTCCGAGCAGACAATCGGCAAACTGCCGAAGCTTTTCTCTGTAGGCTTCCGCCGTAGTTACATAAACCGACGCCCCCTTCGACAGATGAGAAACACTGGCGTTAAAATGCAGGCTCAATAAAATATCTGCGTCAGCAGCCAGTGCCCGGTTTGCCCTCTCGTACAGCGGAAGTGTTTCCTCTTCCTCTCTTGTCAGAACTACGGTAACATTGGGATACTTCTCCAACTGCTGTTTTACCAGTTGTGCCATCTGATAATTAATGTCCTTCTCCATCAAGCCATAATACATTGCCCCCTCTTCTTCGCCACCGTGTCCAGGGTCCAGTGCGATAACCAGAGGGGAATTATTTCCGGCTTCCACAGCTTGCACAACCATTCCGGATTTATCGGCAAGAATGATGAAGAAAAGCATTACTGCCACAAATCGTTTAAAACACTTCATACAAATCTCCTCAAACATTAATTGTCCGTTCATATTCTTATATATAGCGTATCCCTGCAATAAATGCAAGAAAAATTTATCCTTCATCTGCATTGGCGATACATATCACTTATACTACAATTCATTCTTTTGTCACAATTTTTCCATAATTTTTAAAGATTGTGCCTCTATGATTACGATATACTCATTATCACAGAAAAGGAGATTAACAATGAAGAAAAAAATCATCACATATGCAATGTGTCTTATTCTTGCCTGCAGCCTGCTTTGTGGCTGTGGCGCACAGAATGATACTGCAAACTCCGTCAACTTCTACAATACTGCGCTAAGCGGCACAGTTACCTCGGTAAACGACCGCCAAATCACATTATCCCTCTCGGCAGGCCGTGACAGTCAAATGCCGGAGAAGACCGCTCCCGGAAATACTGACCAATCCTCGGCTTCCGACAGCAGTTCAACCCCTCCTGATATGCCGTCTGACAATGGCTCTGCTCCTCCTGATATGCCATCTGACAACGGCTCGGCCCCTCCTGATATGCCGTCTGACGATGACTCATCTTCGCCTGATATGTCATCTGACAACGGCTCGGCTCCCCCCGATATGCCGTCCAACGATGACTCATCTTCGCCTGATATGTCATCTGACAACGGCTCGGCTCCCCCTGATATGCCGTCCGACAGTGGCTTGGCTTCTCCCGATATGCCGTCCACTACCTTTACTTTGACCATTAATGATGAATCCGTTTTACAGGATATCCCCCTTTCCGAAATTACTACAGGAACCCTGCTCACGGTCAGCTTTGGCAGCGACGGCACGATCACCTCAATTACAACAGCCGGCAACGCAGAACACGGCGGCAATATGGATGCTGAAGGCGGCGGTCAAACTCCGCCCGGCAATGACAAAAGCTCTGCCAATACGGGAAGCGGAGCCATCACAATCACAGAAGATACCGAAGAATCTGATGTTTCCTACAGCTCGGAAAATTCTGATGAAAATGCCCTTCGCATAGAAGGTTCCGTCAGCTACAATGGCACTAATCTCTCCGTTGAAAAATCTTCCGGGGATACCAGCAATACCGAGAGCAGTGATTTCTATGGGTTAAACGCAGGCGTCCTTTTTCTGGACGGTGCCGATGCCGTATTAAAAGATTCTGCAATCAACACAGATGCTCAAGGTGCCAACGGTATTTTTGTTTACGGCAGTGACACCCACGTCACCGTTAGCAACAGCAGCATTTCCACTTCTGCCGATAATTCCGGCGGCATTGATGTTACGGGTGGTGCAATCCTTGACGCAGCAAATTTGAACATCGAAACAAACGGTCAATCCTCTGCCGCCATTCGCAGTGACCGTGGCGGAGGCACCTTAACGGTTTCTCAGGGAAGCTATACTACGCACGGCACAGGCTCGCCTGCTGTCTACTGCACTGCAGATATCAGCGTTTCCGACGCTGTATTGACTGCAACCGCCTCAGAAGGGATTGTTATTGAAGGAAAGAATTCCGTCACATTAGAAAACTGCGACGTGACAGGCAACATGAAAGGTACCTATCAGGGAGATGAAAATGAAAATCTGCACACCATCATGATTTATCAGAGTATGTCCGGTGACGCCGATGAAGGTGAAGCGAATTTTGCCATGAAAGGCGGAAGTATTACCGGGCAAAACGGTGATTTAATCTATTCCACCAACACGGATTCCTCGGTTACACTGGAGAACGTCAGCTTAACACTCTCCAATGATGTTCTTCTCCGTGTGGCCGGCAACAACAGCTCCAGAGGCTGGGGTAAATCCGGCAGCAACGGTGCAGACATGGACTTAGCCGCTGTCCGCCAGCAGCTTGCCGGCAAAATAATTGTAGACGAAATCTCCTCTCTGCAGCTTGACCTGTCGGACGAAAGCTCCTTTGAGGGCAGCATCAACGAAGAACAGGAGGGTGGTCATGTTTCCGTAACGCTGGACGAAAACAGCACATGGAAGCTGACGGCAGACAGCTATATCAGCTCCTTTGAAGGCTCGCTGGAAAATGTAGATGCAAACGGCTATACCTTATATATCGACGGTAATCCACAGGATCTCTCCAAATAGCAGACTCAGCTGGAAACAAGCCCCGCTGCACCAATAATTCCGGCATCATTGCCAAGACATGAGGTTACAATCCGTGCCGTCTGCCCGTGCTCCTTTCCGAAGCAAAGCTCGTCGACCCTTGCCTGCAGCGGGGCAGTAAGTCTCTCCTTTTGTGCGGCGATACCGCCGCCTACAATAACCAGCTCCGGACGGAAAATATTAATAACATTAGCGATTCCCTCCGCCAGATAATCCATATATTCTTCCAGCACGTGAATGGCTGTCCCGTCTCCCTTATCCGCCGCTTCAAATGGAATAATACCGTTTATCTTCTCCAAACGGCCGCCGCACATCTCGTTCATCATCGAAGAAGGATTTTGCCGTGCCGCCTTTGCCGCCATCCGCATGAGCGCCGTCGCCGACGCATAACTTTCCAGGCAGCCTCTTCTTCCGCAGGTGCACAGCTCTCCACCTGCCCTGATTACCATATGTCCCAGTTCCAAACCGCCTCTTAGCGGACCGTGAAAAATTTCGCCATTGCATATCACACCGCCGCCTACACCGGTTCCCAGCGTCAACAGCACGGCACTCTTAGCGCCCTTTGCCGCTCCTGCACACACTTCGCCTAACGCCGCCGCATCGGCATCATTAGCAAGGCAGACAGGCAGTGCTGTCCCGTTTGTCATCTGCCCGGCAATATTCACATTCTCCCAGCCAAAGTTATTGGAATATAAAATTACTCCGGTTTCATCGTCAACGGTTCCCGGACTTCCGATTCCGATTCCACGGCAATCTGACGGTTCACAGCCTTGCTCAGCCAGCAGCTCACGAACCGCCTTCACCATATCATCTATCATCTCCTCTGCCGGTATCTCCAGCCTGGTCGGAATGACCTTCTTCTCCACAATCCGGTTATCCCTGTCCACCAAGCCGAATTTCACCGACATGCCGCCCATATCAATCCCGATACGCATATTTTACTCCTCGATTTATCTCTTCTATTAAAGAAGTTCCTTCAAAATCTGATTGACCATTCCCGGATTGGCTTTCCCTTTCATCGCCTTCATGGTCTGACCCACCAGAAAACCGATTGCCTTTTCCTTACCGTTCCGGTAGTCCTCTACCGACTGCGGATTGTCCGCAATCACCTGCTCAATCGTGGAGCGGAGGGCTCCCTCATCATTGACGGTCTTTAATCCGTTTGCCTCCACATATTGCTCCGGGTCAATATCCTCCGCAAATATTTTCTCAAATACCTCCTTGGCCACAGTGGAATTGATCGCTTGTGAATCCGTAAGTTTAATCAGCTTTGCCAGATTCTTTGCCGAAAAGGTGATATCCTCTGCGTCCATCTCTTTTTCCTTTAGCAGACGCATTGTCTCCACCATCAGCCAATTGGAAACCTTTTTGGGATTTGCCTCCAATGCAATGGTCTCCTCAAAAATATCCGCCAATTTCTTCGTTGCGGTTAAAATGTCTGCATCATATTCCGGCAGCCCATATTCCTGCTGATACCTTGCCATTTTCTCCTCACGGAACTCCGGCTGCCTTACTCTGATCTCCTCTAGCCACTCATCGCTGATGACAACCGGTACGAGATCAGGGTCCGGAAAATAGCGGTAATCTTGTGCGTCCTCTTTGGAACGCATCGCATAAGAGTATTCCTTGGTATCGTCCCATCTTCTGGTTTCCTGAACAACCTCTTTGCCGGCCTCTAATAAATCAATCTGCCGTTCCCGCTCATTTTCAATCGCTCTTGCGATCGCCTTAAAGGAATTCAGATTCTTCATCTCGGTACGTGTGCCAAACTCCGTTTCCCCCACCTCACGGATAGACAGATTCACATCTGCGCGCATGGAGCCTTCATTTAATTTACAGTCCGATGCCCCCAGATACTGAATCGTCATTCTGAGCTTATCCAGATAGGCAATCACCTCTTCTGCGGAACGCATATCCGGCTCCGATACGATCTCAATCAGCGGAACTCCCGAACGATTAAAATCTACTAAGGAGCTGTCCGTATACGGGTCATGGATTAGCTTACCGGCATCCTCTTCCATATGAATTTCATGGATACCGACAAATTTTTTCTGTCCGTCTACCTCAATATCCACCTTACCGTCCCGGCAGATTGGATAATATAGCTGGGAAATCTGATAATTCTGCGGATTGTCGGGATAGAAATAATTCTTGCGGTCAAATTTACAGTTCTTCGTAATCTTACAGTTGGTCGCAAGTCCTACGGCAATCGCCTTATTTACCACCTCTTTATTCAGCACAGGCAAGGAGCCCGGCATACCGGTACAAACCGGACAGGTATGGGTATTGGGAGCACCGCCAAACGCAGTAGAGCAGCCGCAGAAAATCTTTGTCTTGGTCGCCAGTTCCACATGCACCTCTAAACCGATGACTGTCTCATATGCTTTACTCATTTTAAAGCCCCCTTTCTACTGCAAATGCAGGCCGCTTATATTCCCTTGTCTGCTCAAAAGCATACGCTGCACGGATAATGCTCTTCTCGTCAAAATGCTTTCCGAGAAGCTGCAAACCGATTGGCAGTCCATTGCCGTCATATCCGCACGGAAGGGAAATTCCCGGAAGTCCTGCAAGGTTTACGGATACCGTATAGATATCTCCCAAATACATCTTGATCGGGTCACTTAACGATTCCCCAAGCTTCAATGCTGTCGTCGGCGCAACCGGTCCCAAAATTACATCATATTTTTCAAAGGCTTTATCAAATGCCTGCTTAATTAATGCCTTGGTCCGAAGTGCTTTCATATAGTATGCGTCAAAATACCCGGAAGAGAGCACAAAGGAGCCAAGCATAATTCTTCTCTTGACCTCGGCGCCAAACCCTTCCGAACGTGTCTTTTTATACATATTATGGAGGTCGGAAAATTCCCCGGTACGGTAGCCGTACTTCACCCCGTCAAAACGCTCTAAGTTGGAGCTTGCCTCTGCCGAAGCGATAATATAATAAGCAGGAATTGCATATTCCACAAGGCTTAAATCAAATTCCTCGATAACTGCGCCCTTTGCCTCCAAAGCCTTTGCCGCCGCCATAACCGATTCCTTCACCTTGGCATCTAATCCTTTTCCAAAATAATCTCTTGGAATGCCGATTTTCATGCCCTTTACATCATCTACCAAGGCAGCGGTAAAGTCGTCTCCCGTCTCCTTCACCGAAGTCGAATCCTTCTCATCTTTCCCACAGATTATCTCTAAAACTGTTGCACAGTCCGTTACGTCCTTCGCCAGCGGTCCAATCTGGTCCAGAGATGAACCATATGCAATCAATCCGTATCTGGACACTCTTCCGTATGTCGGCTTTATGCCCGTTACCCCGCAAAAACCGGCCGGCTGGCGGATACTGCCACCAGTATCCGAGCCTAGTGCATAGGGAACCTCTTCTGCCGCTACCGCTGCTGCCGATCCGCCGGAAGAACCGCCTGGCACCCGTGCCAAATCCCATGGGTTTTTTGTCTCTCCATAATAGGAGGTTTCGGTGGTGGAGCCCATTGCAAACTCGTCCATATTGGCCTTTCCAACAATCACGGCACCCGCCGCCTGCAGCTTCCCTACTGCCGTGGCGGTAAATGTAGGCACGAAATTGGACAAAATCTTAGAGGAACAGGTGGTGAGCATTCCTTCTATGCACATATTATCTTTAATGGCCACAGGAACACCTGCGAGAGGACCGTTAGCCTTCCCGTCATCTATCCGTTTTTGCACCTCTTCCGCCCTCTTCAGCGCACCTTCCCTGTCTACCGTGACAAAGGCATGAATATCCTTTTCCTTCGCCTCAATACTGTCCAAAAATGCCGTCGTGGCTTCCACTGCGGAAATTTCTTTCTCTCTGATTTTTTTGCCGAGTTCCACGGCAGTTATACTTAAATCCATTTCTTACTCCCTTTCTATCATCAGCAAAATCTACTCAAAGGTCTTCGGTACCTTATACGCTCCGTCCTTTTTCTCCGGCGCATTTGCCAGCATGTTTTCTCTGTCATCACCATTTGTCACAACATCTTCACGGAATACATTATGCACGGAAAATGTATGGCTCATCGGCTCCACGCCATCTGTATCCAGCTCATTGAGCTTTCCCACATATTCCAGCATATTGGACATGTCCTTCTTTGCCTGCTCCTTTTCCTCCTCGGATAGCTCCAGCTTTGCCAATATTCCGACATATTCAATGGTTTCGTCTGTAATCTGCATCTCTCTACCTCCTGATTATTTCAAAACAGGGCTTGGCCTGCTCATCTTGTCCTATTTAAATATATTGCCTTGTCAACATCTAACGGTTAGTTTAATCGATATTTCCCCACCTGTCAACTTACAGCAAACCTGCAAGGCAGCAAAAAATTCCTGATGATTGCCTGTAAAAACGGGAATCCGGTTTGACGAAAAGTCCTTAGATACACAGATGGGTAATGGATTCAAGAAATCGGGGTAACAGGATTCGAACCTGCGGCCTCACGGCCCCCAGCCGTGCGCTCTAACCAAACTGAGCCATACCCCGCTTCCACTATAATAGTATAACTTCCAAAAAATAGCAACTATTTTTTCTTTTGTCATGATGATGCCCGCTAAGGCTTACGCAGGTTATCAGCCTCACTATGCTTTAGTTGGTAACACTGATTACAAAAAGCTGCTGCCTCCTCTTATCCCGTGAAGAC
>JAMPAW010000086.1 GCA_023666975.1 Clostridium sp.
CACTTAATTACATCTATTTATTGTACCATTTTTAGCGGCTGACGACAACATTAATGAATAAAATTTATAAAATATTAGAACACTAATAGTATTCCAAAGTAAATCTATTTACATGTGTGAAAATCACGCACAAAAAATGTATGAAATGGAAGCAGAAAGGAGAATCATGATGAAGGTATTGGATTATACGATTTTAACCTTTGTAGTAATTGGTGCAATTAACTGGGGTTTAATTGGATTCTTTGACTTTGACCTGGTGAGTACTCTGTTTGGACAGATGTCCATACTGACAAGAATCATCTATGCAATTGTCGGAATCGGAGGCCTTTATGCAATTTCATATTATGGCCGCATGAACAACGAACTGCAGTAGTGCATATAGGAAAATGCTGCCATCCGGTAAATGATAATCGGTGGCAGCATTCCTGTATTACAGAGAAGCAGTAACCAGCTCTTTCAGATATTCCGTCAAATCCTCCTTTGCCTTGGATATTCCGATGACAAAATCCAGTTCAAACTTATCCGATATCACCGAGAGCTCCCTGACCAGTTTATCTACTTCGTCCACGGTTTCCACACAGGCAATCGACATAAAATTATCCAGGAAAATACGGTCTAAATCATCATTTTGTGATGCGATACCGTAAATAAAACCGATAAACATATCTGCTGAACGAATATTAAACTCCGGAACATTAATCAGACGTATCCGGTTACTCAATTCATACATATGCTTATTATTTCTATCCAGATAAGCAATACTTCCACCGGTGAGCTTAATATCATTATTGGCCTTTCCCATCAGCATTCTTGTCTTTCCTTTTCCTTTTTCACCTACAACCAGTTCAATCATATTGGCGCCTCCCATTTTCCTATATTCTAGTATATCTCTTTTAACATATCCTCCACATTCTGATAGAGTGTTTCGTGGTCAGTGGCATTGGAGACAAGACAGATATACTCTTCTTGTGTTTCGTCATTGACAAATTCCAGAATAATACAGCTCCCCGCTTTTTCTGTCGTACCGGTTTTCCAGCCTGTAATGTGATAACCTGCCGGCATATCAAACGAATTAGACAAAAAAGCGTTCGTCGCGGTAATTTCCATGGATATCTTCTCATCGTCACGATACATCGTCAACGTATATGTGCTGTTGCTGTCAATCTGGATTAACGTTTCCTTTGTCAGAAATTCCTTAAAGATTAAATACAAATCATAAGGTGTTGTATAATGATTGTTATCATGCAGTCCGTGGGGATTGACAAAATGTGAATTGGTTGCCCCAAGCTCCGCAGCTTTCTGATTCATCAAATCCACAAAATTGCCCACCGACCCTGCAATATACCGGGCCAGTGCAACTGCACAGTCATTGTAAGACGAAATCAACAAACCGTGGATTAATTCATTCACCGTAATGTAATCACCCGGTTCCAATCCCATAGAAGTGACATTATCCTCATTAAATTCAATTTTCTTGCCGATTACCACGGTATCTGACAGGGAAATCTGTCCTTTTTCAATCGCTTCCATAACGACAATTGCCGTTAAAATCTTGGTCATACTGGCAGGATAAATTCTCTTGTGCGGATTAACTGCGGAAACCACAGTATTCGCCGTCTGATTAATCAACAGTCCCGCCTCAAATTCCATGCCGGAGCCATCAAATACATAGGCATCATAGGGAATTACTACGTTTTCAGACGAAAGGCCTGCCGGCCGGACAATCGGCAGATTCACCTGCGAGTTGATATGCAGAGGTTCAGCCGTATCATACACTTCCCCGCACCCGGTCAACAAAGAAGTACACATCAGTACAATCATCATGAGGGTAAAACCTGTTCTGTTATGATTATTTAAACATTTCACGCCAATCCAAATCTCCTCGGTCTAATGATTTGACCATCAATTCGGCAGTAGCCAAGTTGGTAGCCAATGGAATATTATGTATATCACAAAGTGTAAATATATTATTGATATCCGGTTCATGGGATTTCGGTGTCTGCGGGTCCCGTAAAAAGATCACCATATCAATGTCATTGTGTTCGATTTCCGAACCGAGCTGCTGTTCACCTCCCAGATGTCCTGCCAGATATTTGTGAACGGTAAGATTGGTCACCTCTTCTACCAGACGTCCTGTCGTTCCCGTGGCAAATAACTCATGCTTGCATAGTATACCCCGATATGCAATACAAAAATTCTGCATTAATTTCTTTTTTGCATCATGTGCAATTAATCCAATATTCATTATTTCCCCTCCAGCTTCTAGTATTTTCTGCGTTGTAAGGATACATTTAAAACCAAACCTGCCGCCGCACAACAGCTAACTAATGACGTTAGTCCATAACTGATAAACGGCAGTGGAATACCTGTGTTTGGCAATATGGAGGTTGCCACCCCTATATTGATAAATGTTTGAAATCCGATTAACGCTGCTACCCCAGTCGCAACGTACATTCCCATTTCATCATTTGCTTTACGTGCAGTCCTTATACATTGTACCACAATCAACCCCAAAATTACAATAATAAGTATGCTGCCGACAAATCCCAATTCCTCCCCTACCACGGAAAAAATGAAATCCGTCTGCTGTTCGGAAATCAGATTGGCATCCTTAACCGTAGCAAGAGTAGAATTATTTAAACCCTTTCCAAACAACTGCCCTGATCCGATAGCCATAACGGAATTATCCTGTTGATACTGTGTAGTTGAGGCATAATCCTCAGGATAGAGAAAGGTGAGAATTCTCTGAACCCAGTAACCCTTTAAAAACAACGGGTTCGGTCTTTTGATATACCAGATAAAGGTTCCTGCCAGAGGAATGGCGCACAAAATAACCACTCCGATGATTTTGTAGCTCAGGCCAGCAACAAAGATCATCACACACAGAATAATGAAAATATCAATCGTCGTCGATAAATCCGGCTGGATTACAATCAAAATAAGCGGTACTGCGCAAAGTGCGGCATATCCTGCTAACGTCTTAGGCGTATTAATGCTATCCTTATGCTCCGCAAGATAATGGGCAGCACAGATAATCATGATAATTTTGGTGAACTCCGACGGCTGTATCGTAATCACCTCTGGCGAACCCAGCCAGCGCTGCGCTCCATTTACCTCTGTTCCTTTAAAAATGACTGCCAGCAGCAGAATAATATTGATTACATAAAGCAATGTGTGAAATTTGCGGATAAATTTGTAATCCACAAGAGATAAAATAACCATTCCCAGCAGACAGACCACCATACCTGCAACCTGCTTGTTCAGGTAGGAGTGGTCTGCACTGTTAATCATTATTGTACCAAATACACAGGCAGTAAGAACCAATAGAATTAATTTAAAATTGTAATTCCGTATGCGATAATTTTCAAACATATGGTGCTCCTTCGCTATCACTATTTTACGGATTTGGATTTCATGTCCTTAATCGGAATATTGGCATAAAGTGCCGGAACCGTCCCGTTTCCTCCGTCCGACTCGGTCTGGGTAATCTGGATATCCAGACCGGTAGCATCGATTTCCATATATCTGGAAATGACCTCTATGATATCATTCTTAATCTGTTCCATGATATCCGGAGAACAGTTTGCCCGGTCGGAAACCAGCAGCAGCTTCAAGCGGTCCTTTGCATAGTCTCCGGACGATTTTTTCTTATTAAATAAATCAAATAATCCCATAATCTTCTCTCCAATCTTCTTTCTTTTCTTTTGTCTATCCTACTTCTTTAATAATCTGGATAATTTTTTGAAAAAACCGGAATCATTCAAATCCAAAAACTCTACCTCTTCGCCCATTACCCGTTTACATATATTGAAATACGCTTTGCCGGCCGGAGAATTATTGCCAACCAAAGGCTGTCCCTGATTTGTGGAAATGACGATATTTTCATCGTCCGGTACTGCACCGATTAAATCAATTGCAAGAATTTCCACTACGTCCTCAATGGACATCATCTCTCCGCGCTTAACCATATCCATGCGGATACGGTTCACGATTAAATCCATTTTCTTGATGTCATTTGCCTCTAAGAGACCGATAATGCGGTCTGCATCACGTATGGCAGACACTTCCGGAGTCGTAACAATCAGTGCCCGGTCAGCTGCCGCAATTGCGTTTTTAAAGCCCTGCTCGATTCCCGCCGGACAGTCGAGAATAATATAGTCAAATTCCTTCTTTAACTCTTCTACCAGCTTCTTCATCTGTTCCGGAGTAACGGAAGTCTTGTCTTTGGTCTGCGCTGACGGTAAGAGAAACAGATTGGGATATGTCTTATCTTTAATCAGGGCCTGCTTATAACGGCAATTCCCCTCAACCACATCGACTAAGTTATAGACAATGCGGTTTTCCAGTCCCATTACCACATCAAGATTACGAAGTCCGATATCCGTGTCAATCAGAACGACCTTTTTGTCTAATTTTGCCAATCCTGTTCCTACATTTGCCGTGGTTGTCGTCTTGCCGACACCACCTTTTCCAGACGTAATTACAATTACCTCACTCATTTTTTATCCTCCTCAATATCGTATTAAAAAAGTATATCATGTATCGTTGTCTTAGACAACGGCGCTATACAAATCTGCTCCTTTACTATTGTGGCCAGCATAGCCTCCTTAGGAGCCTTTGTATGATCCTTTTTATCTGAACTTCTGGCAATAACATCTGCAATTTTTATCTGAATCGGTTCCATTCCCATCGCAATCACAAATGCGCTTTTATCACCGTTGCAGCCAGCGGTTACGCTTCCCTTTAACGTGCCGATAATCACAATGTTCCCGCCGGCAATCACGGACGCTCCCGGATTTACATCTCCCACAATGACCAGAGAGGCCTTTGTCTCTAATGTCTGGCCGGAGCGAAGCGTCCCCCGGTAAAACATGCCGCTATTGTCGTCTTTGGCAGAATCCGTTTTCGGCTCTTCTGCCTCTTTCCCGGCGTCCTTTTCCAAGCCGGGTAAATTCGTAACGCCAATCAGTTCGGGTTCTGACTCCGCCTCGTCATCTTTTGCCGCCTGGATAATGTCAAAAAACGTTGCCTCCAGCTCGCTGTTGTCGTCCATGACGTAACGAATGTTCAATTTGGAGTTATTCTCAATGACATCTAGAATAGAGTCTAATTCTTCGTTAGAAAGGTTTCTTCCCTCAAACGTAACGGCAAGCTGTTTTTCACAGTCAAAAAATTCTTCCGCCTCCTCAAGCTTTCCCTCAAGGTCTTTCAATAATTTCGGAAATTCCACCTCATCATTTAACACAATACAAATGCCGTATTTGTTGCCTTTAATTATAACCGAGTTTTTCATTGCCACACTCCTATTAGTCAGACATATTTACGTTACCGGTAATCGATGCATTTTCCAGCTTTTCCGGGTCAAAATAGTAGGCATAAATAAAGCCTGCCAGCTCCTCTGCATTACCCGAAGAATACCCATACGGGATAACTGCCGTGACGGATATCTCCGGTCTGGCAAACGGTGCATAGGAAACAAATAACGCATGTGCCGGTCTGGCCAGATTCTCCTCCGCCGTTCCGGTCTTACCTGCAACATCTACCTTAATCTGGTTGATTAACATTTCCTCCGGTGTATGGTTCTCCACCACCCGGCGCATACCGTTGTGAACGGTATTCCACAATGCTGGGTCGATATCTACCGTACCGTGGACTTTATGCGGGTTTTCATAGGTTACCTCTCCCTGTATATTTTTCATCTCTTTAATGATACTTAAATCATAACAGGTCCCGCTCGTCGCAATCGTGGTAACATAACGTGCGAGCTGAGTCGGCGTATAAGAGTTTGTCCCCTGCCCGATTGCACTCCGCACTACCGTCTCATCAGACACCTTCGGTGCAATCTCGTCCAGCTCGATACCCGAATTGGTGTCCAGCCCGAACATCGAAGCATACTTGGTCAGCTTTGACAGACCGTCGGAATCGGAAAAATGATTTTCTCCGCCGCCCAGACGATACCCGACTTCATAAAAGAAATAGTTACAGGAAACCTCCAATGCCTCTTCAATACCGATTATACCATGTTTACCGGGATAAAGCCAACATTTTGGCGGCGGATCTACCTTGGTGAAAATCCCTTCTGCGTTAATGGTTGTCGACAAATCGATTGCTCCGGTCTCTACCGCTGCTATCGTCGTCAGCATTTTGTAAGTGGAACCCGGAGCCGTCCTCTGCTGGGTTGCCCTGTTATACAAAGGCTTTGTTTTATCCGCAATCAGGGTAGCATAATACTCGGCATCTACGGAATTTGTCAAAAGATTGTTGTTATAGCTGGGATAGCTTACCATGGCAAGGATTTCTCCGGTATTGACATCGGTAACCACCACTGAGCCCTCGCAGGGGTCAAGTGCCAGCTGAGCCGGCGTAATCTCAAGATTATTGATTTTCTTGCGGATAAACTGATAATCCGACAATTCCCCCGACAGGAATTCCGCATAGTCTTCATCTGTCTCCTGCTTCAGTACGTCCTGCTCAAACAACGTATGGATAATCTGCGTACCGCTTATGTTTTTGGATTTAATCATATATTTCATGATCAGCTTGTCGAACTCCGTATCTGCGGAAAGTATACTCTCCACATAATTGACCAGCGCATCATATACCTCCTGGGAATCATAAAAATCACTGGAAAGTTCAAAAGGAGTAATATCGATAGCCCCCTGATTAATGGCGTATTGAAGGAATGTTCCCAAAGAAATATTGCCCGCTACATATTCCTTATAAGTCTCGTCCGTGCTTTCAATCCGTTTACTGTTATATATTTCGTCCGCCTCTAACATAGAATAAATATATTCCATATATGCCGTGTATTCGGTATCCAGATTATTGATTGCCGCATTTTCCGTTGTCATGATACCGCGGATTCTCGACAGCACGTATTCTCTGGTAGAGGCTAATGTGGCATTGACCGTCTGCTCATATGCACCGGCCCCTTCCGAGGAGAGATGTGTAATGTCCAGCGTGTTATTATCAAAAAGGGCAAAATATACATTTTCTATCGGAATCAGCTTATTGACGTTATCCTCTTCATCAATTTCCTCATCGGTAATCTTGGCGAGAACAACACTGGCAATCTCCTTTTCCAGCGTGTCATAGGTGTATTTTTGTAAATCTGAATCAATGGTCAGATAGATATCCTCGCCGGCAACGGAGTCCTCTTTGTTCGTGCGCTCAATGATTTTTCCCATATTGTCCACATAAATTTCCTCGACACCGTTTGTTCCCCGCAGAGTGCTCTCATACCGCTGCTCCAGCCCTGTTTTTCCAATCATGTCATCGCTGTCGTACTGGCTTTTTTCCGACAGCTCCTCATTATAGGTTTTCATCTCGTCAGTGGAAATCGCACCGATATAACCAATAATGTGGGCAAAATATTTGGCATCATTATAGACGCGGATAGAATCCACCACCACATCAATTCCCATCAGCTCCGCCGCATTCTCATTCAGCTCCGCCACGCTTTCGGCACTGATATCCCTTGCAATGGTCACCGACATGTACTGCTGGAAACGGTTCAGCCAAAGCGTATAGCGCACCTCCATAATCTTCAGCGCTTCCACCGTTGTATAATCGGAGGATATCTCAAATAATTCCAGGGAGAGATAATCGTAGATATCTTTGGCCGACATCTCCTTTTGCTCATCGGTCAAATCATCTGCCGTTGACTTGCCGTGAACCTCCGCCAAAAAGCGCAGACGTTCTGCATCGGAGCTTGTGTTAAACTTCGGGACACCGTTTTTGTCCAGAACAATCGGAAAATCCACACTGATGTGGTCATTATTTTTTTCCAGAATCTGAATGGTCCTATACACAATCGCATTTTTCAGGGAATTTTCCGAAACACCGTTTTGTAAGGCAACATCGGTCAGCTGCGTACTGTTTTCAAAGGTTACTGAATATGCCAGCTGGTTATAGGCTAAGAGATTTCCGTTGCAGTCAAATATATTCCCTCTGGACGCCTCTACCGTCAGTGTCTTTTTGGACTTGTAGGTAAAGTTGTTCAAATGCTCTTCTCCCTCGACAATCTGCAAACGAAAAAGACGTCCCACCAAAATGGAAAACAGAATAAAGATAACAACCGAGACAATAAACAGACGATGAGTAATATATTCAATTATATATTCCTTCATTGCATGGAGTAATTCCTTTACCATATCATTCCGCCTCTTTTATCTTTTTTAACCGTTTGTTGATCCGCACCAGTATTTTGTAAAAAAACAGTGTAATCAATATTGTATATATCATTTCCGGAACAATCACATTCATGCAGTATGTGGCAAAATGCAATTTGTTCCGCAACAGAAAATACACCATATAAATAATAACATTATAGATAAAATCATTCAGTGTAATCATAATCATCGGAAGAAGTACGTCCTCCACATAATAAATGCGGTGGAAAAAACCGTTGACATAGCCCATGGACATATAAATAAACGCATACGGTCCCAGCGCACGTCCGAAAAAAATATCAATCAGCAGACCGGAAAAGAACCCTACTAACAGGCCTTCCTTTCTTCCCCGCATAAGCCCGAAGGACATCGTCACAATCAGCAAGAGATTGGGCACTACCCCGGCCAGCTTTAAATAGCGGAAAACTGTTGCCTGACATAAAAAACATATAATAATGATAATACCGATTGTAATACACCGTTTCATACTACTCTCCGTCTTCCGGACTGTCCTCTGAAGGATTTTCTCCGTTTTCTTCTTCGTCCGGGTTATTTTCTTCACCTGCAGTATCTCTATCCGGATTCCCGGTCTGTTCTTCCTCTGATGTGTCCTGCTCCGTAGTATTTGTCTCCGTGGTACCCTGTTCTGTGGTATTCCGTTCCGTGGTGCCCTGCTCCGTGGTACCGGTTTCACTGCTTTGGATACTGTCATAGATATTTTTGTTCACCGAATTTGTCTCGTAATCAGCCTTTAAATCCAAGACAACCAGAACCTCCTGCAGATTGTGAAAATCCACTATCGGAATACATTTTGCCGACTTGGTCAGATTGTTGGCGTCTAATTCAATCTCGGAAATATAGCCGATTAAAATTCCCGGCAGAAATTTGTCGCTGACATGGGAAGTCACTAATTCCGCTCCTTCCTCAATCGTATCCGCTTTGTTGATATAACCGACACGGATATATCCGTCCCTGATTAAAGACAAATCACCGGAAACGGTACAAAGCGTTTCCGTTCCGAAAACCGTTGCACTGACACTGCTGTTATCGTCAATAATGGCGCGGACCTTTGCATAGTTTGTGCCGACCTCCGTCACAATGCCGGCAAGTCCTCCATCTGCTAATATATTGCAACCCACCTTAACTCCGTCATCTGAGCCTTTATCGATCACAAAGGTATAAAACCAGTTTGTGGAATCCGTAGCGATAACTCTTGCCCCAATCGTATGGTAATCCGCATACTGTTCCTTGAGCCCTAACAGCTTTTGCAGACGCTTCAGCTCATTGTTTTCCTGCTCGTACACTTTGATTTGCGAATAGTATTCTGCGACTTTTTCCTCTAACGCTTTATTCTCCTTCAGCAGCTCCGCTTTCTCCTTCTGATAAGACACCTGTGTATAAATGGAGGAGCCGACTTCATTTACTCCCGACTGCATCGGTTTGATGACGGCACTGGTCACTGCCTTTAATGGCGCAAAGCTGTCCTCAAAAATAACCGAAACAAGCAGAAGAATAAAACAGATAAACGCCATAAACAGATAGATATATTTCGGTGGAATTACCTTTTTATCATGAAAATCCATGTGCTCACCGTCCTTTTCAGATTAACCGGTACACAATAATACCAATAATCAGGCCAATGATACTTGCGATATTAATGGTAATCGTCAGCCCGAATGTCAAAACCAGTATCCCCAAATCCAAGACAACCGGCGAAGTAAGTCCAAAGGTATTGCCATAGCCAAGCCAGCTTAAGGCATGAACTCTTGAAGCGAGTGTTCCCAGATACCCTCCCAACACAATACCGCATAATAAAATAACGATTAAAACCCAATTATTTTTACGTGAATTGCCAACTGCCATACTTTTCATACTCCTTTACAAAACCACATTTACCTATCATACCATATTTAGGAAAATTCTACAAGTGAATTAGCCCTTTGCCCTCCAATCGGGCCAGCGAACTCATCATGCCAAATTTGGCGTGATGATAGGAAAGGCCGCCCTGAAAATAAACGGTATATGGTTCGTGCATAGGTGCATCTGCTGAAAGCTCAATGGAAGCTCCGGAAATGAAAGTTCCCGCCGCCATAATCACATCGCAGTCATAGCCGGGCATTGCCCACGGAGTCGGGGTCACATGGGAATCTACCGGGGAAGCATACTGAATCCCCTCGCAAAAGGCAATGACTTTTTCCGGGTCATGAAAGGTAATCGCCTGAATAATGTCATGCCGTGGTTCGGTGCCGTTCGGCACACATTCAAATCCGAGATATTCATACAGGCTGGCCGCAAAAATGGCTCCTTTTAATGCTCCGCCTACTACCTGTGGCGCATGGAAAAGCCCCTGAAAAAAGTCCTTATTGACGCCGAGCGAAGCGCCCACTTCACTGCCTAACCCCGGCGCAGTCAACCGATAGCCCGCATTCTCCACACACTCTCTGGTGCCGCAGATATAGCCGCCAATAGGGGCCAGACCGCCGCCGGGATTCTTGATCAGCGAACCGACCACCATATCTGCGCCGACATCGGACGGCTCGGTTAATTCCACAAATTCTCCGTAACAGTTGTCAACCATGCAGCATATATCCGGCTTAATCTTCTTGACAAAGGCAATCAGCTCGCCGAGCTGTTTTACACTAAAGGAAGGTCTGGTCAGGTAGCCTTTGGAACGCTGAATGGTCATCATTTTTGTTTTATCTGATATGGCATTTTGTATGGCCGGATAGTCAAACGTTCCGTCCGCTGACAGCTCCACCTGCTTATACGTCACCCCGTATTCGGCTAAAGAACCCTTGGAGGACCGTATTCCGATTATCTCTTCCATTGTGTCATAGGGTTTTCCCACTGGCGAAATCAGCTCATCACCCGGACGCAGATTAGCCGACAGCGCAACTGCCAGCGCATGGGTGCCGCAGGTTATCTGCGAACGGACTAAGGCCGCCTCCGTTCCAAAGATTTCTGCATATACTTTTTCTAGTGTTTCCCGTCCGATGTCATTATATCCATAACCCGTTGTCGGCGCTAAATGCGCCTCCGACACACGGTGCTTATGCATTGCCCGCAGTACCTTTAACTGATTGCACTCCGTTATGCGGTCAATCTCTTCAAAACATTCCTTTAATTTCAATTCTATTTGACTGCATAGTTCATATACCTTCGGGGAAATCCCCATTTGCTCATATGCTTCTGCCCTGCTATCCATATATTATCCTCCAAACCTTTCTAATGCCGTATCCTTTATTCCCGCGAGCAATGAGCCAGGCAGCCACGCTTGCGTGGATATTTGGCGAATGCCGCGAGGGTCTAATACCCCGCTGTTCTGCAGCGTTACAAGCTTGATACCCCGTTGCTTGCAGCGGGGTTTTTGATTTCGTCCGTGATAATCCCTTTATCCCGCATACACTGACACATAAAGGTAAGCATTTCCTCCTCAGACGCATAATCTGGTCTGTTCACCCAAATCACATCTTGCTCCCGCCGAAACCAGGTAAGCTGCCTCTTGGCAAAATGGCGGGTATCCCGCTTTAAACGATAGACAGCTTCCTCCAGGGAACAATCCCCTTCCAGATAAGATATCATTTCCTTATAGCCCAGTCCCTGCATGGAGATCATCTCCCTCGTACAGCCGTAATCAATCAGCCGCCTGACCTCCTCCGCAAGACCTTGCTCCAGCATAAGTTCAATTCGCTTTTCTATGCGTTCATAGAGAAGCCTTCTGTCATCATTCAGCACAAAATAGACAAAGCAGTACGGTGACTCCTTGCTCCTCTGTTCCCGATTATGCCGTGATATCGGATAACCGGTATCGTGGTAAAACTCCAGTGCGCGAATCACCCGTTTTACATTATTTTCATGAATCTCCCGATAGGAAGCCTCGTCAACGTCCTTTAACCGCTGGTGGAGTGCGCGGGCTCCGTAATGCTCATAGTATTCCGTCAGCTCCCTCCGGTATTCGGAAACCTCAATATTTTCAAAAGCAATATCATACAGGACAGACTGAATATAGAATCCGGTTCCTCCGGCAATAATCGGAAGCTTCCCCTTTTCGTATATCTCCTTCAACGCCCTGCCGGCCATCGCCTGAAAGGTTACGACATTAAATTCCTCCTTCGGGTCGAGGACATTAATTAAATGATGCCGTATCCCCTGCATCTCCTCCGGCCGAATCTTTGCGGTACCGATATCCATCATGCGGTAAACCTGCATGGAATCTGCAGAAATGATTTCCCCATTTACTGTTTTTGCTATCTGCAGGGAAAGCGCTGTTTTCCCCACGGCGGTAGGGCCTGTGATAATCACCAGCGGCTTCTTTTCCTGTCTGTTCGTTATCTCATCTCTTTGTATCAAAGTTGTTACCTCCGGATTAAAGCATTAATTCTGAATCCGTTTAAATTTCCTTTCCAGTTCTGTTTTAGTCAGTGCAATCATCGTCGGCCTGCCGTGCGGACAATTATACGGGTTATCCAGCGCAAGCATTTCCTCTATCAGTTTATCTGCCTCCATCATGGTAATTTCCGTATTCCCCTTGATTGCCGCCTTGCAGGCCATGCCGGACAGTTTTTCCACGAAGAAATCCGGACTGATTTTCCCTGCGTCCTCGGTAAGGGCATTCAACAGCGCATCAAACAATGCCTGCGGGTCCACGCCCATGATATCGTCCGGCATCGCGCGAACCACAACGGAATCATCACCGAATTCCTCCAAATCAAAACCGGTCTGTTTAAATAAATCCATTTTACCGATAACCGTCTCATATTCTACGCCGCCTAAATGCAGCACCTTAGGCGGTAGCAGCTGCTGGGAAATCACCTGTTTTTCCTTCATTTTCCGCATCAGCCGCTCAAACATTACTTTCTCGTGGGCTGCGTGCTGGTCAACAATATACATCTTTTCCTCATACTCAATTATCCAGTAGGTCTTAAATACCTGACCGACTATCCTGTGCTTCTTTCTCGCCTCCTCGGAAATAAATTTTTCTACCGGGAAAGAAAGCTGCTCCGTTTCTACCTTCGACGGGGTATTCGTCTTTTCTTCTATCGGTTTTTCCTTCTCCGACAGTTTTTCTATTTCTGACGGTTTCTCCCTCTCCGACAGTTTTTCTTTTTCTGACGGTTTCTCCCTCTCCGACAGTTTTTCTTTTTCTGACAGCTTCTCCTTTTCCGGTCCGGCCGTCTGACGGCTTGCAAAAGCCTGTTGATAACGGACCGCCCTCGCTTCACGTTCAAAAGGCTCCGGCACATTGGCCGTATATTTCCGCTGCTGTTCCACGGTAATCGCACGTTCTTCTCTTGCCGTGCGCAAGGATACGTCCTGAATCATCTCTTCGCTCAGCAGCGCCCTGCGCACACTGTCCTTTACAAAGTCAAAAAGTTTTTCTCCGTCTGCATATTTAAATTCCATCTTCGTCGGGTGAACATTTACATCTAGTTTTGTGCTGTCAAGGGTAAAATGCAGCGCCGTAAACGGAAACTTGTGAATCATGACAAAAGACTTGTAGGCCTCCTCAATGGCCTTAGTCACAATATTGCTGTGGATAGACCTTCCGTTTACAAAATAATGTTCAAACCCTCTGTTTCCCTTGGACACATACGCGTTGCCGATATAGCCCTCAACCGCAAATTCATCGGAAGCGTTCTTTACTGCAAGC
>JAMPAW010000087.1 GCA_023666975.1 Clostridium sp.
CTATTCTTTCCAAATTTGATGGCAGTGTCAGATTTACCAATGCACTACAACCTTGAAAGGCATAGTTACCTATGCTCACTACTGTATCCGGTATTTTCACCGATTGAACAGCCGTATTCTGAAACGCATTTGCCCCAATCGCCACGACCTCATTTCCCCCCAGACTGGACGGAATGGTTACACTCGTGGCAGATCCTGTATACTTTGTAATAGTAACCTGTAAATTATCAACGGTATACTCATAATCCCCGGACGTCTGAGCCGCCAGCACTTTACCGCCAGATATTTTACCACTCATTATTCCTGCCATACATAACAATAATATAATAATTCCAATTCTCCATTTCCTTATCTTCTTTCCTGCCTGCATTTCACATTCTCCTTCCCTCTGCAACATCCGTAAAATCGAACCCTGCACCTTCACTACTCTTCATCCCCATCTACGAATCCTATCCACAGTCGCCTTTCTGCAAACATTTTTGTTCACATACTTGACAAAGCCACATATGCCAAAAAAATATCCTTCACCGTCATTTGGCCGATATAACCCGTTTCCAGATACGTTTAAGTATACTCTTTTTTTTCTCATTAGTCAACTAACTAAAATTAAAATCAACTTTTTAAATACTTCCAAATGCACATAATATAATATGATACTGCTAAAGGAGGTTCACTTATGGTTGACTTTGGAAGCGTTCTCAAAACATTACGGCTCAGAGAGAATTACACACAGGCACAACTGGCGCAGAAATTAGACATTACCAAATCCGTTATCAGCGCATATGAAACAGGTATACGTCTCCCTTCTTATGACATTCTCATTCACATTGCCAAAATTTTTAATGTGAGTACGGATTATTTGTTAGGCTTGGAAAATAAGCAGGAGATTGATTTATCCGGACTTACCGATGAGGAGATTACTGCCTTATTGGCATTGATTAAAGCAATGAAAAATAATTAAAGAAATATACGGGCAACGGAAAAATGAGGGCACATACGCCCTCACTTTTTAAGATTATATTTACTTTTTTCTACACGCATACAGTTCCCATGCCTTGACTTCATACCGGTCATTATTTTCTTCCAGCATCCCGCACAATCTGCACAAGCCCCCGGCAACGGTTAAGCGTTTCATAAATCTCCTGCTTTCTCGGAATCGCCATATTGCCGGCAATGTCACCGCCGCAAAAAGCAGCAAACTCATTGTTTTCTATCTTCTCGCTGATCAGCTCCACAGCCTTTCCCAATGTCTTTGTCCCGTCAAAGTAGTGTAGCTTCATATATTTTACAATCTGTACCAGTGCTGTCAGCTGTTCCGTGTCTACAAGCTGTTCGACATACCGCAAATCCACCATTTCCTTATTAATGGAAATACTCTCCCTGCCCATGACTTTTGTCTTAATGCGGCTTTCCTTGAGAAATGCGTCATCTCTTTTCACTATCCGGTCAAACCTTGGCGCCTCCGCTTTCTCCGCCCCCTGCTCTGCAATCGGAAAACGTTCCGCCTCTTTCTTGGCAAATTCGGTAATCTCCATTGGCACATAACGGTTCATCTGCAAAATGCAATCGGCTTTATGGAAATAAGAGCCTGAACTTCCGGCAACCAGAATCGTAGATATGCCGGAATTTTCATAGAGCTCCTGCACCCTGTCAATAAACGGTATTATCGGCTCCACATCCCGCTGTACCACTCTCTGCATCAGCTCGTCACGAATCATAAAATTCGTGGCACTGGTATCTTCATCAATCAAAAATACCCTGGCTCCCGCTTCCATTGCCTCTACCGTGTTTGCCGCCTGAGAGGTACTGCCGCTGGCATCCTCTGAATAAAATGCCACTGTATCTTTTCCGTTTGGAAGATTCCGTATAAACATGGAGATGTCCACTTTCTGAATATTCCGCCCGTCCTCTGCGCGAAGTTTCACCGCCGTATCATCTGTAATCACATATTCCCTTCCGTCTCCGGCAATATGATTGTAAACGCCCAGCTCCAATGCCTTTAACAGAGTAGATTTACCATGGTAGCCACCGCCCACAATCAGCGTAATGCCCTGCTTAATCCCCATTCCCTTTATCGTGCCGTGATGGGGAAGCTCCAACGTCACTTCCATTGAATCCGGCGACTTAAACGGTACCGCCTCCTTCATCGGAAGCGGTGAAACCCCTGATTTTCTGGGAAGAATGGCACCGTTCGCCACAAATGCCGCCAGTCCCATTTCCGGGAGCTGCTGCCGGATATATTCCTGATCCTCGGCAAGATTAGCCGTTTCCACCAGACTCTCTTTCCGGTATGCCCGGCAAAATAATGTCTGTTTAACGCACACGGGCAGAAATTCAAATAAAATCTTCTCTAATTCCCTTGCATTTATCGTTCTTCCGTTTGCCGGAAAACCAATCTCCATCCGCAGGGTGATGTCTCCATTATCCGCGTTGATTACACAGGCACTGCGATTCAAAATTTCCTGTCCCGGCTGGCTTACCCCGATTAATCCGCTTTTGCCGGAGCCCTTCGCCTTAAACGAATACTCCCGCACTTTGGCCGCCATTTTTCTCAGCAGATAATCCTGCAGGGCAATCCTTTTGCATTTGTTGTCATACAATGCGTTATCAAAACCTGCTCTTTTCCCGTCCACTAAGACACTGACCTTGGACGGTGCCGCAAACGGGTCGCCCTGCACATGGTCAATGGACAGCACATAATCTGCAAACTGATATTTTCCCTTCGTGTCTTTGTATGCCGGATAGCCTTTGTGGTCTATTCGTTTTAAACAATCTCTTAAATCCGTATCTCTCATTGCTCTCTCCGTTTTCTTACCTTCCGTATTTTTTCTTAAATGCTTCAATATCCGCTTCGCTTCTCGCCAGCTCTGCAAATTTCAGTTTCCCCGATACCGGATCTCTGAATCCTACCGTCATTTCTCCTGTACAGATACTCTTATCCACCTCAATCTGAAAATTTTCACAGGATTCCGGAACGGCCAGAGTATTTTTCTTTCTCCCAAACAAATGCATATATTACTCCATCTCCTTCTGCAATCTTGCAGTAACAGCCGCTAAAGCATCATGAACCTACTGCTGCAATTTCACCAGACAGTCCTTACCGCAAAAGGCAATGCCATACCGATGTACCGTGGCATACCCGTCATCTTCCAGCTCCTTTGCATATTTCCGCTCTTCAATCTGCTTCAACGCCTCATCTGCCTTCTGATCGAGCTGGTTAAATTTGTCTGCCACTTTGAATTCCAGTACATAAGCTGCTTTTCTCCGAGTCACTGGTTTGATAAATAAGTCGCTCCGCCCGCTGCCGCCTTCCCGATTTGATTTTACAATGTATCCCTTCATGCCGGACAGGATTCCCGTCAGGAAACCATGGTAAAAGCTCTCATATGCGTCATTAAAACTGATGGTTTCCAACAGCATATCGACAATCTCTTCCTCCATTGCCGGCACGTCGAGATTCACCAGTGCAGTAAACAGCCCGGTACGGTCCTTTGCCTTTACCTTCTCGTCAAACCAGCTAAGAATCTTGGTGCGGAAAATATATTTCACTTCACGGTTCGGGATTTTCAATGTAACATATTGATTGTCATCTAAATCCACCCGCTGTCCCACGTTGCGGAAATATCCGGTAAAAAACATAAAATTCCAAAGATTATCCATTGTCGCATAGATTTCGTCATAAGTGATATCCTCATGAATTGGCTTTTCAACAGTCTTCCCCTCAATCAGCACTTCAATTTCCTTCTTCGTGTCCTCGTCTGCCATTTCAATGAGCCTGCGCACAATGCTGTTGGAGCTGGTGTTCGCCCAGTAGGCTTTCGGATACTGGTTTTCGTCCTCACACAAATCATCCATAAATTGAATGACACTCCACGGATTATATACATTGGCATTCCCAAACAGATAGCCATTATACCACTCCTTAAAGGTTTCAAACTTCTGCGGCATCCGATAGTCTTCGCAGATTTTCTGCACCTCCTCGTACGTAAACCCAAAATATTCGCCATACTGCCTGCTTAAAATAGAAATAATCTTTAAATTGTTCATACCGGTAAAAATGGATTCCTTGGAAATCCGCAAACACCCAGTAATCACGGCAAATTCCAGACTGCTGTTCGTCTTTAGGGAAGACTCAAACAAAGAGCGGATAAAGTCAATCATCTCGGAATAAAATCCACGCATATGCGCATTTTCTAACGGTACATCATATTCATCAATTAAGATGATTGTTTTTTTGCCGTGAACCGTTTGCAGACATTGCGACAAAAATTCTAATGCCTTGGCATAATCAATCTTCCCGGCTGTTCCGTTCATAATGGATTCATATTTCTTCTTTTTTGCCAAGGTCATTGCTTCGTCCTGCAAAACATAGATATGGCGGTCATATTCTTTTTGTATCTCGTCAATAAGACTTGCATATGCCATCTGAAAATCCGGCTGCTTTCCCGATTTTAACGACAAATTAATTACCGGATACTGTCCCATATGGGAAAGGTGTGCCGCACCCTCTTCCATAATCCTTAAACCGTCAAAAAGATAGGTATTATCCTTCTTTTCCCCTTTCGCATTTCTCTCATCTTCAAAGAAATACTGAAGCATGCTCATATTTAAGGTCTTGCCAAAACGTCTGGGGCGGGTAAATAAATTGACATCTCCCTTCTTATCCAGCAGCTCCGCAATCAACATCGTTTTATCAATAAAATAATAGCCCCTTGTTACCAGCTTTTCAAAATTGTCAACTCCAATCGGCAATGGCTTGTGATCCATGTATTCCCTCCGTTCCGTATAGTTACCGAATATCCTTTTGCGCTTCTTAGTATACGGGATTCCACAAGAAAAAGCAATAAAGAAAAGGGGAATATACAAAACTTACAAACCGGAAAAACTGCCATGTACTTCCGGCAGATATTTCAAATATACATCTTCCGCAGCAGATTCGGCTATATTGCTGCAGTTTTCACCAATCTTTTGCAGGTTGTGAAAAATTCCGGCGAAAATGTTGGTAAATTCCGGTTTGCATTTTCCCTCCTTAATCCGCTTTTTATGGTTTTTGCGCACATTTTTTTCCAGCTTGGCAATCCGTTTCATATACGATTCCATATCTTGGGCCGTTTCTACATCTTTACACATAATCGACTGTACCGATTGCAGATACATAGCGGTAACCACCTCAAAGCTTTCGCTGATTTCCTCCATTGCCTTTTTGGAAAAAGAAAACTTTTTATCCATGATTTCGCGGGTATTTTGCAAAAGCTCCTTCATACATTTGCCAATCCGCTCAAAATCTTCTACAATATACATCATCTCCGTGGTATGTGCAGACTGCTCTTCGTTCATGTTACCGGAGGAGAACAGGCCAATCAGGTAGCTATAAATATCCGCATGCAGGCCGTCCATCATCTGAAGAGATTTCTGCGCTCTCTCCACATCTGCCACGCTGCCGCCAAGTAGTGCTTTCTCAATATCATGAAGCAGCATTTCTAACTGCCTTGCATAGCTTACCACCTCCTTGGAAACCAGATGCAGCGCAACGACCGGCTGATGCAGCACATTGACATCTAAAAACTGCGGGTGCTCATTTTTTCCCTCCTCCTTATCCGGCAAAAACCACATGACAATCTTCACCATCAGCCAGATAAACGGCATCCAGATTACAGTATTGATCACGTTAAATACCGTATGTGCATTGGCAATCTGCCTTGCAATCACCTCAACCTCGATTCCCTTCGGTGAGAGAAATAAGACCAGCCTGGCAAACCACGCAGTCAGAAACATGAAAAAAACGGACCCAGTAATATTGAACACACTGTGGGCTGCCGCTGTCCGTTTGGCATTTCTGTTTTGCCCGATACAGGCGAGCAGTGCCGTAACCGTCGTACCAATATTACTTCCCAACAAGATTGGAATGGCACCAGAAAGCCCCAAAACAGAAGATACCCCATCCGGTCCCGCCTGCGCCGCAAAGTTCTGCAACACGGCAATGACCGCAGAGGAACTCTGTACAATGACCGTCATACCAATACCCAGCAAAAGCCCCAATACCGGAATATCCGCCACCTTTCCCATTAAATTCAGAAAAACCGGACTGGCTGCCAGAGGTTTCATCGTATTCCCCATAATTTCAATGCCAATAAACAGGATACCAAAGCCAAAAACCGTATTGCCGACATATTTCACAAGCTCTTTCTTTGCCAGAAAGGCAATCAGAAATCCGGTAAACAGAATTGGGTAAATATAGTCACTGATTTGAAAGGCAATAATCTGCGCGGTAATTGTCGTCCCGATATTGGCACCCATGATCACCGAGACTGCCTGCGGCAGATTCATCAGTCCTGCACTGGCAAAACCAATTACCATCACGGTTGTAGCGCTGCTGCTCTGCAGCACTGTTGTCGTAAGCGCACCGGCAAAAACCCCCATTACCGGATTTCTCGTCAGCAGGCCTAAAATATATTTCATCCGTTCCCCTGCCGCCTTTTGCAGGCCTTCGCTCATCATTTCCATTCCAAACAAAAATAGAGACAATCCACCAAGCAAGCCAAATAAAGTGTCCATTACATCCACCTCTTACTCTTTCCCGTGCATTTTCCCAATACACATTCTTACCTGGTATCATTCTCTTTTTTTGCCTGTTTCATGTATAAAATTTGCAAAGCATTCTTTCCTGCTATTCGCTTGGCTGCTTCTTCGCAAGCCACCCTCTGAAAATCCCTCCCTGAAAGATTGAAATGATTATGAAAAAGATATCCGCAAAAAGAATAAACACAAAGGACGGTACCATGATGCGGGTATATTTTTTGCCGAAAAATTTTCCCCTGTTAATGGCAAGGCCCATTTTGATGATGTAGAAAAACACACCCAGATTCAGGAAAGCGAGGACAAGCGCCTGTTCCGCAAAATTGATAAGCGCATCAGCCGGGAAAAAATTACCGTTCTGAATGCCATTTAGCAGCATATTCAAAAAGAGTAATCCAATTTGCACCACAAATACAATTCGGGTAACATTCAACATTACTCCGCCGCCAATGCCGATTCCGCCGCCCCATTCCAGATTGCATTTCGCACAAAAATTCTGAAAAACCCGCAGTAACGGCTCGCTTTGCCTTCCCTCAATAAAACCATTGTTGGAAATGCTGTAAACGTGCAGCCGGATGTTGTTTTCTTTGCAGAAAAGCTCCATCTCTTTCAGAAAGGACAGCACATGCGCCGGCACACTGTCCACATATAACGGCAGGCAAAATACAACGGTATCCGCATCCGTCAATTCATTTAAGATACGTTGGTGGTCGTTTTTGTTCCGCAGCGTTTCCGTCACCTTTTCACCTTTCACCATTAAACGCTGCAACCCCAGAAAATAAGCGGAGGCGCAAAATCTTTTTTTCGGGCTGCAATTGATAAATACTGTTTTCATACGAAGTCCTCCAGTCTGGAAAAATCATCTAAAAAAATCACTTCGGACTTTTCAAATCCATTATTGATTGCATTTCTGCCTGCCATATAGGTAAAGGTTTCCCGTTCCTGTTCTGTGACATCACCATACACAATTACCTTCAATAAATTGTGCTTTCCATAGCGCAGGGTATGGTGCATTTGCTTTCCGCGGTAAGTGCTAAGCGGCGTGGAAATGCCAATGCTCCGGTCAAGAACATTTTTCACCATGGGGCTATATGTACCGTATAGATTTTCCGTAATAATGACAAATTCGTCTGCCTGCCCGATCACACGGGAAGACTGCTGCAGGCGGTCTTTCATAAAACATTCCGCCGGATGCTTCGTCCAGCAGCCAAAACAGCCCTGACAGGGAGCATATTTCCCATCTGCATAAATGACCTCATCACATTTTCCATTCAGTATTTCATGATACTGTGTATCCAAATCGTGTAAAATTACTTTTATAATCCATTCCCCCATTCATAATTGCAGTTATGTAACAGAAATTATATATTTTCCTGCCTGATTTGTCAATCGAAATCCACAGAATAACCACGGAAGAAATATACAGTAATTTAGAGCGAATTATTTTTACCTTTCAAAGCTGTCTATTTTGTATACATCTGCCACCTGATTCGATTTGAATGCTTTTCATTTTCTCCATGGCAAGAAATAGTATTTCATCATCTGTGATAAGTGTATTATTACCATCAATGAACAGACAATTCCCATTTTTGTGACAAAATCTCAAAGGTACGCCGTGCAATGACTACATATTCCGTATTGGACCGTTTGCCATCTTCACCAAACCATTTTTTGCATTGGTGCATATTAATATAGGTTTCAAATGCTCGCATATAAGCTGCCTGTACCCGTGTCTGTGGCGCTTGTGCTGTGTAATACAAATACCCTCCATACATAGCGACAAACTGCCCCATTTTATCCTGCATGGAATCAACTTGTTTTCCTCCTACACTAATCCAATCATTGACATTATAAGCCGGTGCTTTTGGATCACTGCCTTTATGCAGGGTATCATGCCCGCTGGCAACTTTGGCAAGTTCCTTCAAGATATCCACGCATTCATCTACATCTCTTGCACCTTCATCTGCCGCCAACACATTCTTAATTTTGTCATACAATTCCTTCAACTTATCCATCCTGCGATTTACTGAAGCAACATCCCTTCTTTCACATTGGCTTTCGGAATCATCCAAAAGATAACCCCCAAAATCAAAATTACTCTCACCATGCAAATCATCAATGCGAAAATCAGTACCCGGTCCAATAAATATATTACCACTCATCCATTGACTTGCTGAAGCAGCCTCATCCGCATAATCCGCATCAGTTGAATCAATATATTTCGTCTCTGGTATATATCCCGTTCTATATTGTGCCGTTGCATTTGCAGAATCTACCGCTGCTTCTTCCCAATCTTTCAAATCAGCCTTTATTTTCTCATTAGTATGCCTCGCACAAAAATTATAAAAAGTTTCTAACATATGTGCCGGTATTACATGATGACATGTCAAGCCTATTTGCATCACAGGCTTAGTCCCCTGTTTTCCCGCAGACAATGCCACTGTATCCTTCCTCAGTTGAAGCACATGTTTATCATAAACGGCCGACACAGACTGTCTAACTCCACCCTGTTTACACTGCACCCTTACATCATCATAGCAGTCTCTCGATAACTGCTTTGTTTTGGAATTAGCAGCGCCCGAAAAAACGGCATGATTTGCTAATCCGTTTTGTTTCACTGCAACATTTTTCTCTTTCCTGCTATTCTCTATATACATTTTCTATCCCCATAACCATCTGTTCCACTTTTTCATCATTCCCAACCATAATCATACCGACATTTTCATCATCCTTAATCGGCTTGATTCTATATTCACGATAACCCCATCACCCCAGATACTGGCTCAAAACACGTAAAAACAAGTCGATGTCAATCGGCTTTGCGATATGTGCATTCATACCGCTCTTCAAAGCTGTCTCCTTATCTTCCTCCATGGCATTGGCTGTCATGGCAATAATCGGAAGCGTTTCCACATCTTTTCGGTTCAGGGCACGTATCGTGCGTGTAGCCTCATAACCGTCCATAATCGGCATCTGTACATCCATCAGAACCGCATCATAGTAGCTTTCCTCCGACCTGCTGACCATCTCCACTGCATCCGTGCCGTCCGGTGCCGTTTCCACGACAAATCCACTCTCCTCCAGAATAACCTGGGCAATCTCCCGGTTGAGTTCGATATCCTCTACCAGCAGAATACGTTTACCGCCAAAATCAACCTTCGTCCACGGAACCGCTTCTTCCTTTTCCACCAGATTATTGGCAGACAGCAGGACGTTCTTTAAATCCGACATAAACAGCGGTTTTGCGCAAAATGCGGTCACCCCTGCCTGCATGGCTTCTTCCTCAATATCTGTCCAGTCATAGGCCGTCAGGATAATAATCGGGCATTCCGTCCCCACAGCAGCACGGATACGCCGTGTCGTCTCAATACCATTCATCTCCGGCATCTGCCAGTCAATAATGTACGTGTGGTAGGGGTCCCCCTCGTTATGGGCACTCTCCGCCCGGTATACGGCCTCTCTGCTGGAAATCGTCCACTCGGAACGCATGCCAATCTGCTTAAGCATCCGGTTGACACTCTCACAACTGTCACAGTCATCATCCACAACAAGCGCCCGCAGTCCATCCAATTCCTTGATTTCAGCAGCATCCCGATCCTTATCCTGCAGCTTCAGGCTCAATTCTACCTTGAACTCGCTTCCCTTGCCCTTTTCACTCTGCACCGAAATGGTTCCGCCCATCATCTCCACAATATTTTTCGTAATCGCCATACCCAGACCGGTTCCCTCGATACCGGATCTTGTCGTACTGTCCTCCCGCTCAAAGGGTTCAAAGATATGCTCTACAAATTGGGATGTCATACCCATCCCGTTATCCCTGACCGTAAAAATATAATCTCCATAACCTCTGTGGTAAGTCGTATGCTGCTGGATGCGGAAGCTGACCGTTCCACCTGCCGGAGTATATTTGATCGCATTGCTCAGCAGGTTCACAAAAACCTGGCTCAGCTTCAGGGAATCGGCAACCACATCCTCATTGGTGACATCGAAGGTATCAATAAATAATTCCAACTGCTTGGCCTTTACCTGCGGCTGGATAATATTGACCAGATTGTGGGTAAGCTCCGAAATATTGCACTCCTGCTCCTTGATCTGCAGCTTCCCGCTCTCAATACGGCTCATATCCAGGATATCATTGATCAGGCTGAGCAAATGGTTACTGGATGCCAGCACCTTTTGCAGGCATTCCTGTACCTGCGATTTGTTGTCAATATGGCTGACTGCAATCGTGGCAAAACCAATAATCGCATTCATCGGTGTACGGATATCATGCGACATATTGGAGAGGAACGTTGTCTTGGCACTGTTGGCATGCTGTGCCTGCATCAGCGCATCCTGCAGCGCCTGTGTCTGTTCCCGCTGCTTTTGCACCTGTGCCGTAATATCCCTTGACACCACCATAACCATGATATCTCCTGTCCGTTCATCGGTTGTCATAATAAAGGACTGGCGGACACACATCGACTGCCCATCCGGTATGCCACCCCAATAATCCACACTGATTTCGGCTTCTCCCTGTTCAAAACGCTGCTTTAAGCTCTCCAGATTCACCACCGAGTCATATTCCTCTATCGACTCTTCCAGAACAAACGCTTTCCACTTTTCAAAGCATTCCGAAGCGGAACACGGCGCTGACAAGCCAACCTTCTCCAACAGGGATATCTTATCTTCGCCGATATTGCGTACAATATCCTGTTCAATCCGGTTCCGGGTAAGATTAAACTCAAATGTGCTAAACGCAGAGGAAGTAATTGCGATGCGGTACTGCCGCTCTTTGCGGTTTAACGTAGCCCGCTCCTTGTCCTTCTGCAGCTCCTGCAGCTTCAACTGCGTATTATCCTGACGGACAAACAAAATTTTGGATGCCTGTCCTTCGGTCCTGTCAAGGCATACGGCGATCAGAAGCTCCCACAATTCCTTTCCGCTGCGCATCACATGGCACTCATGCGTAAGGACATCATTTTCTGCCAAATGCTCCTTCATCGCATCCATTGCAAAACAGCTTTGAAATTCCTTCTTACCCTCTTCCTCAATAATATCCGCACTGTGAACCTTCAGGATATCGGTATACGGTCCCTCCATATCCAGTTCACGGCTTAACGGCCGTTCACCTGCCATATAGGAATAGCGCCCTGTCTCCAAATCCACGGTGAGATACCGGGAGGAGAAAAGCGTATTTAGTCCCTGCAGCACGGAGCCGAACTGTTCATTCTCCTTTTCCAGCACTTTCCGTGCCCGCCATGCCCGAACCAGCAAAAGCAGGATATAGATTACAAACAGGATAATCAGAATAACCTGTAAAATCATTCCTGTGCGGTTAGCCTCCCGCACCATCATCTGTGTCACGCTTTTCGGGAATGCCTGCACCAGAACATAATCCGTATCCGGCACATGCAGGGCACACAAATTGTCCGTCAGGCTGCCCGGCGCACAGATAAATCCTTTCTCATCCACCTCATCCCGAAACACAGCCCAGACATTTTTGGCAGTTTCCTCATCAATCACACCGGTATCCCGCAAAACATCTGGCAGTAATTTATCCTGCTTCGCCCCATTTGAGGAGGCGATAACCTCTCCTTTCTTCGTACACAAGTAAACATCCGCTGTCTCTCCGAAATAACTGGTTTCCAGAATCTCCTGAAGATAGTCCTCGGCAAGATACAGTCCTAACAGCACTCCGGCAACCTCATCGCCGTCCCATACCGGTGCATAAAAGACCATCGTGGTTCTTCCGGTAATCCGGGAATTCAGCACCATCGTACCGCCGCTCTCCCCTCTCATTCCGGCCTCAAAATAATCCCGGTCTGCACTGTCAGAAGTCGTCCCGTCGGAAGTAAGATTCATTCCATCGGCATTGATAAAGCGCATGGAATCAAAATCGACATTGTTTTCCAGCTCCTTCAGCATATCAGCATCAATCTCCGATGCTTTCATTCCCACACTTAGAAAATAGGCATAATTGCGCACCCGCCGCCCGGCATTGGCAAACTCATTACTGATACCCAGCGCAGTCTGGTGGGCTGAGTCCATCGCATAATTTAAGTTATGGTCTTCAATCTGCTTCCGGTTTGAGACGGCATACCACCGAAACAGCAGAAAAATTGCTGCCATCAATATCAATATGTATACTATGTTTTGCCAATTCTTTTTTGTTGTGTTCATCCATAAATCTCCTTTGATTCTGCCTGGCAGCACTCAATCATGCATTCATGCCGCTTTGACTTTTTATCATAGCTAATACCCACTAGCAATACGTTTCCCTGATATTCTTTTAAACTCTCTGTATATTTACGCTCCTTAATTTGTGCAATGGCACCCTTTGCAGACTGGTCATATTTTAACTCCACTACCATTGCGGATTTATCAGAATGCTTTTTCGGAATAAAGACAATATCCGCAAAGCCCTTACCAGCCGGAAATTCTCTGACTTTTGTATATTCCTTTACCGCATTATAGTATGCCAGCGAAATCACACAGCTCAAATCGTTTTCGTTGTTATAAGTCAAAATGGAAGTATTCTCCCTATGCACTTCGTCTATCATTTCTGCCACAGTTCGTTCATCCCGCTCCCATGTTGCCCGCAAAAGCTGTTCTGACTTTTCAATCGAATGAATAATCTCCTTCCAGTGCTCTCCCTCTATTGCATTGCGAAACTCCCCCAAAATTTCCGTATTGGGAATAAACACCTCGGAAGCCTCACGGTCAAATGCCAGATATCCTAAATGCACCAAAAGCGTAAGCACGTCATCCCCGCTGCCGAAAGTTATCATATCATTCTGGAATCGGTCTGTATTAACGGCAACTCTGCCTCCGCTAATCATCCGGACAACAGCATCCTTTAGCCCATCAAAATTCATATCGATATATACCTTCAATGCCTCATAAGTTTCGGTCTGTGTCCAGTAACTTGCAAATTCTCCCAAACGCAGTGCATCCACTACGGACTTCGGGTTATAAATATGGGCTGCCCTCGGAAATGTATAGCCG
>JAMPAW010000088.1 GCA_023666975.1 Clostridium sp.
CATAGAAAAAATTTATTTTATCAAAATCACTGTCTGAGCCTTTCATATTAGCACCTAATATGACTTCTGGAAAAAATGTGAACTTTCCATCAGATAAAAACTCTTCCATATCTCCCTTATGACTTTCCATCAAATCTCTCTGAATTTTTTCATCAGCCTTTGAAATTTCAGACAATTCTAACATAGGTGCAAAGCCACGAACACATAAAAAATTGTCCATCGTAAAATCAATAATTCCCGTTAATCTCATATGTTATCTCCTAATAAAATTTTTGCAATTTCCAACTTAGCAAATCTCATAGTTTCTCTTACTTCCTGTTTAAGCAACTGCATCTTTTTACGCTTGAACGACAATTTCATGGCAATTGTTTCCTGCGTTTTTTCATCAGCAATGTATGGTAACATCAATGAATTGACATTTTTTAATGCAAGGTGTCCATTTGTTGTTCCGGTAATACATCTTTTTATTTGTAACTGATAAGGTTTTGTTCTCAATAATGCAGCATATATTTCGTTTAGATTAGTATTTCCTGTATTAAACTTGACAATATCACCTCCTAAATAATACTCGCCATCATAATCCCAATATCCTATTTTTCCAATAGTAGCACCAGTAATAACAATAAGTATATCACCCTGATGTAACTCCTGTTTTGCCGAGTAAATATTTTTAGAAGTAATATATTCTTCTATCTGAATTGTTCCATCAGCATTTATGTTGCTAATTTGTATAACTTTACACTCCCCCCCTTTTTGACTTTCATTAGGCAAAGTTCCTTTGATCAATTCATCTACAATAACTTTTTTCAAAACAACAACTGGATTTTTACCATTTTCGATATATTTTAAATTCATATCGAAAGTAGGTATATGGTAATAAGGATCAAATCTACAACCTAATAAATCACTAGAATTAATATAAAATCTTCTGTTTTCCAGCTTATCTTTCTCATCTGATGAAAGATTCATCCCTAACTCTTGCAACAAATAAGTATCAACACTCTCCAATAAAGTTTTCATTTCCTCCTCTAATTGATTTTTTTTTAAATATGCACTTTCCATGATAGACACAATTTTTTGCTGAATATATTTGTCTGGAACAATAAGTGGCAATTCCCCTAATTGTTTTAAATTTATATTCTTCTGCGCCGCCTGCGGCGCAAGGTTTTCAATATATTGCCTTATCAATCTTATATATATATTCAAGTATTCTAAAGTCAAGTCACTATCTTTAGGTGTTAAAGCAACCAAGCTATCAGGAAAACAAGCAGCATAATCTAAAATGGCTGTATATCCAATATTGGCAGCTATTGTAATCACTAATACTTTTTCATCAACCAAACGGCTTGTCGATAATCCTAACTCATTCAAAGTTTGAGTATATTTGATTCTTTCATTTCCTTCACTTGCTTCTACAATATTTCCTGTTTGAATAAATGGATATGCACCATTATAATAACGAGGATCATTTCTTGGACGATGCCCAAATCTGCCTCTCTGCATTTTAATCTTCTGCTTGAATATGGTCACAGGATATTTAGATTTTTGTATAATCTCTTTAGTCATTAAAATCATATTCAAATAGAATAAAGGATCTAAGCGCTCTCCAATATCTCCCCAATTCCTTAAAAAAATCTTGTTTTCATCAAAATTGGGGTTTACTGAAAAAAATGATCTGTACCATCTTCAATTGCCTTGATAAATCTAGCAAGTTCTTTTGCTATTTCTGGCAATTCATTTTTTCCAGTTTCCTTCCCTGTAGCATCATATCCTATATCTTCTGCAATTGCCATAAAAATAGGATAATCGGTGAGCACATTCTTATACTGTTCTAAATATGCCTCTGAAAGATTTTCTTTTATGAATTCTATCCTTTCATCAAACTCCTCTGTGATAGCCTGTTTTTTATTTTTTAACTGTTCTGCTACATCAACATTATTTGATTGCTCTGCATGTTTTAACTGCTTATTTATTTCTGCAAGACTGCTTTTTTTATCTTTTAGCAATTGAAATAATCTCTTTCCATCTTCTGAATTCGCAATCAAATTATTTTGTGTTTTATTTCTTAAATCCATTCTTAATTGTTTTTCATCTGAAGAATATTTCTTTAAAAACATAACAGAACTTTTCACTCCTGCGCCGTTAGCAGAAAATGCTGTCTGGGGCATAGAAATAATAGCAACAATCCTAAATGTGTCACTAATATAATCTCTCACATATTGCATACTAGAATTCGTCAATATTCCATCTGGAATAACAATAGCCAAATACCCACCAGCTACCAGATACTTTTCAGCCTGCTCTATAAACAAAACCTCTGTGTTTTGGCTGGGGCGTTCGGATGCCTTGCTATTGGGATTTAACCAGTCAACATCCTTTGTCGCCAGTTTATACTGATGCAGATATGCTTTTTCTGTCTGCTTAACAGTAGAACCAAAGGGCGGATTCGTAATAATATAATCAAATGAATTTTCTTTGAAGCCGTCATTATTTGTCTTTATTCGCAAATCCTCTGGAGCAATCAACCCATCGGATGCAACAACATTTGTATGACCGTCATCATGGATAATCATATTCATCTTAGCCGTTCTTGAAATTTGTTCATTTATTTCTATTCCATATAAATTATATTCTGCAAAATCATGCCATTGATTATGGCATTCAAGAGATTCCTGTTCACCCTCCTTCACATCATAAAAACTCCTTGCTGCTTTTCTAACCTTATCTAATGCGTGAAGCAAAAAACCACCACTTCCACATGAAGTATCTAATACTCGGTGATTTTCATCTATTGGCAAACTATCAACAATAAAACTGACAATATTTCTGGGTGTAAAATACTGTCCAAAATCACCTCTGAAAAAAGAACCCATAAATGTCTCAAATGCACGTCCCTTGCTATCAAGATCTGTATGTAACAAATCAACTCCTTCAAGATAGCTGACAACAGTTCTTGCCTTTGATGCATTTAATTTAATTCCTTCTCTGAAAATCTCTGTATCGTTTTTTCGCTCACCTATATTTTTGCCTTCTTCATAAAGTGAAATCAATCTTTTTAGTAAATTTTCACTTGTTTCTTGATCTGCTTTCTCTATATCTCTCTTATCTCTACTTTTAGGCTCTACTTTGATAATCTGGAAGTCATATGGTTGTCCATTTCCTCGTTTTTTCTTTTCATCGAAAATTTTGCAAAAAATCAACTTATCTAATTCATCAAACGCTTCCGATGGATTCAACTCACCACCACCCCATAATGCCTGATGCGCTTGCTTAAAACGATTTGTAAGTTCTGATTCTTCAACCTTTACTAAAGGAAATAGTTTCTGCCCATCCGTAGTTGTTCCACCATTTTTTGCAAATTTGTAGCTTGCTAATTTATTTACTTTATATTGTGGTATGTCTGTTACACTTTCCCTGCTGTCAATTTCTTTGTCAAACGCATAATATTCATTTTTTATACCAGATGTAACCCATATATATTTTACTGTTCCAGCAGTGGCGAAGGCATAAGCATATGCCTGACGTACTGCCTGCCTAAATTCTTGTTCGTTAATGGCTGCCTTTTTGCACTCAACAATGATGTGGGGTTTTTTACATTCTTTGTCATTGTATACAATAATATCTGCTTCTTTTACATCTGAACCAACAGTAACCTTTACATACTGTTTTACCTGCTCTACTGGATAATTATATTTTAACACAAGCTCACAAAAAGCTTCTGCCTGTATCTTTTCTTCAGGATTATTATAATTCCTTGAGATGTTTTGATTTATATAAGTAATTGTAGATAAATCCTCACTTATTGCTATCAAGTTTTTTTGTTGCCCATTCACAATGACTTGTTTGGCTGTTTCTACTATTTTCATCCTTTATACTCCTCTTAATCATCTGAAATATATCTGTTCTGTTCAATTACATTTAGCAAACATTAAAACAGTTTGTTTATTAAATTACATCCATTATTTCTGCAACTACATCATCAACACTGCGATTATCTGTTTTTATTCGTATTGCATCCGGAAAATTTTTATCCAAAAATACAATGTTCTGTACCAACCATTCTAAAGCAATTTCTTTCATTCTGTTCCCATCATCCCTAATTCTCTTCCTTATGGTATCTTCATCAGCAGTAAGAATAATGTATACCATATTCACACCATTATTTTTCAAATAATCAAAAAGTTCTTCTTTACATTCCTTCATTGTTAAAGCCATATCAACAATGAAATTTACATTTTCCTTTTGGAATTTTTCTTCAATCATCTCCCTAAATGCTTTAATAAAATCTATGTTGTTTTGAGGCAGTGTGCCCTTAATCTGTAAGAAACTATTGTTTGCTTCTGCTTCCTCTACCAAATATTTCAGCACTTCATTACTATAATAATCTGATTCCAATAATTCAATGTTATCATCAAGGAATTTTTCCTTTAGCCTCATAGCTACTGTTGTTTTTCCAACACCATATGTACCATCAATCCAAATAATCATATTCTCTTAACCTCTTTTTCTTTCAATATTAGAGATAAGCAAAACTAACGATTGTCAAAACCCAGTTGTACAATATAGACAATATCGCAAGCAGGGCATTGGGGCATCATCGGTACATAGCGCAAGCGTACCCGGCTGTGATTTGTATATATTGCATAACGGACAGTTGAGTTGCGAAAACAGAATTTTGCTCATGCTTATTCAATATGAAGTACTGCCCAAAATCCATATAAAAGCCATTTACATGCAAATTCTATCGGTCAAGCAGGGGGACATTCTGCCTTCATCTTATCATAAAGCTTCACAATCTTATTCCATTCCGTATTTCCTCCCGGCTGGTTCAACAATTGCATACTATCCAAAAAGCTCAGCCTGCGCTCTTTATTCTCCTCTACCAGCCGCTCTTTATCCAGTGCGACGTTTCCCCAATCCTTTGCCACGGCATTTTCCACCTGTTTATCCATTGCGGCAAAAAAGGAGTCATAAAATGCCTTCACAGATGAGACAAATTCTTTATATGGCATTTCCACAATGCCCGCCGGTGCCGTCCATATACTTTCTCCGTTTTCCAACTGGTAAGAACTCTCCCAGAGAAGCTTGATTTTATCTGCGAAGCGAAAACAGCCTATCATCGGACCTCCCACCAGATGCATGGAATCAAAGGTTCTATCATAAAACCACCGGATTAACGGTTCATATTCATTATCATAAAACCGGTCAAACACAGCATCTTCATCATCCATATGGCTTTCTTTCCATGCATCCGTTTTTGCCTCAAATGCACCAAGTTCATCATACAGGCACGCCGGAATGGATTCCCCTATGCACCGGAACGTATACAAAAAGTCTTCCAAAAATCTGGCTATCTGATAATCATTATACCGTATCGGACACGCAAAATATTTTCTTGCCGCCTCACTGTATTCGTAGATTGTCTGGCTGCCGGCAGTAAGCCACAATTCACCGTCTGTCAAACCGAACCAGTGAAGGCTTAAACTCTCTTCCCTTCCCCACGGACATATTTTATCTAAATCCTGTAAACGGAAATTTATTTTAAATTCTCCCATTGTGATCTCACTCCCACCACTTGAAGAACATACCTATAAACAAAGGACTCACAGCTACACAGGCAGAGAAAACGTCTCATTGGCTTGCAAAAACTCACTTTTTAAAAATATCCGAATGAGAACCTGTATCGACCAAAGTTAAAGTCAGAATATCGTTTTCTATTAGATATACATCATCTAAAAGGGTGATATCCAGACCACGCTTTTTCATCAGCTTATAGCTTTTCTTATAAGTTGTAGTAAATTTCAGCTGGTAAGTCATTCGTCGAGTGCCGCCTTCAACTCTTCCATGCTGTTATATCCCTTAACGTCAGGATCACGGGATATACGTCTTGCCTCAGCAATTGCATTGAGTGTCTGCGGAGAATACTGGGGCATCTCTACTGGGAAAGGAAGCCCTCCGCGAAGGACACACTGATGAAGGAACAGATTAACTGCGCCCGACATATCAAGTCCAAGACTTGAAAACAAAGCCGTAGCTTCTTTTTTAATATCTGCATCTATGCGAATCTGGGTTGGCGCTGTAGCCATAGAATCATCTCCTTTCGCTTTCTAACCATATTATAAGTAATCTGATTTACATTGTCAACCAAAACAGCAATTTTTGATTTATCAGACTCGGATTTGTCAGCATCCATTTTACATTTGTTTTCCTTCAGACATTCTAAATTTTATCCCCTCTTTTGTATCAACACGACACACTCACAATGCACAGTCCCGACAAACTGGTCAATTGCACAAGCTTTTACCACATCATACCCTCTCGCTTTGAGAATCTCTAAATCTCTCACCAGGCTGGTGGGCTTACAGGAAATATAAACCATTTCCTCAACGCCAAAAGCGATAATCTTCTCAATCGCCTTCGGGTGGATTCCGTCCCTTGGCGGGTCTAAAATAATAATGTCCGGTTTTTCCTCTATCCCATCAATTACCTTTAACACATCGCCGGCGATAAATTCACAATTGTCCAGCCCGTTTAAACAGGCATTTTCTTTTGCCGCCTCGACTGCCTCCTCGACAATCTCCACGCCAATCACTTTTTTCGCCACGGGAGCCAACATCTGTGCAATCGTTCCGGTTCCGCTGTAAAGGTCATAGATTACCTTGTCCCGTGTTTCACCCACATAAGAACGGGCAGTCTCATAAAGCACCTCCGCACCTCGCGAATTGGTCTGAAAAAAGGAAAACGGTGAAATGCGAAAGGTCAGTCCCAGTATTTGCTCGTCAATATAGTCTCTGCCATAGACAGTAACGATTTTTTCGGGAATCACTGCATCCGAAAGACGATCATTATGGGTATGCAGAATCCCTGTAATCTCTCCGTTAAGCTCCAATGCCAGCAGCCGATCCTTTAACTCCTCCAGACATAGGCATTTTGCCAACTCTGTATCACTCAGATATTCTCCGCTGTCTTTATCCTGCGTGGTAGTCACCAGATTCGCCAGTATATGGCCGCTACATGCTGCCCGTCGCAGCACCAAATGGCGAAGCACTCCTGTATGCTGCATTTTTTTATAAAATGGTATCTGTTTTTCCGTATAAAAATCCAGCACAGTCCGCAAAATCCGGTTATAATCTTCATCGACAATCTTACAACAATCTACCGTGACGATATCATGAAAACTGCCTTTTTTATGCATGCCAAGTGCCAGTGGGCCGCCTTTAAATTCGTCCCCAAAAGAAAATTCCATTTTGTTGCGGTACGCCTCCTGCACCGGACTGCCTTTGATTCCCTCCCAGCGGTATGTCGCAGCATCCACAACACTGTCCAGCAACGTCTTTACCTGTTCCTCCTTCAATGCCAGCTGATTTTCGTAGCTCATCGTCTGATAAGTACAGCCCCCACACTCCCCAAAATGCGGACAGGCAGGCATCACATCTTCCATCGGGGACTTTTCCAGCACCTGCAATAATTTTCCTTCCCCTTTGCCTTGGCGGAGTTTTTTTACTACAAATCTGACCTTCTGCCCCTTGAGTGCGCCTTTTATACAAATCTCCACACTCTGCTGGCAGGACACTGCCTCTTCCCGTATTTGCACATAACCCTTGTTGGGAAACACATATCTTTCCACAACACCTTCACAAATCTGACCCTTTTTCATCTTACGCCGTCCTCATTTTTCTGATCGATTTACCCCTAATAAAATCCCTCGTAAAAATCCCGCAGGGAAGACTTCAACAAGCCCTGGGAATAATGAAACTCTCCCTCCCTGTCTACCTCTATCAGCATAAAGGTATGCTTTCTTCCGTCCTGCCGGGGATAAGAAATACTTCCGGGATTTAGTATTGTCACGTCCTGTCCAATCTCCAAAAACGGCATATGGGTATGCCCGAACATCACAATATCATATCCGTTGTCTCTCGCATACTGCTTAAGATGCTCCACCCCGCCTCCGACATAGAAGCGGTGACCATGTGTAATAAATACCTTTTTATCCGCAATCATAAAGGAGTCTGTATCCGGCAGAGCGATATCATAATCATTGTTGCCCGCAATCATATGCGTTTCACATTTGGCAAGCTCCCTGATATATTCCGGTCCACGTTCGATATCTCCGAGATGAATGAACATATCAATGTCACCAACCTGCTCTAATACCTGCTTGACATCATCGTTTTTTCCGTGGGAATCGCTAATCACCAGTATCCGCATCTCCCTTTTTTTATCCTGCGTCTCCCTATCGGGTTTCTCCTCCGGCAAAGCTATACCTTCCCGTATCCTTGTCCGTTCTTTTTTTCCTTTTCCCTTGTCAGAATCCCTCCGCAGCAAGCCCCGGTCCCTGCGCTTCTCCTGACGGTCTTCTTTATTCTTCTCCCTGCCGGAGTTCTTTCTCATCAATCCCCGCTCCTTTCTTCCTCCCTGACGGTTCTTCCTTCCTGTTCTATCCGAAGTTCTTCTTTTATCAGCTCCAGTGCCCTTCCCCGGTGGCTGATTTTATTTTTCTCCTCCGGCGAAAGCTCTGCCGTCGTCCTTCCATACTCCGGCAAAAAGAAAATCGGGTCATATCCAAAGCCGTTTTCTCCCCTTGCTTCATCTCCGATAATCCCCTCTATTGTCCCTCGCTTTGTCACTACCCGCCCGTCTGGAAACGCCGCTGCAATGGCGCACACAAATCTTGCCGTGCGCTGCTCCGCCGGCACACCCTCCAGATTCTCTAAAATCTTTCTGTTTTTTATCTCATAGGAAGTTTCCTCGCCCATCCACCTGGCAGACATAATACCCGGCTTCTTATCCATATAATCAATCTCTAAGCCGGAGTCATCTGCCAGCACCAGACAATTGGTAAGACTGCTGATTGCCGTCGCCTTGATTACTGCATTCTCCTCAAACGTCTTGCCGTCCTCTACGATATCCGCCGTAATCCCGGCCTCCTTCATCGATAGAATTTCATAGTCCAAATCACCTAAAATCATTCGGATTTCTTTCATTTTCTTTTCATTTCCTGTAGCAAAAATCAATCTATTCATCTCGTGTCTCCTCTTCCCTCCGGCGTTCCCCTGCCCTTTTTCTCGGCGGTTTCGGCCCCATATATTGATAGTAATAGGACTTAATCATTCCGTTATAAATCTTTCGGTTTTTCGTCGCCTTTTTTCCCAGATATTTTTCTGCGTCCTCGTAAGAAGTAATAATATATTTCGACCATGTATCCAAGCGGTTAAAACTTTTGCCGATTTCGCTATACAGCTTCGGCAATTCGGCCTTTTCTTCCATTCTTTCACCATATGGTGGATTCGTGATGATAAAACCGTATTTCTTCGGATTAGAAAGCTCCCGCATATCCCGCTGCTGAAAATGTATGTACTCGCCCACACCTGCCGCTCTGGCATTTTTCATCGCACATTTTATCATTCCGGCATCGATATCATACCCTTGAATATTCATTTCCACATCTCTCAATATCCGCCCTTCCGCCTCGGCTACGGCTTCCTCCCAAATCTTTGCCGGTGCCACATTGTCCCACATCTGCGCAGTAAATTCCCGCCGCATTCCCGGAGCAATACGCGCACCAATCATTGCTGCTTCTATCGGAAATGTCCCGCTGCCGCAAAAGGGGTCGACCAAAATGCGTTCCCGGTTCCATGGCGTCAGCATGATCAGCGCCGCCGCCAAAGTTTCCGAAATCGGTGCCGTTCCCACAAGCTGGCGATAGCCCCTCTTATGCAGTGAAACGCCGGAGGTATCCAGTGCAACCGTGACCACGTCTTTAAAAATGAATACCCGTATTGGATAATCTGCACCGCTTTCCTCAAACCAGCTTATCTTATATCGCTGTTTCATTTTTTCTACTATTGCTTTTTTGACGATAGACTGAATATCCGAACTACTAAACAGCTTCGACTTATTGGTCGTTGCCTTTGTCACCCAAAATCTCCCGTCCTTCGGGAGATATTCCTCCCATGAAAGCGCTTTTATCCCTTCAAACAATTCATCAAAGGTTTCTGCCCGGAAGCTTCCCACCTTAATCATGATCCGCTCTGCTGTACGGATAAAAACGTTGGCCCTTGCCAGAGCCGCTTTATCACCCTTAAACGTAACTCTGCCGTCTTCCACCCCGGCAATATCATATCCCAAATCGATAATTTCTCTTTTCAATACCGCTTCCAGTCCAAAATGACAAGGCGCAATAAATTCTATCTCTTCCATAAATTTCTCCTATCGCCTTTCCACAATCTTGGTAATTGCGAAACTCCTAATCTCCAAAATCCCAGATATCCGAGAAGACAATGCACACTAGTGTGCTGCATCATTGATATTTGATGAAACCACGCAGGATATTTGTTCATCTGCAAGGCAGATTTTCGACGGCGTAGCGGTGGCTACGGCTAGAAAATCTAACGCAACAGATGGGCAAATAGACAAGTGGGTTTACCTAATTATCAATGATACAGCACACTAGCCCCGCCAGCAAAAAGATAACTCCGGCTATGGAAAGCATTTTTCCCACTCCCTGTAGCAGCTTAAGAAAGCTCCCGTTATCTTCACCCTGATAGTCCGGCGGAACATTTCCGGCAATATTTCTACCCGCCAGTATCAATGCTATGCCTACCACTATAATGATAATCCCCAATATTTTCATTACAGCCTCTCCTCATTCTTTCTATCATTAGTTAAGTAATTGCGAAACTCAGTTTGATTGTGTCAGGTACGGCATTGGGTCCACAGCCTCACCGCCAATCCGGATTTCAAAATGAAGGTGCGGTCCTGTGCTTCGACCTGTATTACCAGACAATGCCACCTGCTCACCCTGATCCACATATTGCCCCACACCGACCGTCACCTCGCTCAAATGTCCGTACCGGGTACTGACACCGTCACCGTGGTCAATAATTACACAGTTACCATAGCCGCCGACCCAGCCGGCAGTAACCACCTGCCCGGCTCTGGAAGCCCTTACCGTTGTACCGATAGGCACACCCACATCTGTTCCTGCATGCAGACGTCCCCAGCGATATCCGAAATTGGAAGTAATATTCCAATTGGTAACCGGATACATATATGTAGGCTTCGATTTTGTTCCCCGCCTTACGATCTCTGCCACCGCCGCCACTTGTACATTTTCTACAAGCTGTTCTCTGCCAGACTCCATATCCCCTTTATAGGTTACCAAATCCGTAACAATATGGCATCCCGGCGTTCCCTCCTGAACTACCTCCGACTCCCCTATGTACATACTGTCATCATCTTCGTAGACAATGTCCTCATTGTATGTCTCCTCATAGGTCTCCTGCTTCTCTACCAAAATCTGCACTGCCGCCGTCGGTATCGTGATATTCAGCCGGTCATCTGCAAGAATATCATCATCGGATTCAATATGTGTATTTAACTCTTTAATCTGCTCCACGGACATATTTATCTTCTCTGCAATAATGGACAAACAATCCCCGCTCTCGACTACATAAATATCCGGTTCGTCATTTTCCTGCGTAATCTCCGCCAAAGCAGTATCCCGGTCCTTAATTGCCGCTTTATCCACATATGTCTCCATGACCTGAATGGTTTCCAGAAAACCGACGTACTTTACTCCGTCATCTGCCGACTGTGCCGCCATTTCCTCTGATATTTCAGGCACCTCGGCATCCGCCTGCCCATCTTCTGCACTTTCATCTCCGCCGTCCGTCTCTTCCTCACCTGTACTGTCAGCCTCGCTTCCCGGCTCATCTCCACCTGTACTGTCGGCCTCACCACTCTGTTCTTCTCCGGTTTCACTTTCCGCCGGCTGCTCATCTCCTGCATTCTCAACTCCCGCATTCTCATCGGCAGCATTTCCCTCCCCTTCCGTCTCGGCAGCAGTCAGCGGCACAGTCTGCTTTGCCGGAATCGGAAGGATATCACCGACTGTTTCTCCTCCAGCCAAATCTGTCTTTTTCACAATATTCACTTCATACATTGTCACATTACGGCTGGCCGGTGGTTTCAAGCTCACCTGAAAGGCATCCTCCGAATCATACTTCCCCTGTGCCTGCTCCAGCACGGACACAAGGTCCTCCATACTCCCAAGAGTAACCGTATAATCGTCAATGCGCATAGTATAGGCAAGTGCCTTATCCTCGCGCCCATATTTGGAGAAGCTCTCCAAAATTGCACTGTTCAGCTCTTCACCCCGCAGCACACGCATACCCTTCACTGTCGCCTTGTCCTTTTCTTTGTCGACTTGTTCATAGGTGACATCAATATTTAATACCTTCACTCTCTCTGCATTATAAGCAAGGCGGGCTGCCTTATAGGCCTCTATCGCCTCCTCCTCACTTTTGCTCAGAGCCACCAACTCACCGTTAATCATCACCTTAACTCTCGGCCCAAAGGAAATGCTGCTTATAGCAGAAATAATCGGGTTCTCTTCCATCTTCTGCCTTATCGATGCCGTATCCGGCAGATTCCCCGCCGCCGGCACAATCAGTATCGCTGCCACGGCACCATAAAGTGCCGCCCTATACCAGTTCCACTGTATACGGGTACGGGTTTTTAATTTATATTTCCTCAATGTCTTTCCCCTTTTCTCACAGAATATCCAAAACTGCCAAGCCTTTCACCCAAGGTAAAATATTGGCCATGGGAATATGCCAGTAAATTGGCATCATTTATGTGAAATGCTCCCTTGTCGTCCATATACTCATCAGATACCTGAACATTCACCACCTCTGCCAAAAACAAATCATGGCTGCCCAGTTCTAAGACCTGCTGCACCCTGCACTCAATATTTACAGGACTTTCCATGATAATCGGAGCGTTAACCTTCTCCGCCTCGCCCTTTGTCAATCCCGCTGTCTTAAATTTATCCTCATCTTGGCCGCTCCTCACGCCACAATAATCCGTTGCCCATGCCAGCTTCTCCGTCGTCAGGTTCACCACAAACTCACCGCTCTCCTTCATCATTGGATAGGAATGTCTCTCCTTCCTCACCGACACAGACAGCATTACCGGATCGGAGCAAACCGTACCAGTCCACGCAACCGTCAGCACATTATCATTTCCTTCCTTATCCCTGCAGCTTACCAGAACTGCCGGCACCGGATATAGCATATTTCCCGGTTTCCATGATTGTTTCGCCATTATCATTCTCCTTTATCATTGATTCCTTATTCTTCATGCACTTTGTTTTCTATTATACGATATTTTCGCCAAAATACCAAGACCTGTTCCTATTTTCCACAGGGCAATCGCTTAATATTTTTTATCACTATGATCCTGAAAAACAAATTTCTGCGCTCTGGCTCGTTTCTTATATTTTCTGCCATGAGAATCTATCTGCTTGGTTTAATCAATGTAATGATGTCCGAAAACCAGAAAATGTCTCTGC
>JAMPAW010000089.1 GCA_023666975.1 Clostridium sp.
AAATTTATTTATCGAAACTTTGATAGCGATAAAAAATATTAAGCGATTGCCCTGATAGGTAAATAATTTCACTTTACATTTAAGCCCAAAGCACCTATAATAATGAATAGTGTGCTATGGGCTTTTTGACATAAAATACATGAAAACGATGAATAAAAAAGAAACAAAAAAATAAGGAGTGTTAAACGTGAAAAACACAGTAGAAATCAGATGGCATGGCCGGGGCGGCCAGGGTGCCAAGTCAGCTGCGCTGATGTTAGCGGACGCAGCATTTATGACAGGAAAACATGTACAGGGATTTCCGGAATATGGTCCGGAGAGAATGGGAGCGCCGATTACGGCGTATAACCGGATTAGTGATGACCCGATTCGTGTACATTCCAATATTTATGATCCGGATTATGTCGTTGTTGTCGACGAGACACTGCTGGAAAGTGTAGATGTGACTGCCGGATTAAATCCGGAGGGAGCCGTTATTATTAATACGACCAAGAGCGTGGACGAAGTGAGACCCCATTTGAACGGCTATACAGGCGGGGTACATACGTTGGATGCAAGGGCGATATCGGAAAAATGCCTGGGAAAATATTTTCCCAATTCCCCTATGCTGGCGGCGATTGTAGCGATAAGCGGTGTCATGAGCAAGGAAGATTTCTTTCGGGAGATGGAAGGCTCTTACCGGCACAAATTTGCCAAAAAGCCGGAGGTCGTGGAAGGAAACTTAAAGGCATTGCATATGGCATATGAGGAGGTGAAGTAGATGGCGGCAACGGATATTACAAGAATTACCGAAAAAAGCGGTTGGCAGGATATTACTGAAGGAAACCAGATTTATGCAGCCGGTACTTCGCGGTTGTTTCATACAGGGGAATGGAGAACGCAGACACCGGTTTTCCATAAAGAGAAATGCAAACAGTGCCTGTTATGTGTACCGGTATGTCCGGACAGTTCCATTCCGGTCAGCGACTGCAAAAGAGAAGATTTTGATTATGACCATTGCAAGGGATGCGGCATTTGTGCAAAAGTGTGTCCTTTTGATGCAATTTCGATGAAGGAAGGTCAGTAAAAAGGAGGAACTTTTAAGATGGCAATTCGAGAACGTTTATCGGGAAATGAAGCCATTTCCTATGCAATAAAGCAGGTAAATCCAGATGTTATGCCTGCATTTCCAATCACACCGTCCACGGAGATTCCGCAGTATGTGGCGAATTACATCGCAAATGGTGAGATGGATACCGATTTTATTCCGGTAGAGAGTGAACATAGCTCCATGAGTGCGACAATCGGTGCTTCGGCAGCGGGAGCAAGGGCATTGACGGCTACCTCTTCCTGCGGGCTTGCCCTGATGTGGGAGGAACTTTATGTGGCGGCATCTAACCGTTTACCGCTGGCACTTTGTCTGGTAAACCGGGCTTTATCCGGACCGATTAATATTAATTGCGACCATTCGGATTCCATGGGGGCAAGAGATACCGGCTTTATTCAGATTTATGCGGAGAATAATCAGGAGGTATATGATAATTTTATTCAGGCGTACCGGATTTCCGAGCATAAGGAGGTAAGACTGCCGATTATGATTTGCCAGGACGGTTTTATTACCAGTCATGCCGTGGAAAATATTGAATTGTTAGAAGATGATAACGTCAAGAACTTCGTCGGTGAATATGAGCCGGAGAATTTCCTGTTGAATGCTGACCAGCCAATGTCCTTAGGGCCGTATGCGGTTTCCAATTATTATATGGAGACGAAGATGGCGCAGAATACGGCGATGAAAAATGCGAAGAAGGTTATTTTAGAGGTTGGCAGAGAATTTGGTGAGGTTTCAGGAAGAAGCTATGGTTTCTTTGAAGAGTACCGCCTTGAAGACGCAGATTATGCGCTGGTGATCATTGGCTCCGCCGCAGGGACGGCGAAAGATGCAGTCGATGCCTTAAGAGAGCAGGGAATGAAGGCAGGATTGCTGAAGCTTCGGGTATTCCGTCCGTTTCCAGATGAAGAGATTGCAGCGGCACTGAAAAAATGCAGGGCGGTTGCGATCATGGACAGAAGCGAGGGCTTCCGGGGAAAAGGCGGTCCGCTGGGCGCCGAGGTCAAGGCGGCTTTATATGACCACGCAAAAGAGGTAAATGCATTTAATCTCATTTACGGTTTAGGCGGAAGAGATTTTACGGTAACAGAGGCGGAGAGTATTTATAGAGAGTTAGAGGCATATGACAAAGACGGTAAGTCATTTGAGGAGTATCGTTATATAGGACTTAGAGGATAGGGAGGCAAATGAAAAATGAGTTATAATTTTAAAGAAGAAATGAATAAACCAGAACGTTTGGCTCCTGGCCACAGAATGTGTGCCGGCTGCGGTGGAACAATTGCCGTTCGTGCCGTACTTCGTGCCCTCCATGAAGGGGATAAGGCGGTTGTCGGTAATGCGACGGGCTGTCTGGAAGTATCCACATTTATGTATCCGTATACTTCTTATGAGGACAGTTACATTCACAATGCGTTTGAAAATGCAGGGGCAACCATGGGTGGCGTAGAGACTGCTTACCATGTATTAAAACGAAAAGGCAAGATTAAGGACGACTACAAATTCATTACGTTTGGCGGGGACGGTGGAACCTATGATATCGGCTTCCAGTCTCTATCCGGCGCCATGGAGCGGAATCATGATTTTGTCTATGTGTGCTATGATAATGGCGCTTATATGAATACCGGTATCCAGCGTTCCTCTGCAACGCCGATGTATGCAGATACAACTACGACGCCGGTAGGCAGCCAGTCGAACGGTAAAATGCAGAACCGTAAGGATTTAGCTTCGATTATTGCTGCGCATGACGTTCCCTATGTAGGACAGTCAACGCTGCTCGGCAATTTTAAGGATCTGCACACCAAGGCCGAGAAGGCAATCTATACGGAGGGGGCCTGTTTCTTAAATGTAATGGCGCCGTGTCCAAGAGGCTGGAGATATCCCACTGAAGATATTATGGAAATCTGTAAGCTGGGAGTAGAGACTTGTTATTGGCCGCTGTTTGAAGTGGACCATGGCAAGTGGATTCTCAATTATGAGCCGAAGAACAAGCTTCCGATTGAGGATTTCTTAAGGCCGCAGGGCAGATTTAAACATCTGTTTAAGAAGGGAAATGAAGACCTGATTGTCCAGTTCCAGAAAGAAGTAGACAGAAGATGGGAAGAGCTTCAGTTTAAATGCTCAAGATAGTAAAGAATTTATCCGGCAGGATTTTGTTTATTCCTGCGGTCAGAGAAAAGAAAAATCTCTGGCCGCAGTTTCTTTTATCGGATATTAAAGCGGTTTATAAGAACATGAATATTTCTGCTTTGTCTCGTCAATCTTGCTCTGCTCGGCATCCGGTGTCGGGTAAAAGCCCCGCTCGTGCATGGAGCAGAATACGTCCTGCTGCATGGTATGCTCATCGGCTAAGATATCTAACATGGTAGAGCGAAGTCCTTCGTGTACGCACTCATTGGAAAACGTGTTGAACAGATTGGTAGCGGCCTTCTGCGCTGCCAATGCATCGCCTAAGATTTCTTTTTCCTGATATAATTCCATAGTATCCTCCTAACTTAAATGGTCATAAAGTTTGTTAAAATGTGTCTGGTGTCTCTGGGAAATTTCTTCCATTTCGCTTCTTACATTGTTATCGGTAGCGTGGCTTGCTAACATCTGGAATTTCTTTACCAGCAATTCCTCTTCAGACAATAAATCATGCAGTGCAGATAATTCTTTTTCTGATAATTGACTCATTCTGATTCTCCTTTTCTTTGTGATATCGGATAGTATGGACGCACAATAGGAAAAATATACATGGATAATATCTGTTTTTTGGAGGAGGTATAGTCTGTTTGTGTCTTTTCGTTTAGAAATCCTTTTGTTTTGCCGATATTTAATATATAATGGATAAAAGAGGATATAAGGCAACAGGCAGGGATGCGAAGTGATGATCAAGGAGGAATATTATGGGAAAAATTACAGGAATACAGGGAAACGGACAGGGCATATTTACGGTTAATGCCAATCGGGTGCAGAGGCGTGGCATGGACGGTATGGCAGAGGAAGGCAATGACAAGAGGAGCGGGTCTGCGGTTTTTGCCGGCGATTTGAATATCGGGCAGGACAGCATTTTGGCGAAGAGGCAGAAGGCGCAGCGGGAAGCGATGAAGATGATTCGGGACGTGTTTGCCGATGATATGAGAATGGACGCCGAACAAGAAGAGAGAGAGAAGCATATTGAAAAGCTGAAAGAAGAGAATGATAAGGCTAAGTCCAGCCTGAAAGATGTAAATGGAATGCGTGAAAGCCTAATAGAGCAGTATGGGATTACAGAAGACAGTCAGGAGCAGAAGGATTTGGAGCTGGTGCGCAGGGTCCAATCTGCTAACGACCCGTTTGCCAAAGACGGACTGACGGAGGAAGAGCAGAAGCGTTATGACGAGATAATGAAGCGGGGGCTTACCGAATATCAGGAGAGTTCCCTTATGCTGGACGACGTGGAAAAAGAGCTGAATGATTTGATATCAGATAATAAACGGGATATTGCCATCGAAGAGGATACCATTTGGAATACGGATATGGCGAGATTAAAAAAGCACCCGATGAAGGACGCCGCAAAGAATGCGGAAACACTTTTGGAAGCGTCGAGAAAAGAGATGATATACGATTTGTATAACGAGTCGAAGGAGCATATCGACGAAAAGACCGAGGAAGCGAAAGAGGAGCAGAAAGAAAAGGCAGAAGAGAAGAAGGAAGAGGAGAAAGAAGAGGCAGTCAGGGAAGCAAAGGAGCTGGAGCGGGAGATTATGCTGCAGAAGGCGCAGGCAAATACGCAGGAGCATATCGAGGAACAGACGGCAAAAGCAAAGGCCCGCGGGCAGGTTTCCCTGCAGAACCAGATAAATGAGGACATTTTAGAGAATATCAATGAGGGGGCGGATAAATCGGCAGAGATTGAACAGAAGATTAAAGATTTGCTGGATAAGATGAGTCTGCTGCAGGAGGATTTAAAAGGTGCAGCAGTCGATAATACGCTGTAAGTTATATAAAGAGGAGAGACCGTTTGGAGACAGACGGTCTTCTTTGATGAAAAGAGAAATAAAAAATCCAATTATTGGCTATACTGACAAGACAGGTGTAGTGATGTTAGGAATTGACGAAGTTTGGTGTGAAAGATGAAAGATTTTTTTCTGTTTGAAACGGAATTTCCAGAGGGCAGCGGATTTGGGCTGTTTGAACCATGTCATTTGATATGGCTTTTTTGCATTGCCGTCTTTACGGGGATATCGGCATACTTTTATCAGAAGCAGGGAGCAGAAACGAGAAGAAAAATCAATCATGCAATGGGGATTGTGTTTCCTGTGATTGCCGTTTACCGGGACGCAGTTCTTATGCTGACCGGACATTTTGACAGAGGTTTTTTACCGTTCCATTTGTGCAGCATGGCACTCTGGATTGCCGCTCTTTATGCGTGGACGGAACGGCGTTTTCTGGGTATTATCTATGTTCTGCTCTGTGTTCCGGGGGCACTTGGAGCCTTGCTTTTTCCCAACTGGGATGCCTATCCGTTTTTCAATTATATGCATATTCACGGTTTTGTTTCCCACGGACTGATTGTCGCTTTCGGTATCTGGCTTGTATCGTCCGGAAAACTGATACCGGAATGGAAGGAGTTCTGGATGCCCGTGGTCTTTGGCTTAGCGGGTTTTCTTATACTTTATCCGTTAAATGAGAGGCTGGACACCAATTTCTGGTTTTTAAACAGACCGTCCCACGGCTCGCCTACTGTATGGATTTTTGAGGCAGTAGGCGGGAATTGGTATGTTCCTGCGTATTTTCTGTTTTGCATGGCGGTGGTGGCAGTCTGGCAGGGGATTCTCGCCTTTTTCGGCTGGCTGCATAGAAGCAAAATGCGTAGAGAAAATATAGAGAATTAGGGATTATACTAAACTGTGATATTGTCTATATTGCATAACTAGATTTTGGAAATTAGGAGTTTCGCAATTATCTAACTAAGGGTAGGAGGGACGACAGGCAATGGCATCGATTTTGATTGTAGATGACGAGACAGAAATCCGTGAAATGCTAAAGCAGATGTTTTTGCTGGAAAATTATATGGTATATACAGCAAAGAATGGACAGGAAGCGCTGGATAAAGTGTCGGCGCTAATTGGGAAAAACAGTGCTGCGGGAGATATACAAAACCTTGGCATAAGCGGAGGACCGGACATTATTTTACTGGATATTAATATGCCGGAGTTTGACGGTTACGAGGTGTGTGAACGGATTCGCCGGTATGTCAATTGTCCGATATTATTTCTGACGGCAAGGATTGATGAGGAAGACAAGGTGCGGGGGTTTCGTGCCGGGGGTGATGATTATATCGAGAAACCGTTCAGCGTGGTGGAATTAAGAGAGCGGGTGGCTGCACATCTGCGGAGGCAGGAGAGAATGAACGAACCGGAGAATGTGGGGTTTCGCGGTGCATTTACCATTTCCTATTCCGGCAAGCAGGTATATTTTGAACAGCAAGTGATTCACCTGACAAAAACCGAGTATGAAATTGTAGAGTGTTTAAGCCGGCATAAAAATCAGGTATTTACAAAGGAAATGATCTATGAGTATTTGTGGGGATTTGACAAGGACGGCGAAAGCAGCATTATCACGGAGCATATCAGGAGAATACGGCAGAAGCTTAAGCAGTATTCAGACGAGGTGATGATCGAAACAGTATGGGGAGTGGGGTATAAATGGATTGGATAGATGAGTTTGTTGAAAAGTGGAAAAGCTGCCTGTTAAATCTCTCCCTTCGCAAGACGATGGTGATTTATCTAGTTATTGCCATACTGTTGACTGTTTTTGCCTGTGTGATTACCATGCAGTTTTGCGAGAGCTGGCAGAATACGATCCGGCAGGTCAATCATATTGATGAGGATTCGCGGTATGTCGGAGAAGGAGCCTTTGTGATGTATTACCGGTATGATAACACGCCTGTGGTGGTAATCGGCAATCAAGATGTACAGCTGCTCTCCGAACGGGATACCCAATTCTGGCATATTTTGAATATCATGAAGGTGCTGTGCATTCCGGTATATTCGCTGAGTGCTATTTTTTTTGTTTCCACGTTATATTATAAAAATAAGTTAAAGGAACCGATTTTTCTTTTAAAAAGGCAAATGGAACTAATTGAGCGGAACGATTTGAGCTTTTCCTGCTTTTACGACAGTGCAGACGAGATGGGTGATATTTGTAAAATTATGGACAGCATGCGCAAGGCAGTTGTGGATAACCAGAAAAATATGCGGGAGTTAATGGAGGAGCAGAGAAAGATTAATGCGGCTTTTGCACATGATTTACGGACCCCGCTGACGGTGATTTCCGGTTATGTGGATATTCTGACGGAATACTATCCCAAGAGGCAGGTCAGTGACGAGAAGGTGCTGGAAATATTTTCTGCCATGCAGGGTCAGATTTCCCGAATGCGCAATTTCTCTGAGACAATGAAGGAAATCGACAGTTTTGAATCGTTGGAGGTTCATAAGGAGATAATGGAAATTGCAAAGCTGGAACAGGATATGCAAGATTTTATACAAGGTTTGGAAAAGCGTTATACGCAGAAAATCTTGCTGTCCGTGCAGGCGGCGGAAAACGAGGTTTATTGTGATGAAAATATCATCATGGAAGTGCTGGGAAATCTGCTGTCTAACGCACTGCGGTACGGAAGGCAGAAAATCGAAATTCTGCTGGAGCAGCGGGAGAAAAGTATTTTTCTCTATGTGAAAGATGACGGAAGAGGAATGACAAAGGAGGAGCTTTATCGGGCGGACAGCCCTTATTATTCGGATAAGACAAAGACCGGGGAAACTGATGAACAGGGCGGAAAAAAGGAGGAGCAGAATACACATTTTGGATTGGGGCTTACCATTTGTAAAATTCTCTGCAAAAAGCACGGGGGGAGTATCAGTTTTTCCAACAGCGTGGAGGGCGGCACAATCGTCTACGCAGAGTTTTTGTGCTGAATGGGAAAAAGGCTGTAACGAATTCTCTTATTTCCGGTCATATAGATGAAAAGTCAAAAGGGGAAACCGAGGTGAAGGTGTGTACACAATAGAAGAATTATACCGGTTATATTTTCATGATATCTATTTATATTTATTTGCACTGTCGCGGAACAAGGAGGTGGCAGAGGAAATTACGCAGGAAACTTTTTTTAAGGCAATGAAATCGTTGAACCGCTTTCGGGGTGATTGTGATATCCGGGTCTGGCTGTGTCAGATTGCGAAGAACAGCTTTTATACATATTGTACAAAGAATAAGCATTTTGAGGCAGTGGAAGTGAACGAAGAATTGTCGGACGACAGGGTACAGATTGAAAAGGATTACATCAATAAAGAGCAGGCACAGTTGGTGAGAAGGATTCTCGACCATATGGAAGAATCCTATCGGGAGGTGTTTCGGCTGCGTGTGTTTGCAGAATTGCCTTTTCGGAAAATCGGAGAGATTTTCGGCAGGAGTGAGAACTGGGCAAGAGTCACTTTTCATCGGGCGAGGCTTAAGATCATGAAGGAAATGGAGGAAAAAGGATATGGAGAATAATTGTGGCATAATCAAAGATTTGCTTCCGTTATATGTAGACGACGCCTGTTCCCAAAAGAGCAGAGAGGTTGTTGAAACGCATATAAGGGAATGTGACGGGTGCAGACGGGAATATGAGGCGCTGAAGGGAGAAACGGCAATTCCGGCAGAAGTAGATGATACGCTGATTCGTCAGGTGAAACGGAGAATCAGACTGGAAAATATTATTGTCGGAGTTATCGTTGCGCTGGTGCTGCTGGTAAGTCTGGGAACGGCAGGAACAATTGGTGTAATCAAGTTCTTTGACGAATGGTCAGACATGAATGACGTGGTAGATGCAGATATGGTAACCGTCAGAGAGGACGATAATGGTGATGTGTGGCTGATAAGAAAAGGAAGTGCCGTGAGTGCTGCCAGCATTGTGATTAACCAGTATACGCCGAAGGGGGAAGTCATTACCGATTTTAAGAGGCAGACAATCAATAGTGATGTCGATAAATCCCATGTAGTGGTCCATTTAGAGCTTTATACGAGTCCGGCTATGCTGTTTTGGGAAAATGTGTCGGGAAAGAGCGGCAATATTGAAGAGGAACAGAGTATACTGTTCAATAAGACAGAGCGGGAGAATTTTGACAAGGTGGTGTGGATTGAGGAAGAGACAGGAGAGGAAAGTGTGCTGTGGGAGCGGTAGAAGCGAAATGTGCAGTATAAGGGCTACAAGTACAGGTGATACAATTTGCCAAAGCAGTGGAACTGCTGTTACAGCAGGGGAAAAGCGATGAGGAAGAAAATATAAAAGGAGGAAAATGTATGGAAAATCAAAAAATGCAGGCAGAAATAGAAAGTGGAAGAATCCGAAAATTTAGTACGATTGGAATCGTGCTCGGTGCAGCCAGTGCGCTGTTGTCGTTTTTTTGCCTGCCGGCAGCCGGTATCCTGGCAGGAGTGGCAGGTCTTGTATGGAATATCATAAAACGAACAGAGTACCGGACCAAAATCGGAATGATCCTGTCGGTAATCGGAATCGTTGGGGCATTGTGGTACTGGGGAATGTTGTGGTATCTTGGATAAGGAGCGGGTTTGAGAGGATGAAACTGTTTTGAAAAAACGATTTTTAAATTTTGATTGATTTAAGCGCATTGCTACTTTGAATGCAAACCATTAATTTAAGCGCTTCACTGCTTTGAATGTGAACCATTAATTTAAGTGCTTCGCAGCTTGGAATGCGAGTCGTTAATTTTTGGGGAGATAATCATTTATCTCCCTATTTTGTTATACCAAGGAGGATGGGAATGGATTTTTACCGTATAGATGAGGAGACGAAAATTTTTGAAAAGATAAATTTTTTTGGGAACCTTTTGCCTGCCTTATGTATCATAATATAAGAGGGGAGAACAGATTATTTATGGAAAGAAATGAATTTTGTGACTATATCAAGGTATACAGGCTTCAGATGTAGATTGCGATTACGAAAAATGAAGCCCTGCGGATGAAGCGTAAGAGAATGGACATGCCGGGAGACGAAAGGCTGGAGGAGCTGCTGGAACCTATTGTTTTGTTCTATAAAGGAAATCAGCATTACCCCTCTGGGCATGACAGTGGTATCAGATATTACCCTTGCCGATTATGATTCCCTCGGCGTGATGGATACCACGGTTGCACTTCGCTTGAAAATGCTCAATGGCAGCGAAATTTAGTCCCTTCCATGAAATATTGGCTATTCCAGGCAGATAACCCGATACGTTATCTACTGATTATATAGCAATATAGCAAAATAAATTTTAGGAGGAAAAAGAAATGAAAAGAGTAGCAAAGAAATTAGCAGTATGGGCAATGGCACTGGTGGTTTTGGTAAGCTTTGGCATGCCGGGGCAGGCAGTTACCACAGCGAATGCCAAAAAGGCGAAGTCCAAGTACAAGGCATATCTTGCATACGAGGGTGGCGGTGTCATGCATTATGAGTTTCATAAGGGTGGCAAGGTATACGTTAAGAACAAGAAGGGGAAGGCAAAGTATACAATAACTATGAAGCTTGACCAGTGCAATGATAATAGAAACGAGGAGGATAAGAATAAGAAGGTGAAGGATACCAGTCAATTGGAGCTGTGGATTAATGATATCGCAAGTGACCATAAGGAGAAGGATATAAATATATCGAATATCGTTGTCAAGTGTGATGGCAAGAAGGTAAAGCTCAACTCCAAGAAGATTGAACAGGGGTTTATAACCGGTGAGGATGATGTAAAACGGTATTGGGTAAATATATTCGGTTATAATGCAAAGACCGCAAAGGCAAGTGCATTTAACTGGAAGGATGAAATCACGGTATCCTTCACTGTAAATATCAAGAAATAACATTTTATACTGTTTTTCAATATTTTAAAGACCGCAAATGGCATAGCTAAGCTGTTTGCGGTCTTTTATCACTGGCTCGTCGAATTTTTACGAGAGTGCAAGAAAAATATAGATGAAAAAGAAAGAAACATTTGGAAAAGAACTATTCCTGATTTCTTTTTTTCCAGAGCAGCTTTCACTTTCAATGGCAAAACGGGTGGTAAGCGTAATGGAGACAACATAAAGGTGGCGCATTTTGCTATTGCCGGCAGAATGGCAGAGAAGCTGTCTATAAATATCTCACCAGTTCTTCCACGCTTTTTCTCTTTGGGGCTTCACATTCCTGGGCAGGGTATCCCATGACGATCAGGGCCGCCACCTTTTGCCCTTCCGGAAGCTGGATTGCTTTGGCAACTTTGTCTTCGTCAAAGATTCCGAGAATAACGGTTCCGACACCCATATCATGAGCCGCAAGGCAGAATGTCTGGGAGGCAATGCCGGCATCAAACATTTCCCAGCGGTCTTCTTTGGAGGTGGTAAAGCTGCCGTCTTTTTCGTAACCACTGCGTTTTTCAACCATGCTGACAACCACAAGCTGGGATGCGCGCTGAATGGTTTTTTGGTTGAATTCAAAATCCAATACGCAGTGATCCGCAATGTCATTTAAGATATCCCGATTTTCGATAATATGGTAACGGCTAATCTGGGTATTTTTCCAGGAAGGCGCCATTGCAGCAGCGGCGATAATTGCATTTATCGTATCATGGCTTACGGCTTCCTCTGTAAATTTGCGGATACTTCTTCTGGTTTGAATACATTCTAATGTTTCCATGTGATGTCCTCGCTTTCGTTTTGATTCCTGTGGCAGCACGCCAGACCTGTGTGCATACAGGCACATTTTGACCTTTCCATGCAGGATAGCTTAAGTATAACACAGGTTTTGTTATTTTGGGAATTTTTTATGGATTTGGCGGAATCTTTCATAAGAAGATAACAGTGATAAAAAATGTAAAAACTTCTTGACATTTACTCTGGATGTGTTATGATAAAAATGTAAAACATATTTTACATTTATGCAACACTGATAAAAAAAGATTAGTTTAGAGGAGGTTTTATAATGAAGAATTTTAAGGCGGATGAAATGGAAATGGCAATTAATTTTAAGGCGATGCGGCTGGCATGGATGTTTCTGGAACTGGCACTTGCAGTATATTGTGCCGTGGTTTTGGTCATATATGACAATCTGCCAGCCACCATATTTGTAATCTTATGTGCTTCCGGCATCATTTTCTTTGTGTCAAAATTGATGATAACAAAGAAAATGACGGCAAATGGTGACAACGATGAAGAATAAGATTAAAATGCTCAGAAAAGCAAGAGGACTCAGGCAGGAAGACTTTGCAAAGGAATTAGATGTTACAAGGCAGACAATTATTGCTATAGAAAATAATAAGTATGATCCTTCATTGGAGCTGGCAATGAAGATTTCTGTATTTTTTGGAATGACCGTCAATGATATTTTTACGTTGGATTAGCGTAATATGGGAAAATCGTTCTGTATGCCTGCAATGATGCCGGTGAGTATTAGTGATAGAAAAAAGAAAATGCGTTGTCTTTTACGGCATGCTTTGTTATAATATCTTTAATCGAAAGCAATGTACATCAAGCAGCCTGTCCGCATAGATTGGCGGAAGAATACATAGGGAGGAATTTATTGGGAGAAAAATACAATCAATGGCACCCCGGATTTGTCGCAGCCCTGCAAATGGAACTGCGGGAAAACCGTGAGGATTTGCAATTTGAGGAGGAACATAATTTAAGCAAAAAGCCACTGCAGGTTGATTTGCTGGTCATCAAAAATGACAAGAATACGGTAATCCGCAATGGAATCGGCAAGCTGTTTCGGCGGTATAACATCATCGAATACAAGTCGCCGGATGATGCCATGGGAATCGACGTATTTTACAAGGTGAATGCCTATGCCTGCCTGTATAAAAGCGATACCGACACGGAGAACCTGTATCCAGTAGATGATATTACGATTACTTTATTAAGGCATAATTACCCAAGGACACTGATGAGGCATTTGCAGGAAAATGGCTATACGATTATCCAGCGGGACCCTGGTATCTATGAGGTGGCAGGAAAGGCGATGTTCACCACGCAGATTATCGTATCCAAGGAGCTGCCGGAGGAGGAGCATATCTGGCTCAAATCACTGCGGCGGGATATTTCCAAAGAAATGTATAAGAAGTTGTTACTGACAATTGGCCAGCTGGCAGGCAGGGAACGGGAAATTTACGGAGAAGCGGTACTGGAAGTGGTTTCCAGCGCAAACAATGACAGGATTATAATGTACCCCATAAGGTGGACACGACAAGAAAAAGGGATTGCTTAAAATGT
>JAMPAW010000008.1:0-22033 GCA_023666975.1 Clostridium sp.
AAATGTTTATATAAATCTAATAATCGATGTTCATGAGAAAAACATTCGATAGTAATTGAAAGCTTAGCTAAAATTTCCGATATGTTGGATTGATTAATCTCACCAACAAATGTCAAAAAAATTGCAACGAGATTGTTGTCAGAGGATAACTGGGCTTTTGCTAATAATATTTTTTCAAAGATTTCATTTTGAGAAAATAAAATACCTAAGTATATGTTCTTTTTTTGGGAGATTGCTGTACGCAATTGAAGTTCGTCATAAGGGGTATATTTTCTATTGACATCAAGATAGAAAGGTTGGCCCGGTTGCTCTTTTTCGTAATGATTATATATTGATGTTTTCAATTTATTGTTGCTGATATAGTACATAAAATTTAGAGGGAAGTTGGAAATATCGACCCCGTGTAAAATCCTTTCAATTTTTTCAGTGACAGAAGATTTGTTTCCCATATATATTTCTCCTTCGTGTTTTGGTTGGAGTTGCTGATAGAACAGGCACTAATTAGATTTATTTAAAGTTCCATATCCCATTCATCATCATAGCTATTGATTGGTGCATTTTCTAATACTTCTTCAACGGCTGCTTCCCAATCAATTTCGGAACGGTTATCAGAATTTAATTCGTCATATATTTGATTTACGGCATCGTCTATAGAGTTAGTGTTCTCTAAAATTTGAACACATTTTTTTCGCAGTGTATAATTCATTATTTCTGAAATCAATCCAAACGAAACGCCTATTGCGATAATTTGTTCTAAAATGGGATCGTAGCTTGATGTCTTTTTTTTCTCCGTATTATTTTGTATGTATAGTTTGATAGCTTTTCTTATTTTTTCTTTTAACTTAGCAATTTGCTCATCAGATAAAACTTTTCGTTTACTCATAAATCATCCTCCAGTTAATAATAAACTTCCTCGTGTATAGTTTCTATATCTAAAATATATATCCCTCATCATTGAGGGATATATAGATGATATTGTTTTTTCTTTGTGTTATCCTATATTTTTTCTGCTGTTCTCTTTTTTTCTGGACTCATTTTCTCGGTGTAATTCTATCATTTTTCCCATAATAAAATCTTGATCTTCTAAAGAGAGTCTATTATAATATTCAGTCAATCTGCTATTTTTAGCATTCATTACTTCAAGTTGGACAACTCTTTTGTAATTAGTTCTGCCAAGTAAATAGTCAACCGAGACATCATATAAATCAGCAATCGATACTAAAATATTAATTGAAGGTGTTACGATACCGCTTTCATATTTCTGATATTGTTGTTGAGACATATTTAATTTTTCTGCTATATCTATTTGTCGATAGTTATTAGATTCTCTTAAATCACGAATTCTTTTATGCATAAAATCACCAACTTTAAATTATCACATTTCAGTACTTATGACTTGACAAAACATATTATAAGTTGTATCGTACATATAAAAATATGTAACTTATATTATCTTATCAAAGCATTCTTCCGCAAGAATTCCCTGATAAGATAATATGTAGCGAAGTTATAGACGGTATATCAAGCTGTATGTTATGTTTCCAGTCGAATAATTTATGGCACAACGGAACGAGAACCTTTAAAACTGAATAGTATGAGGCGACTGCGGTTTTGCGATGATAAGATATGAGCAAAAATAGCGCACCTACCTGATTATTAAAGTACCTGATACTGGACGCAGTAATCTACTTATTGTCAGAGGCAGTATAAAATAGATAAAGTTGACACTATCTCGTTAGAGGTCATAGCCAAATTATGATTTAAGGCAGTAGGGAAAAGGAAATAATATGGTACTCGGGCACAAAAGGCACCGGGAGAGATTAAGAACTGGGAGAGCAGAAATGCTGGTTGTTGAGTACATAAATGAATAATGGATAAGCAGGCAAGCATAGTTATAACCAACGAGATGAGGAGACTGCATATGAAGGAAAAGACAACTTATACGGTTGAACGTGAATATCGGGGAAAGATTACACCGGAGGAATTAGTTAAGCGGATTGTTGCGATACATAGGCAGGATACGCAGAAGAGGGCAGGGTAAAAGTTTGTTGCAGGTAGTATGATCTGAATCCGGAAGACAGGTGGAAGTATGAGCAAAAGCATAATATTTAATACGGCGCTGTATATCCGTTTATCCAGGGAAGATGGGGATAAGGAGGAGAGTGACAGTGTCAGCAATCAGAGAAAACTTTTACTGGAATATATCGAGGGCAAGAATGAATTTATATTAAAAGATATCTACGTCGATGATGGCTTTACCGGCACCAGTTTTGAACGTCCTGAATTTAAACGCATGATGCAGGATATTGATAACGGAGAAATCAATTGTGTTATCGTTAAGGATTTATCCCGTTTTGGAAGGGATTATATTGATACCGGCCGTTATCTGGAAAGATATTTTCCTCAGGCGGGAGTCCGGTTTATTGCAATATCAGACGGGATAGACAGTTTGAAGCAGGTATATGACATGATGCTGCCGATTAAAAATATATTTAATGAGCAGTATGCAAGAGATATTTCTAAAAAGATACAAGAGACAATCCGTGTAAAGCAGCATGCAGGAGAGTTTATCGGCTCCTTTGCAAGCTATGGTTACAAAAAGTCGCCTGCGGATAAGAATAAACTGGTCATTGATGAATATCCGGCAAGTATTGTCCGGAGAATTTTTGACATGTATATATCGGGGATAGGGAAGCAGAGGATAGCAAGAATACTTACCGAGGAAGGTGTATTGTCCCCGTCAGCATATAAAGAATTAAATGGGGATAAATACAAGAACAGTAACAGCCGCAATAAATACTGGACCTATTCGACGGTTAATAGTATACTACATAAGGAGATTTATGTGGGGAATATGGTTCAGGGGACAAAGCATCAGGTGATGCGTGGACGACAGGAAAGGATAGAAAAAGAGAATTGGGTTGTGGTCAAAGATACGCACGAGCCAATCATAGACATAGACACATGGAACAAAGCGCAGCTCCTTTTAAGCAGGAGAACCAGGGAACTTGACCTGGCAGCAAATCAGAATATATTTGCCGGATTTATCCGGTGCGGGGATTGTAATTCCGCCATGGCGAGAATATCATGGCCAAGGGCAGACGGAACCAAAGAACATGCTTTTTATTGCGGAACATATAAGCGGTATGGAAAAAACTTCTGTACTCCGCACAGGATGCCGTATAAAGTATTAGAGCACATCGTTCTGGACGATTTGCGGAAAATCATACAGAGTATTAACGATTTGGAGGTCTTGGTGAAAAGTAACCCCAAAGGTTATCCGGATAATACGGTACAGATACAATCCCAGATTGCCCAGACAAAAGCGGAATATGATAAAATAAAAAAATGGAAGCAGTCAACATATGAAGACTGGAAAGAAGATTTGATTTCCAAGGAAGAGTATATCTCTTACCGGGAGGATTACCTGAAGAGAGAGGAATTTCTCAAAAACAAGATAGAATCATTAGAGAAGCTGAAGGAGCCGGAAGAACAGAATTTTTTTGAAGCAGTATGGATCACAAGGCTTTTAGAGCTTGGGGAGGTAGAAGACCTTGACCGGGAGATCATTGTAGAAATGATTGATAAAATATATATCTATGAAAATCAAAGAATCAAGATCGTATATAATTTTACTGATGAGCTGAAGGAATTGTTTGAGGAGAAAGTACATTTTCGCTATTAGCACCCAACACATGGCGGCTATGACAATGGGGCCTCCTATGAAGGACGAAAGGAAAAAGATGATAATTTAAGGCTGGCTTTGGCTGTGGGAGCAATTTTGGAGCGAGATGGATTTCCAGTCGTCTACACGCGGACAACAGATGTCTATCAGCGGCCGATTGACAAGGCGAGAATTGCAAACGAAAGCGGTGGCGATTATTTTGTTTCTTTCCATAGAAACGCAAGCCCGAATGCCAATACCTACAGCGGCGTGCAGACATTGGTATATAACGACTCCGGTGTGCCGGCGGAACTGGCAAGAAATATCAATGCGCAAATGGTTCAAGTGGGATTTAATGATTTGGGGATACCGGTCCGGCCGGATTTGGTGGTTCTCAGGAGGACAGAAATGCCTGCTGTTTTGATTGAAGCGGGATTTCTCAATACCGATGCGGATAATGAGACATTTGACCAGAATTTTGACGAGCTGGCGGCGGCAATTGCCAGAGGGATTGAGCAGACTGTCGGGACGGGAAGCGGCAGCGGCACAAGGAGCTTTGGCGTCCAGGTGGGACTTTACCGCAGATATGAAAATGCGCAGTATGCGTTAAATGAATTGCTGAATAATGGGTACAACGGGCAGATTCGTGAATGGGGACAATACTATGCCGTGATTGCCGGACAGGAGCCGGATATTGAGGCGGCAAGAAATTTGGAGCGGCGGCTGGCGGCGCAGGGGTATGATACGCTGGTTGTGAATCTGTAGCCTGTGCTCGCCGGTTAGCCGGTATCAAATTCCAAAAGCTGGAATGATAATGAAAGATTTATAAAAATTTGAAAAATAGATAGATTTCTTGGTACTTTGTGCTATACTTAGTGATAGAAAAATAGAAATGGAAAGAGAAAATGATGAATATACGAGAGATTATATTAAGTTTAAGAGCAGCTATGGCAAAAGAACCGTTTTGGGATTCATGGATGTTATATTTAATCTATATTGTTGTGGTCAGTGCGTTTTGCATTTTGCTTGCGCAGATGTCGCATGGCAGTAAGCTGCGCATATGGTATTATCGGCTGACACATGATGAGGTGATTGACAAGGGAGTTCAACATTCTGCGAATCCGATTGATTCGCAGAATGGAGTGTTTCTTACGCATTATCGTTATCAGAGCTTTGGTGCAAGCAATCCGGAAGAGGTAGATTTGAATGCGCCAATGGTTGCCCTTACCTTTGACGACGGGCCAAATCCCCAGTCTACTCAGCGCATTTTAGATGTGTTAGGAAGCAATTACTCGCGGGCAACGTTTTTTGTCGTGGGAACAAATGCGGAAAAATATCCGGAAATGCTGCAGGTTATTGCTTCGTCGGGGTGCGAGATTGGCAACCATACATATGGCCATGCCAAATTGACCGATTTAAGTGAGCAGGATGTTGAAGAGCAGATTGACAAGGTGAACAGGGCGGTTCGCAAGGCGACTGGGAGTGATACGACGGTGATTCGTCCGCCTTACGGAGCGTATGATGACAATCTTCTCTCCCAGCTGCAGGAGCCGGTTGTTTTGTGGGACTTGGATACGGAAGATTGGGACAGCCGTAATGCGCAGACGATTGTGGAAAATGTGCTCTCCAAAATTAAGGACGGGGATATTGTTTTGATGCATGATATTTATGATTCCACTGCCGAGGCCATTGAGATATTGGTTCCCAAACTGAAGGAACAGGGATATCAGATTGTGACAGTCAGCGAGATGGCAAGGTACAAAGGAAAGGAACTGGAGCTTCATAAGGCTTATGGTGTGATAGGCGGCGGTGAATAGCGGACAGGCATAATGGAAGCGGGACATAAAGGAGAAAACTGTCGGTAGAATTCTTGTCCGGAGGTGCGGCATAAGGTTGACAATTTGGAGGATATTCTTTACAATTAATACAGGTATTTTAGATATAAATCGGACAGCAGGAATGTTGAGAAGGCTGGTGGAGCGGTATGGTTCAGGAAGAAAAAGTGAAACTGATGAGCAGGATTGCGATTTATGAAAAGCATGAAGGAAAGACGGAGATTCCGATGAATACATTTTACAAAGCAGATTATGTCAGGCTGAATGCGTTAAAGGCAATCGTATCTGCTACGGTAGTGTATGTTTTGGTGGCCGCACTAGTGGCGGTCTATCAAATCGAATATATTCTGGCCAATATACTGAAGGTGGATTACAAAAAACTTCTGGCTGTTCTTTTGCTGGGCTATGGTGTCTGGATTTTTCTGTATTGGCTGATTGCAAGGATTCTTTATGCCAAGCGTTATGAAGATGCAAGGTCGAATATCATCATATACAACCACCGCCTGAAAAAGCTTCAGGAGAAAACCGGAAAAGAAGTGGTAAAGACAAAGAGAGGGGTGGTAGTTGGTGACGACTTTATTGACTTTTAGGGATAACATAAAGGGATTTTGCAGCCGTTATGATTATGTGGTAACACCGTTAGTGAAATTCATTGCAGCGATGATGGTTTTTTTATCAATTAACGGCAAAATGGGATATATGGCGGCGTTGGATAATATACTAGTAGTAGCACTGTTATCGGCTGTCTGTGCATTTCTTCCGCTGGAGTTCATGGCAGGAATTGGCGGAATGATGTTGTTACTGCATTCGTTTAAGGTGTCTATTGATGTGGCGGCAGTTGGTCTGGCATTGATTTTGATTTTTTATTGTGGATATATGCGTTTTGCTCCGAAAACCGGATTAATCGTATTTCTGGTACCGTTATTTTATTCGGGACAACTTCTGTACGCATTACCCATTATCCTTGGATTTTTGATCGGGCCGGCCGCAATTATACCGATAGCTTTTGGTCTTATCCTGTGCAATTATCAGGAACAGCTGGGACAGCTTGTGAATGTACTTGCCGCTTCTACAGAGGAAGATGAGGCAGTGCAGGGGTATCAATATGTTTTATCGGCATTCGTCAGTAACAAAATGCTGTGGCTGACCATAATTGTTTTTGCCTGTATCGTGGTGATTACTTATGTGGTTTACCGGGCTTCTTTCCCTTATTCGTGGATAGTTGCATTTTGTGTGGGCGGATTTGCCAATGTTGTCCTGTTTCTGTTTGGGAGTGTTATACTGCTTATCGAAGTAGAGATTCCACCCATTCTGGTCGGAAGTGTTTTGGGAATTGTGATTTCCATTGTATTACAGTTTTGCAAAGGCATTGTAGACTATCAGGGGACAGAGCTTTTGCAGTTTGAGGACGATGAATATTATTATTATGTTAAAGCGATTCCGAAGATGTCTGTTGCGGAATCCAATAAGAATGTAAAGCGTATTAATTCCAAAATACATAAATAAATGGAGATGGGATAGTGTTAGGACAGATTAAAAATTATGTGGGAACCTATTTTGACTGGTTCTATATTCCGAGAATTACAATTACAGATGTGATTGAAATTATCATTATTGCGATTTTGATATACTATATCATGGACTGGTTTAAGAAAACCCGTGCATGGATGCTAATCAAAGGTATTCTGGTGCTTTTATTCTTTACCGGTTTGGCAACGGTATTTCAATTTAACACGATTTTATGGATATTTAAGAATACGATTAGTGTCGGAGTGATTGCGATAATTGTTATTTTTCAGCCGGAATTCCGCAGAGCTTTGGAGCAGCTGGGAAGAAGGAAATTTCTGTCCGGCCTGTTCAGTACTGACGGTACAAAAAACGGTATGCGGTTGGAAAAGAAAGTGTTAAACGAGATTACAAAGGCTTCCTATGCCATGGGGGAGGTAAAGACGGGAGCACTGATTGTCATTGAGCAGGATACCAGTCTCGGAGACTATGAGAGAACCGGAATTAATATTGATGCCATTGTCACCAGCCAGCTGTTGATTAATATTTTCGAGCACAATACACCGCTGCATGACGGTGCTGTTTTGATTCGGAATAACCGGATTGTCAGTGCAACCTGTTATCTGCCACTGTCGGATAATATGGATATTAACAAGGCATTGGGAACCAGGCATCGTGCGGCGATCGGTGTCAGTGAGGTGTCGGACAGTATTACCGTAATCGTGTCGGAGGAGACCGGTGCAGTTTCCTTGGCATACAGTGGCGAAATCTATCGTAATCTGCCGAGAGACAAGTTTGCAGGAATGGTAGAGGACCTCAGCAAAAAGGAGACGATTGTGAAGAAAATGAAATGGTGGAAAGGACATGGTAAACATGAAAAAACGAATTCTTAATCATTTCGGCTTAAAGGTGCTTTCTCTGATATTTGCGATTCTGGTATGGGTGGTTGTGGCGAATGTTGATGATTACAAGACCACTAAACAGATTTCGGGGATTGTGATAGAGTTTGTTAATGGTAATGCCATTACAGAAAAGAGTAAAGTGTATGAGGTTCCGGACGGGGCGACTGTGGATATTGTCGTTAAGGGCAGGCGGAGTGTTGTGGAAAAACTGACGAATGAAGATTTCAAAGCAGTTGCCGATTTGTCTAAAATGTCCGTAACCAATGCCGTCGCTGTGGAAGTGTCGGCAATCAGCAGTTATATAGCCAGAGATTTAACGATATCCTATAACGATAATGCCGTAATTGTAGCAGTCGAAAATAAGATAGAAAAGCAGTTTCCGATTACTGTGCGGGCCGGTTCAGATGTGGCAGACGGATATGCGATACGGAGCAAATCGGCAACGCCGAATCTGATTACCGTAAAGGGTGCGGAGAGCGTGGTCAACAATATTGCGGAAGTCGTCGTCGATGTGGAGACAGCCGGAGCCAATCATAATCTGACCGCCAATGCGAAGCCTGTTTTTCTGGACAGCAGCGGGAAAGTAATTGATGCGACCAAGTTTGAATACGATGTTACAGATGTTAATGTAACCGTTGAAATTATGCAGACAAAGCAGTTGTCGGTTAAGGTGAAAACGACAGGAGAACCGCATGAGGGATATACCATTGCCAGTATTGATTATCAGCCAACGACCATTTTGGTAGTGGGAGAGACTGAAGATTTGGCGAGGGTAGACGAAATCGTTATTGATGATGTAGATGTGACGCAATGTAACAGGGATTTGGAGACCTCTGTTGTGATATCCGATTATCTTCCGAGCGGCATTATGCTGGCGGAGAACGTAGAAGAAATCATGATTAAGGTAATGATTGAACGGGTAATCGAACGGACATTAACTCTTGACCCAGATGATATTAACATTGTTGGTAAGGAGGAGGGCTACCAGTATACGATTATCAAAGAGGACGGACCGGGATATACGATTTCTGCCCATGGATTGAAGGAAGATGTCGACAGCCTGAAAATAACCAATCTGATTCCGAGTATTGATGTAAGCGGATACGGACCCGGAATCCATACCTTTACCGTAAGCATGAGGGATATTAAAGGAATAGAAATACCGGAGGCGATAACGGTACAGGTAGAGATTGTTGCAGTGGAGCCGGAAGAGGAGGAATAATTGACAAGACGTATCGGATAAAAGATGAAGGTTGTCCGATATGGAGTATAGGAGGGGTGACATGGTATCACAAAGTTTTGTGGTTGCCGAGCCTTTGGGGCTGCATTTGCGTCCGGCAGGAAAGCTGTGTGAGGTAAGCCTTAAGTATCAATCAAGGATACAGATGAAGAAGGGGGATTACATGGCAAATGCCAAGAGTGTGTTGGGATTACTTGCAGCACGTGTACAGCATGGGGACGAGATTGAAATTATCTGCGACGGGGCAGACGAGGAAGAGGCTCTGGCAGCAGTGATGACATTGATGCAGGAAAGCTTGGGGAACCAATAGAATAGATATTTGTAGAATACGGAAGGGGGAGAATGATATGTTGCACGAAGAGTCAAAGGAGAAAATTCAAAAGCTGAAAAATATTATAGAGGAAAGTGATAACATTGTATTTTTTGGCGGTGCAGGAGTGTCTACGGAGAGCGGGATTCCTGATTTCCGGAGCGTAGACGGTCTGTATAACCAGCAGTACAAGTATCCGCCGGAGGTTATGGTAAGCCATAGTTTTTATGTCAACCACCCTGAGGAATTTTTTGAATTTTATAAAAAGAAAATGATTGCTCTTGAGGCAAAGCCGAATGCCGCCCACCTGAAGCTGGCTGATTTGGAGAAGCGGGGGAAGGTGAGGGCTGTGATTACGCAGAATATTGACGGGCTGCATTATGCGGCGGGCAGTAAAGAGGTGTTGGAGCTGCATGGCAGCGTACATCGAAATTACTGTGAGTCCTGTGGAAAATCCTATCCGGTACAGTATATCGTAGATTCTGCCGGTGTTCCGAAATGTGAGTGCGGAGGAACCGTCAAGCCAGATGTTGTATTGTATGAAGAAGGACTGGACGCGACGACTATGCAGAAGACGGTCCAGTACATTCGTGATGCGGAGGTATTGATTATTGGCGGAACTTCACTGGCCGTCTATCCGGCAGCCGGATTTATCGATTATTTCCACGGTAAGCATTTAGTGGTTATCAATATGGACCAAACAGCAAGGGACGTTCATGCCGATTTGTTGATTAATGAACGGATTGGTGAGGTTTTTCAGCAGATATAGCAAATTAGGGCTGTACAAACACAATATATTGTATTATAATTTAGCTATAGAGAATCCGATGAGTAGAAGGAGAGATAATATGAATATCAATCTTGAATACTATAAGATTTTCTATTATGTAGCCACCGAGCTTAGCATAACTGGTGCTGCAAAGAGGCTCTGCATATCGCAGCCTGCCGTCTCCCAAGCTGTTAAACAGCTAGAGCAGGAATTAGGGATAGAGCTTTTTACCAGATATGCCAAAGGTGTCAGTTTAACCCGCGCTGGAACTTTACTGTATTCCTATGTGAAGGAGGGCTATGAGACAATTCTGACAGGAGAGAATCAGCTTGCTAAGCTGATAAATCTGGAGTGTGGAGAGGTACGGATTGGTGCCAGTGATATGACCCTTCAGTTTTATTTATTACCCTATCTGGAACGGTTTCATCAGCTATATCCCGAAATCAAGGTTACAGTTACGAATGCCCCGACGCCGCAGACCATTGACCACCTGTATCAGGGACGAATTGATTTTGGGGTCGTGACCAAACCCTTAGCAATTGATACACAATTTGACGTTTTCCGAGTCCGAAGTATACAGGATGTGTTTGTGGCCGGGGAAAAGTTCCGGGAGTTGCAGGGAAGGTGCTGGAGTTATCAGAAGCTGAATGAGCTTCCATTGATTTGCTTAGAGAGTAATACCAGTACCAGAAAATATGTAGATGATTATCTGAGACAGAAGAAAACGGCGGTTACTCCGGAGTTTGAACTGGCGACCAGCGATATGATTGTACAGTTTGCCCTGCGCAATTTGGGAATCGGCTGTGTTGTAGAAGATTTTGCGAGAAAGCAGTTAGATAGAGGAGAACTTTTTTTATTAGAATTTGAAGAACGGATTCCCGAACGGGATATGTGTCTGATTGTTGACCGGCGTTCCACAATGCCTGTTGCGGCTGCCAAATTAAAGGAATTGCTGGAGACAGATATAGAAGTGTACACAAAGGAGGATAACCATGGAACAGAATAATACATTTAAGCTGACAAATGAAAAAGGGGAAGAGATTACCTATGTGGGTTTGAGTGTGGTGGAGAATCCGGAAAACGGACAGCGTTATTTGATTTATACGGAGGCCGAGAATGCAAATGCAGTATCCGGAAAACAGGTCGATCTATATGCCTGCATATATAGCAAGGAAAATGGGCAGATTGTATTAGACCCGTTGGAGACGCAGAAAGAGAAGACGTTGATTAAAACATTTATTGAGAAAAATATTCGCACGGCGTAAGGAGAAGGATTCCGTTTCTGACAGGGGGACGGAATTTTCTTTTCGGGGAATATATAAGTGAAGCTTATGACATACATTAGAAATATCAATTTTACTTATGCGGCGAAGGGGAGTATACTAATCATATGCGTTAAGTAAAATCATGGTAATGTTTGCGTTTTTGTATGGGCATTGCAATTACCTGATGAATAATAAAGGAGAGGGATAACTATATGGTTAATGCAGTTGTAGGAGCAAATTGGGGAGATGAGGGAAAAGGAAAAATTACAGATATGCTGAGTCAGGAAGCAGATATTATCGTCCGCTTTCAGGGCGGTGCAAATGCCGGTCATACAATCGTGAATGATTATGGCAAGTTTGCGCTGCACACATTGCCGTCGGGTGTATTTTATGATCATACGACCAATATTATCGGTAATGGCGTTGCCCTTAATATTCCTATCTTAGTTAAGGAAATCCAAGAGCTTGTGGACAGAGGCGTGCCGTCACCGAGCATTCTGGTATCCGACCGTGCTCAGATTGTGATGCCGTATCATATTCTGTTTGACGAATATGAGGAGGAACGGCTGGCAGGGAAATCTTTTGGGTCGACCAAATCCGGTATTGCACCGTTTTATTCTGATAAATATGCAAAGATTGGTATTCAGGTGAATGAATTGTTTAGTCCGGAGACACTGAAGGAGAAGCTGGAACGGATTGTGGTTCAGAAGAATGTATTGCTGGAGCATCTGTATCACAAGCCGACATTGAATGTAGAAGAATTGTTTGATACCCTGATGCAATATCGGGATATGGTGGAGCCTTATGTGGGTGATGTATCTGCATTTTTGCATCAGGCAATCAGAGACGGAAGAAATATTTTGCTGGAGGGACAGCTTGGCTCGCTGAAAGACCCTGACCATGGCATTTATCCAATGGTGACGTCTTCTTCTACGCTGGCAGCGTATGGCGCTATCGGTGCAGGCATTCCGCCGTATGAGATTAAGCAGGTTATCACTGTGGTGAAAGCATATTCCTCTGCAGTAGGTGCAGGAGCATTTGTCAGTGAAATCTTTGGAGATGAAGCGGACGAGCTTAGGCGCCGGGGCGGCGACGGTGGCGAGTATGGAGCGACAACGGGACGTCCGAGGAGAATGGGCTGGTTTGACTGTGTGGCTTCCAAATATGGTTGCCGTATTCAGGGTACAACGGATATCGCTTTTACCGTTCTTGACGTGCTGGGCTATCTGGACGAGATACCGGTTTGTATAGGCTACGACATCGACGGTGAATTTACAACCGATTTTCCGACTACGGGGAAGCTTGAAAAGGCAAAGCCTGTGCTGGCGACGCTTCCGGGCTGGAAGAGCGATATCAGGGGGATTACCGAGTATGATGACCTTCCTGAAAATTGCAGAAAATATATCGAGTTTATCGAGGAACAGCTTGGTTTCCCGATTACCATGATCTCTAATGGTCCGGGAAGAAATGACATCATTTACCGATGAAAAGAGAGTATGTCCACATCATCAGATAATTTTGATGATGTGGATTTTTAAGTAAAATGTAGGGGAGTGCTGGGTTTATGGAACATACGGTGAAGAAAAATAGAGCAAACCGGCTGGCAATGCGTTTTGTGGCCTGCGTGTTCATTTTGGTGGCAGTGCTGCGCTTCGTGGTAGTGGTAACAAGCGAAGAGAAGAAAAGTGCGGTTGTTACCGTGATTTTGTGCTGCGGCTGCCTGTCTTACGGTATTTATCTGCTGTGTCAGACGTTCAGGGAGCAGGCATATGATATTACCTATGTTTTTGGCGAAAAAGCAATGACACTGAAAACACACCGGAGGCAGAGGGTAATTGGCTATGATGAAATTACCGATTTAGGTTTTGTGACGCCGAATGAAAATATGGATTGCGGTATTGTTCAGCTCTATATCGGCAAAGAGCAGTATGTGCTTCCTTTTTTGGGAGAGAGCCAGGTGGGGAATGCACTATATGGCATGCTGAAGATAAAGAGGGAAGAGGCGGAAAACACTGCGGAGGAGAAGGCAAAACCTGTGCAGGATAGTTATACTAGTTAACCTTAGTATTTGCCGAAGGCAAATGCTTAGTTTAACTGCATATACCGTGGTGAAATGTTGGATTCGGCAATCAATTTCGTTCGCGAGTATAGATAAGAAATAGGAGGAAGCCACATGGGTGGAATGAAAGAAATCATTTTGGACCTGTTGAGGACAAATACTGGATATGTTTCGGGTCAGGATATCTGCCAGCAATTGGGCGTGTCCCGCACTGCTGTCTGGAAGCAGGTAAAAGCACTGAAGGAAGAGGGGTACCGGATAGATTCCGTTAATAACAGGGGCTATAAGCTGCTGGAGGAGGCAGATGTTCTTGATGAAATGAGGATTCGCAGATATTTGCAGACAAAATGGCTGGGGCGTCAGGTTGTTCATTTTGAAGAGACGGATTCTACCAATATACAGGCCAAACGGTTGGGAGAAAATGAAGCTGCAGACGGAACGCTTGTCGTGACGGAGCAGCAGACGGCAGGCCGCGGCAGGCGGGGAAAAAGCTGGGTGTCGCCGGAAGGAAACTGCTATTTTTCTGTTTTATTGAGACCGGATATACCGGCAGAACGGGCTTCTATGCTTACGCTGCTTACTGCAATGGGGCTGGTAAGGGCAATCCGGAGAGTGGGTCATCTGGAGACGATGATTAAATGGCCGAATGATGTCGTGGCAAACGGAAAGAAAATCTGCGGAATTTTGACCGAGAGCAGTACGGATTTGGAATACATCAATTATGTGGTAGTGGGGATAGGAATCAATACAAACCAGACTACATTTCCTAAGGAAATTCGGAAAATGGCCTCCTCTATCCGGCTGGAAACCGGAGAAAAGGTAAACCGTGCGGAGCTTCTTGGTGCCTTTTTAAAAGAATTTGAAGAGTGCTATGAGACTTTTTTACAAGGCGGGAATCTGGCTGCGTTCAAAGAGGAATATAATTCCGTGCTGGTAAACAGAGGCAGGGAGGTAAAAGTAGTCGAGAAAGACAGAGAGCGCATTTTAACCGCTATGGGAATAGATGCCGGAGGAGGACTGATCGTAACGGACAGCCAGGGAAAGCAGGAGACGATTATTTCCGGTGAGGTTTCGGTTCGGGGATTATATGGTTATGTATAGTTTATGACTTTTTTCTGTTATCGTATTTTTCTTATAATATGGCAATGGATATAATAGTAATATTATGATAACGGCAGATGTTATAATATTGAACTCTTGATTTTATTAAGTGAAATCTGAAGATTGTTTGATAAAACGGGACAATATCTTAATTTAGTAAAGTGAAATGAAAAAAAACGTTATAATATTTAATTGAAATCGCACAAACTTGAATAAATTAAGTTTATTTACTATAATATCAACAGACAAAGGCGTCTAATGGAAAGAACATACGTCTAAGTGTGTTCTTTTTTTAATTAAATTTATTAAGGAGGATAAAGGAATGTCTTATGTTGATGAAGTGCTTGCGCAGGTAAAGACAAAAAATGCAAGCGAGCCGGAATTTTTACAGGCAGTTGAGGAGGTTTTAAATTCGTTAAGACCGGTAATTGATGCAAATGAGGAGTTATATAGAAGAGAGGCAGTGCTGGAGCGGATTACAGAGCCTGACAGACAGTTTATGTTCAGAGTACCTTGGGTAGACGACAAGGGACAGGTTCAGGTAAACAGAGGTTTCCGTGTACAGTTTAACAATGCGATTGGACCATATAAGGGTGGTTTAAGACTTCACCCGTCAGTTAATCTGGGAATTATCAAATTCCTGGGATTTGAGCAGATTTTCAAAAATTCCTTAACCGGTCTGCCAATCGGAGGCGGTAAGGGTGGTTCTGATTTTGACCCGAAGGGTAAATCAGACAGAGAGATTATGGCATTTTGCCAGAGCTTTATGACTGAGCTTTGTAAGTATATTGGTGCAGATACAGACGTGCCGGCCGGAGACATCGGAACAGGTGCAAGAGAGATTGGCTATATGTTTGGACAATACAAGAAGATTCGCAGCGTATTCGAGGGCGTGCTGACCGGTAAGGGACTGTCATATGGCGGTTCTCTGGCAAGAACAGAGGCTACAGGCTATGGTCTGCTCTATCTGACAAAGGAAATGTTAAAGTGCAATAACAATGACATTGCAGGCAAGACAGTTGTTGTATCCGGCGCCGGTAATGTTGCCATTTATGCTATCCAGAAGGCTCAGCAAATGGGTGCGAAGCCGGTAACCTGTTCAGATTCAACCGGCTGGATTTACGATCCGGAAGGCATTGATGTAGCACTGTTGAAGGAAGTGAAAGAGGTTAAGCGGGCACGGTTAACCGAGTATGCTTCTGCAAGACCGAGTGCAGAGTATCATGAGGGCAGAGGCGTATGGAGCGTGAAGTGCGATGTTGCCCTTCCGTGTGCAACGCAGAACGAGCTGGATATCGAGGATGCAAAGCAGTTAGTGGCTAATGGCTGTATCGCAGTTGCCGAAGGTGCAAACATGCCGACAACATTAGAGGCAACAAAGTATTTACAGGAAAACGGTGTGCTGTTCGCTCCGGGCAAGGCAGCAAATGCCGGTGGTGTTGCAACCTCGGCACTGGAAATGTCCCAGAATTCAGAGCGGCTTTCATGGAGCTTTGAGGAAGTTGATTCCAAGCTGGAAGGAATTATGGTAAATATCTTCCATAGCTTAGATGATGCGGCTAAGCGTTACAATGTTCCGGGAGACTATGTTGCCGGTGCAAATATATCAGGCTTTGAGAAGGTTGTAGAGGCTATGCTGGCTCAGGGAGTATGCTAAGCTGAATTTGTTCAACAAATGCAAAGTTGGTGATAAGAAGAAATCCTTAGGACGACGGTTCTGGGGATTTTTTCTTTGGTTAGATTGCTGTTTTTTGTAACGAATCGTGCTTGAAACGGATATAGGAACAGGAAGGAGGAACCCAATGGAAGAATTATACGAACAAAATGCCAAAATCGTCTTTCATTTCCTCTGTTCCCGGTGCCATGACGAATATCTGGCCGAGGAATTAACACAGGAAACGTTTCTACGCGCTTATCAGTCTTTGGAACGGTATGACGGAAGCTGCAAGGTTTCTACGTGGCTTTGTCAGATCGCAAAGCATTTGTATTATCAATACCTGCAAAAGCATAACCGTGAAATTCCGGCAGAAGAAGAGGAGCAAACGGATACGAAGGCAGATACGGAGCGGCAGGTTTTAGCCAGATTGGAGCTTTTTGATGTGCTGAAGGAAATGCAGAAGCTGCCGGATCAGATGCGGGAGGTGATGTATCTGCGGATCAGCGGTGATTTGTCCTTCAAAGAGATTGGCGAAATCATGGGAAAAAGTGAAAATTGGGCGCGGGTTAATTTTTACCGGGGAAAGGAAAAATTATTAGAAAGGAAGGGAAAAAATGAGTGAGATAAACTGTAATGTGATTAAGGATTTATTGCCGTCTTATATCGATGAAATCTGCTCAGAGGATTCGGGGAAACTGGTTCGGAAGCATGTGGCGGAATGCAGTGCGTGCCGGAATCTTTTGGAGATGATGACGGCGACGGAGCTTGTGTCGGAGGAGACTGGCGGCAGGCAGATTGATTATATGAAGAAAGTGAGGCAGACTTATACCAGAAAAAACAGAATCAGCTTTGGGCTGCTGGCTGCATGTCTGGCAGCAGGCGTATTCATCGAGATGAACAGTCACCGTTTTGCCGCTATTGATTTGTATTACTGTTATATCATGATGCCGGTTATCATGGCAGGTGCTTATTTGATGATGCCAGGCGGGAATATAACCGGAAAGCATGCAAAATGGGAGCCGGTCGTGGGCGGGATCGGCATAGTGCTTATTCTTTATTGCAGTATATTCCGGTTTGCCGCCTCGTATGGCGTGAACGGAGTGACGTATAGCGTGCGGGGAGTGGCGGAAGGAACCGGCCTGTTTGGGATAGCCCCTGACAAACTGGGAATATTTTTTCACCGGCAGTTTTTGGCCATCATTCTGCTTCAGGTGGTTTTTCTTTTGGCTGCGATAGTGGACAGCTTGAAAACCGGGGTTTTTCATGGGATATTAGTGGATATTCACGCTACGGGGGCTTGTCTGGCATTTGCGTTCGACCTTCTTTTGCGGAGACTTACAACACCGGAACAGTTCCGGCAGATGTGGGAGAAAAGTTTTCTGGTTCTATTGGCAGAAGGGGTAATCATTGCCGTGGCTGTAGTGCTGTTCGGGCGAAGGAGAAGCAGATAAAAATCGGCAAACAGGATGATTGCTTTTGTGGAGCCTGTGGCAGCGATAGTGCTGGGAATGATTTTGTTTTATGAAAAAATAAAAAATGAACTTTTTTGATGAAAATAAACCTTGAAAAATAAATATTGAACTTCTTGCATTGGTGTGTTATAATTGGTTTTAGAAAAATGAACTTTTTATAAAACCATGGTCGAATCGGAACTGTCTGAGCGTAGAAAGTGGTTATAAGGGAAAGGAATTGTTTATGAGCCAAAAGATATTTACCGAACGGTTGAATGCAGCTATGCGCAGCCGGGACCTGAAACAGGTGGATTTTCTGCGGGCGGCGGAGCAGGCCGGCATCAAGCTGGGAAAAGGCCAGATGAGCCAGTATGCCAGCGGAAAGGCGGTACCCAGAAGGAATATTGCGCAGTTTCTTGCGCAGGTGCTGGCAGTTGATGTGGAATGGCTGTATGGTAACGCAGGGAAAGAGAATGCCAAAACCGGGCAAAGGGCGGGAACGGATTCACGATACCGGAATCGAGAAGGAGGAGCAGCAATGCAGGAGATTAAGAAATCATCAAAATTGGATAATGTGTTATATGATGTCAGGGGACCTGTGGTTGATGAGGCTACAAGAATGGAGGAGAGCGGTACAAGTGTATTGAAGCTGAATATCGGAAATCCGGCACCGTTTGGTTTCCGCACCCCAGATGAAGTGATATATGATATGCAAAGACAGTTGACGGACTGTGAGGGATATTCTGCGGCAAAGGGGCTTTTTTCAGCCAGAAAAGCGATCATGCAGTATGCGCAGATAAAAAATATACCGAACCTTTCTGTGGAGGATATCTATACCGGAAACGGTGTCAGCGAGCTGATCAACCTCAGCATGTCAGCCCTGCTGGATGACGGCGACGAGGTGCTTGTCCCGTCACCGGATTATCCTTTGTGGACGGCCTGTGTCACGTTAGCAGGCGGAAAAGCAGTTCATTATATCTGCGACGAGCAGGCAGAATGGTGTCCGGATATGGGGGATATCCAAAAGAAGATCACAGACCGGACGAAAGCGATTGTGATCATCAATCCCAACAATCCGACGGGAGCCGTGTATTCCAGGGAAGTGCTGCAGGAAATTGCCGAGGTGGCCAGAAAGCATCAGCTGATTATCTTTTCCGATGAAATATATGACCGTCTCGTCATGGATGAATACGAGCATGTGTCCATTGCCTCGTTAGCACCGGATTTGTTCTGTGTGACCTTCAGCGGGCTTTCCAAGTCCCACATGATAGCGGGTTTCCGAATTGGCTGGATGATCCTAAGCGGGAATAAGAAAATGGCAAAGGATTATATTGAAGGGCTAAACATGCTTTCCAATATGCGGCTCTGCTCGAATGTGCCGGCGCAGTCCATTGTGCAGACGGCTCTTGGCGGGTATCAGAGCGTAAATAATTATATTGTCCCCGGCGGCCGGATTTATGAACAGAGAGATTATATTTACAAGGCATTAAATGACATTCCGGGTATCAGTGCGGTAAAACCCAAGGCAGCATTTTATATTTTCCCGAAGCTGGACGTTACAAAGTTCAATATTGTGGATGATGAGCGGTTTGCGCTGGACCTGTTAAAGGAGAAAAAAATATTGATCATTCACGGCGGCGGATTTAACTGGGGACAGCCGGATCATTTCCGTATCGTGTATCTGCCGCGTATCGAGGTACTGAAAGATGCCGTGGAAAGTCTCGGAGATTTTCTGGGGGGATACAGGCAGTAATAGTGTAATGTTTTCGACAGGTGGTGCCAGCAATGAAGCAGATATTAATCATAGAAGATGATACGGCATTGGCAAACGGACTTTGCCGTGCCCTGTCTTCCGAGGAAATACAGACAATAAGCGCAGACAGCTTAGAGGAAGCCGGAAGGCTATGGGAGGGACAAAATTGTGACCTCATTTTATTAGATGTGAATCTGCCCGACGGGAATGGTTTTGATTTCCTGAAAGAGATAAAAGAAAAGGCGGATATACCTGTGATTTTGCTGACGGCAAATGATTTGGAATCCGATATTGTGGCAGGGCTGGAAATGGGGGCAGATGACTATATCACCAAACCGTTCAGCCTTGCCATTTTGCGGGCAAGAGTCAATACGGCACTGCGCAAATGGGAACGGAATCAAAAGGATGCGCAGTTTATTATGGACGCCTATGTATTTGATTTTGAAAAAATGGAATTTTACTGTCAGGGAAATCCTGTGGAGCTCAGCAAGACAGAGCAGAAGCTGCTGCGGCTGTTGACCGCTCATGCGGGAATGACGTTAAGCCGTGAGAAGCTGGTTGACCGGATTTGGACAGACGGGGCGGAATATGTGGACGAAAATGCGCTGTCCGTGGCCGTGAAACGCCTGCGGGATAAGCTGTCTGCGAACGAGTATATCAAAACGGTGTACGGAATCGGATATGTGTGGGTGAAGAACGGGTGAGCGGGAAAAGTTAAATTTTGAAAGAATCGAAAAAAGACTAATCCGAAGATGGGATTTTCTTATGGTCATGCAATCGCGGTAGATTTTTTAATGCTGTTATGCTAGACTATGGAAGTGGTACATAGAGGGAATGGTATCTGCAGGAGGTGTATGACATGGCAAGAACAGTAGCGATTGGTGTGCAGGATTTTGAAAAATTAATACAGGGAGATTGTTTTTATATTGACAAGACAATGTTCATTAAGAACTGGTGGGAAAGTACGGATGAAGTCACCCTGATTACCAGGCCCAGACGCTTTGGGAAAACCCTGACTATGAGTATGCTGGAGCGGTTTTTCAGTAACCGCTATCAGGGGCAGGGGGAGATTTTTGAGGGTTTGGATATCTGGAAAGATGAAAAGTACCGGGAACTGCAGGGTAGTTATCCGGTGATATTTTTGAGTTTTGCATCCGTGAAAGAAAATACATTTGATAAAATTTACTGGCAGATTTGTGAGATTATCGAAAAAATATACACAAAGCACCGTTTTTTATTAGAAAGCAGTGTATTGACGGAACAGGAAAAAGACAGATTTCAGTCCATTGGTATCGGAATGCCATCAGCGGAGGCGGCATTTGCTTTGCACAATCTTTCGGATTATTTGTATCGGTACTACGGGAAAAAAGTAATTATACTGTTAGATGAATATGATACTCCTTTGCAGGAAGCCTATGTGAATGGCTGCTGGGATAAAATAATCGTTTTGATGCGTAATCTTTTTAATGCGACCTTTAAGACGAATCCGTGTTTGGAACGTGCTGTTATGACAGGCATCACCAGAGTCAGTAAAGAGTCTATGTTTTCAGATTTAAACAATCTCAGGGTAGTGAGCATGGTTTCGGAAGAATATGCTTCTTATTTTGGTTTTACGGAAACGGAAGTATTTACTGCCATGGAGGAATATGGCCTGACGAATCAGGAAGAAGTGAAGTTCTGGTATGATGGTTTTACGATTGGTAATCTAAGGGGTATTTATAATCCGTGGTCTATTATTAATTTTCTGCGAGACAAGAAATTGAAATCCTATTGGGCGAATACCAGCTCCAACCGTCTGGCGGGCAGCCTGATCCGAACCGGAGATAAAGAAATGAAGATGCAGTTTGAGGATCTGCTGCAGGGGCGTAGCATTTACAGCAAAATCGATGAAGAAGTCGTCTTTAACCAGTTAGATGAACAGGGGGACAGTGCGGTCTGGAGCCTTCTGTTTGCCAGCGGATATCTCAAAGTAAATGAAATCCAGGGGAAGATTTATGAACTGGAATTAACCAATCATGAAGTTCGGGACATGTTTGAAACGATGGTCAGCGGCTGGTTTGCCAAAAATTCAACAGATTATAATGGCTTTATCAGAGCCCTGCTGCGGGCGGATGTAGAGGAAATGAATGCCTATATGGAAGAGGTGGCGCAGTCCATGTTCAGTTCTTTTGATGGCGGTGAGAAACCATCTGCAAGAACACCGGAGAGGTTTTATCATGGTTTTGTTCTGGGGCTTTTGGTCGATTTGAAAGACAGATATGAGATATCGTCTAACCGGGAAAGCGGTTTCGGACGTTATGATGTGATGTTAAAACCACTGCATGAGGCAGATGATGCGATTATCATGGAATTTAAGATATACAACTCCAAAAAGGAAAAGGATATGGAGGAAACTGTACAGAATGCTTTGCAGCAGATCACAGAGAAGCACTACGAACAGACTTTGTTAGATCAGGGGATTCACGCAGAAAGAATCCGGAAATATGGATTTGCTTTTCGTGGGAAAGAGGTGTTGATCGGT
>JAMPAW010000008.1:22133-57257 GCA_023666975.1 Clostridium sp.
TCCTTTAGGACTGGTACAGAATGATGTTGCGGCTGGCGAATCTTTCGGTGAGTCTTTAGACTCCAGAGCCGGTAACAAGCCCTTATAGGGTGTGAGCAAACCACCGGCTAAGCCGGTGGTTCTGATTGTTAGCTAAGGGTCTGTTGTACAGTGTGATATTATAAACTATATCTAATTAGATATAGATGTTGAATTGTGTATTGAAAAAGACATTGAAGTGTGATAAACTTAAGACTAGAATTTTGGTGTATCAGAAATATATCTGCTGTATAAGCTTTGCATATAGAAATCACTGATTAAGTTAGGAGATAATAATTTTGCGCTTGTACAAAAAAGACTGATGCTATAGCTGTGAAGAGAAACGAAAATGCAAAGAGTAATATATTACAGGGGGATAAAATGAATAATTTTAAGAGAATTAAGAGAAACTTATGTATATGTGTGTTTATGTTTACATATCTGTTCTTTTCTGTTTGTGGCAAAGCGGAATATGTAGATTTATCCGATGATACTTTGCGAAAATATAGTATACATGATTTTTGTAACAGTGAGATGATGGCATTCATAAGATATAGGACTTTTTACTTTGATACAAACTTAAGTTTGTTGAATTTTTTGGATGGAGAAACGTATTATATAACATATGACACTAATTCATATAAAGCAACCGGTCGTATCTTGGTTTTAGGTTTTGAGGGGGATTCAATTTCTTCAATGATTAAAGAAAGTGAAAACTTTTTTATTCAAAGAGCTTATTATGGTATGTATAGACCCAGTAATCTTAATTTTGTTTATATGAATCCGGAGGAAATGGAATTACCGGATTTAGATGACTACGATATGATAATCATTGAAGATAGCGTAGAAGACTGTTGTATTTCAGAAACTATGTTTTTTTACATGATTCAAATGGTAAATGATAATAAATATTTTATTTATAATAAAAATATATTAAACCAATACCATTCTAAGGAGTCATATGACTTAAGTTATTCTTTTGAACCTTTTACGGGAGAACTGATTTTATATAATTGTGGAATATATGATGCGAAGTCAAAGGTAGCCGCAAAGGAGTCTTTTGAAAAGCTATTAAATAATCTATATGATATTGATGCGCTAAATGGAGGGACATATCAATTTTCGGTAAGTGATGTTAAGAATATAGTTGTTATTGATGGTTCGAATATTGATTATATTGGAAGATATAATTTTTCTTGTTTTTCTAATCTTGAAAGTATAATTTTACCTGGAAAATGTACAAAAATTTATAATCATGCTTTTGAAGATTGTTCCTGTTTGTCTTCTTTTGATTTTTCAGATATTACCGAAGTTAGAGGATATGCTTTTTCAGGGTGCAAAAAATTATCAAGTTTGAATTTTTCAAATAAGTTAATAAGCATTTCGGAATATGCGTTTAAAGGTGTAGGTGAAGAAAATCTAATAATACCGGGCAGTGTGAAAGAGATAGGAGATTATGCATTCGCTTCGAGCAGCGTGCAAACTATAGAAATAGAGGATGGGGTTATACAAGTAGGAGCATTTGCGTTTGCATTTTGTAAGAACTTACAAATGATTGGGATTCCTAAAAGTATGGCTGTGCTAGGGGAATCCTCCTTTTCGTCTGCATTTGAAATAAAGGAAATTTTTATAGAATTGAATGAGCAAGGCTTGGAGTTGGGGAAAAAATGTTTTTCTGACTGTAATAAAATTTGTGATTTGTCTATTGTTTATGGGGAATTAGAGTCAGCAAGAAAACAGTTGTTTTCTATCTTTACAGACAATAATTGTGAACAGAATATGTCTAATTTAATGCAGTATACCAAAGATAGTAGTGCTATATTAAAATATGTAGGAGATGAAGTCAAAAGGTATACAATAACATTAGACCCAAATGGAGGAAGCATTTCAGGTGGTCAGGTAGTAATTGTAGAAGAAGGTTCTACATATCCAGAAATTCCTATCCCTATACATAGCAATGAAACTCTAATTTTCGATGGCTGGTTTACTGAAGAAGGAGTTGAGATAAAGGAAGGAAAAGAGGTAGATATTGTCGAGGATTGTATAGTGAAAGCAAGATGGTATTTTGCGGAAAGTTATACGGTGAGTTTTTATGATACAGTTATTGGAAAGGTGATAGAAACTGTAGAAGTTGAAAATGGTAAAAAATGGGATACATATTTGATTGAAGGGGCAGACAGTAGTATTTCCAATCACAGATATCAGTTTATGGGATGGTTTACGGAAGATGATATTAAAATAACAGGCGATACCAGGGTTAATTTGGACTCTGATATTACATTATATTCAAGAAACTTTAATAGTTATAGTGCAACTAAATACAAAGTTCATTTCCCAGAATACGGAAAGTATTTTTATATAAGGCAAGGCGAAAAATATTCAAAATATAATATACCTACTCCAACTAAACAAGGAGATATTCTATTGGGATGGGGAGTTAATAAAAGGGTATCGGATAGGGATAGAATTGATCTTAAACATGATATGTTTACATTTGGGAAGGATATTGACCTCTATGCAATATGGAAGTCGGATGATGAAAGAAGAAACACATCTACGAACAGTAAGCTTAGTATGATACCGTATTATTATTTGAATTCTAATAATACTGGTAAAATATATGATACACAAGTAAAAGAGTTTCGTGAGCTTAATATTACTATTTTCAATAAAAAAGATAGGAAAAATGCAGATTGGTTATTAAAACAATTATTGAAACAAGAACCGCGAAATGGAAAAGTAATACTCTTGTCAGATAGTTACAATATGCAATTGAAGAAATATAAAAAATATGGAATAATAAAGACTGGATGGGATCAGGAAACCTTTGAAAGAGCATTGACATTAATGTATTGTGAGCACTTTCAGTATTTAAAGATGATACAAACACCGCATTTTGAAACAGAGGAAGAATTCTATACTAATAAGCAGTGGAAAAAGCGCAAGAGGGTAGGATATAAATTTAAAGGTGGAAAACTTTGAGTATAGACATTTGAAAGATGATTCTAATAATGTGGTCTATGTTATTTCTATAGATCAATTTAAAGAATATTATAAGCTGTGCTTATATGTAGAGAATGAAATAGAAAAAATATGTAAAGGTTTTAATAACCGCACTACAATAACACAGGCTATAACGAAAGTAAACCAAGTGTTGTATAATAAATATAAATACGATAATGATAAGAATATTTATGACTTATATTGGTTTTTCAAAACAGAGGATCATAGAGGAGTATGTGCATCCTATTCAAAATTTGCATTTGCTATTTTGGCGAGGTGTGGTTATATAGCATTACCTTGTGCAGATCGAGAGTACACACATAGCTTTAATAGAACGATTATTGATGGAAAAGTGTTATACTGTGATTTCTGTTGGACTAAAAAAAGTAATCCAACACAATATCTATATATGGATATAGATACGATGAATAGTATGGATCATCATCATAACCCTATTCCAGATGATTATGGAACCATTATAACATTTTCGGACAATGTGAAATCTTTAGAGCAGGTAAATATTAAGAAACTTAGTAGTGGTAAGGGTAAAAAAATAAATTTAATGTTCTCTAAAATTCAATATGCCTACAAATATGAAGTACAGTATAGTACTGATAAAAATTTTGAGAAGTATAAAGTTATATATACCAAAAAAAATAGAAAAACAATATCTAATTTAAAAAAAGGTAAAGTATATTATGTGAGAGTGAGAGCTTTGAAAAAGGTTAAGCGGGAACAACAAAAGATAACATATGCTGGTAAATGGTCAAAAACAAGAACTGTTACAATTAAAGAGTAGGAGGGTTGACATGGAAAGAATAAAAATTGCCGTATATATATTATTAAGCTTTATATGTGTTAGGATGTGTGAAAAACATATAAATACAGTATCAGCATACAGTGATGACAATATTGTTACCATTACAGTTTATGAATCACCAATTTTAAAACCTACAAAAACAATTACTGTGGAGCGAGGAGGGACGATTAAATTATGGATACCTTCTAAAGAGGTGGCTGGTCTTGAAGGCAGTGATGAATGGACATTTATGGGATGGTATTTAGAAGATTTTGAAACACAAGTAAGCGATGCTACTCGATTTTATGAGAATAGTTCTATTTATGCATCATGGGTACGTTTTCCAGAAGAACATCCATCAATAGAGGGAGGCTTGCCTGGATATGAGGAAGAACTAGATGAGACCTTTTTGCAAAGTTTGGGAGATTCAAAGCCAACTATAGTAAAGCTAAAAAATATTAAAGGAAAAAAGATTCAATTTCAAGTTAATAGTAAGGTGGAGATAGATGGATATGAGATACGTTTTGCAACAAATAAGAAATTTAAGAGAGTTCAGAAATCAATTGGTTTATGGGATGAAAAGAGAATAACGCTGAAAAACATGAAAAAGGGAAAAAGATATTATCTCAAAGTCAGAGGCTATAAAGTAAATGCACAAAAGAAGTATTATACAAAATGGTCAAAAAGAAAAAGTATCAAAATAAAGAGGTAGATACGGTATGCAAAACGAAGAAAATTTACAGAAACCATTGGATGTGCAGGAGGAAAACAAAAATGCTACTCGTAAGGAAGAACATATGTTCCGTGTAAGCAGACGGAGGATTATAGCCATTATAGGCATTATAGTAATTGGAATTGCAGGACTTTCAGCCCTTTTGTATTTTGAGTTTGAAGAGTCAGGGAATGATTATCCGATTACGTTCATTTATTCGGATGATGAATACGGCGATGACCACCCGCCTGTGCTAAGCAAGATCCCCTTGGATATAGATACAGAAATTCAAACAATGGAATGTCAGGTTCCGGAAATAATAGAGGTAGAAAAGGGAAAAAAAGGTAAAATACGTTTTAAAGTTCACTGGAGCGATATTCGTCAAAGCGACGTGTATTATAAGTATGATTTTTGCGACTGGTATGAAATTGAGTATGCAGTGAATAAAGAATTTGAGGATGCAAAGGTAAAAGAGGTTAGGGAAACCTCAAAAATAAAGGCGGGCGAAAGATATATTACCTTGAGAGGACTGAAAGGGGATGAATTCTATATCCGGCTTAGAGGGTGTAAGGATTATAGTGATGATAGAAGCATAAAGGATATTCATTACACGCGATGGTCAGAGACATATGAAATGAAGCCATAGTCTTCAATTTGCTGGTGTTTAGTGGATAATGGAGTCATGATGCATATCATAATACAAAAAAGTATTTGACAAATGATAGAGATGGTAATATAATTTATCCAGTAAAAAAACTGACATTATGTTCAGGTCAGTTATATTGTACTACGAAACCGATGAGTAAGAGGAGTATGCTATAGTAAAGCTTTACAGAGAGCTGTGGTGGTGAGATACAGTAGGTGGTCGATAGTTGAATGGACTTACGAGGGTGGTTTGAAATGAGTAATCAGAGTAGATGCCAACGGGAACCCGTCCGTTATCAAAGGGGTGCATATGATTGTGTGTAGAGAGAGTGGGTGCATTGTTGCATCAATTTGGGTGGTACCGCAGAAGTATATTTCGCTTTTGTCCCTGTATGGGATGAGAGCTTTTTTATTTTAGGAGGTGTGATATGTTTCCGAATTATGAAAGGGCAAAACAATTTGAAGAGGAATATAATATGATTCCGGTCTGCAAGGAAATATATGCAGATATTGTAACGCCGATTACCTTATTGAGAAGACTGAAGGAAATCGACAGCAAATATTATCTGTTGGAGAGTGTGGAAGGTGGAAGGCAGTGGGGTCAATATTCCTTTTTGGGCGTAAATCCACTTTTGCAGATTAGCTGTAAAGACGGAATGGTAACGATGAAAAGTGGTGCAATGGTGACCACGGAGAAAAAAGACGCCATGGAGGCATTAAAACAGCTTTTAGGGCAGTACCGCTCGCCAGCTATTGAAGGAATGCCCAGCTTTACCGGTGGTCTGGTTGGATACTTTTCTTATGAGATGATTGGATATGCAGAGCCAAAGCTGCACTTGAAACAAAGTGAGTTTGATGACTATAACCTGATGCTGTTTGATAAAGTGATTGCCTATGACCATATCAGGCAGAAAATCAGCGTGATTGTCAATTACCGCAGCGAAACCGGAGAAAAAGGATATAATGCGGCTGTTCTCGAAATTGAGAAAATGATTCATCTGATTCAGGATACATCGCCATTGAAGGAGGAGGACGCAGATGAAAATATAGAGTTTACCTGTAATCTTTCAAAGGAAGAGTATTGCAGCATGGTGGAACAGACAAAGCATTATATAAGGGAGGGTGATATTTTCCAGGGGGTGATTTCCAGAAGGTTTGAGACCGAATATCACGGAAGTCTGATAAACACCTATCGGGTATTGCGTACCACCAATCCCTCACCGTATATGTATTTCATTGGTTGCGATAATGTGGAGATAGCAGGGACTTCACCGGAGACGATGGTGAAGTTAGTGAAGGGCAAGCTGACGACCTTTCCAGTGGCAGGAACCAGAAAGAGGGGGACAGCGAGGGAAGAAGACATGGAACTGGAATGGGAGCTTCTTGCTGACGAGAAGGAATGTTCGGAGCATAATATGCTGGTGGATTTGGCAAGAAATGATATTGGAAGAATTGCAGAGTTTGGAACCGTGAAGGTAGAAGAATATATGAAAATACATCGATTTTCAAAGGTCATGCATATTGCGTCCACAGTTACCGGACAATTGCGGGAGGATAAGGACGGCTGTGATACAATCTCGGCGCTGCTTCCGGCGGGAACCTTGTCCGGAGCTCCCAAGTTCAGAGCATGTGAAATTATAGACGAACTGGAGCCAGTGGCGCGGGGAATCTATGGAGGGGCAATTGGCTATCTGGATTTTTCAGGAAACTTAGATGTGTGCATTGCTATCCGCACGGCCGTAAAAAAGGATAATAAGGTGTATGTGCAGGCGGGAGCTGGGATTGTGGCGGACAGTGTGCCGGAAAATGAGTATATGGAGTGTGAAAACAAGGCAGGAGCCGTTATTGAAGCGGTAAAACATGCGGCGGAGGTGAGTGGTTCATGATTTTGCTTATTGATAATTATGACAGTTTTTCTTACAATCTGGTACAGTTGATTGGCGGTATCCAAAAGGAGCGCTGCGAACAGGGTATGGCAGAGGAGGGAAAGGACAGCAATTACGGAATAAAAGTAGTCCGTAATGATGAGATGACACTAAAAGAGATTGAGAAATTGAAACCGCAATATATCATTTTGTCACCGGGACCGGGAAGACCGGAGAATGCAGGAATTTGTGAGGAAGTGTTAAAAAATTACAGTGCACAGGTTAAAATTCTCGGTGTATGCCTTGGCCACCAGGCGATTTTTGAAGCCTTTGGAGGAACAGTTTCCTATGCAAAGCAACTTATGCATGGTAAGCAGAGTGTGATTGATTTTGACGACGGAGAGCCGATTTTTAAGGCAATACCGCCTCGCATAAAGGTTGCCCGATATCATTCTCTGGCAGGAGATGGGCAAACCCTTCCGGACTGCCTGAAAGTAATTGCCAGGACGGAGGACGGTGAGATTATGGCAGTCAGACACAGGGAAAGGGAGATATACGGATTGCAGTTTCACCCGGAATCGGTACTTACGGAGTACGGCAGGGAAATACTGGAGAATTTTCTGACATGACAGAGTTTATCAGATTGGATATTAACAGGTATTTGCGAAACTCAGGTTTTTCAAGGCAGCCGTTGTACAATATAGACAAATCGCAACTGGGCACGAGCCAAGGCATACCTTTCTACTAAGCTCGGCTAAGCCTCGCTAAGTATTCAGGCATTGCGCTATGTGTCGCTCGTAACGGTACATAAGGTGCTAAAATACAGCACCTAAGTACCGACGGCTCCCCAATACCCTGTTTGCGATATTGTCGATATTGCACAACTAGACTTTGAGAATCAGGAGTCTCGCAATTACCTTAACATATTAAATGAAATAGGAGGATATGAGTGATGATTACAGAAGCAGTAAAGAAATTAGTAGAAAGACAGGATTTGACTTATGATGAGGCTTTGGGCTGCATGGATGAGATTTTTAGCGGCGAGGCAGAGGAAATGCAGACGGCGGCATATCTGACCGCACTGCGCATGAAAGGGGAAACTGTCGAGGAAATTTCCGCAAGCGCAAGAGGAATGCGCAACCATGCGGCACATTTGGAGCATGAAGGAATGGATGTGTTGGAGATTGTGGGTACCGGCGGCGATTGTGCAAACTCCTTCAATATCTCAACTACCAGTGGTTTTGTAGCTGCAGCGGCAGGAATACCGATTGCCAAGCATGGAAACCGCAGTGTATCCAGTAAATGTGGTGCGGCAGACGTGTTGGAGGCTCTTGGCGTAGACATTACGATTGCGCCGGAAAAGATGTCGGAGGTATTACGGGAAACCAATATGAGCTTTATGTTTGCCCAGATTTATCATAAAGCGATGAAATATGTGGCACCGGTCAGGGGAAAGCTGGGAATTCGTACAATATTTAATATTCTGGGTCCGCTGACCAATCCTGCAAATGCCGGTATGCAGTTGATGGGAGTGTATGAGGAAGCATTAGTGGAGCCAATGGCAAAAGTGTTGAGCCAGCTGGGCGTTACAGATGGTATGGTTGTGTATGGAACGGATTGTCTGGATGAAATCTCTATGTGTGCACCGACGGTTGTTTGTGAAATCCGAAACGGAGAGTTCAACAATTATACCATAAATCCTGAACAATTTGGATTTGATAAATGTGACAAAAAAGAGCTTGTGGGAGGAGATCCGCAGGAAAACGCTGCGATTACCAGAGCGATATTGAGCGGCGAGGAAAGAGGAGCAAAGAGGAATGCAGTAGTACTGAACGCAGCGGCATGCATTTATATTGCAAAAAAGGCAGAGAGTATACAGGAAGCGGTAAAAATAGCGGAAGAGATGATTGACAGTGGAAAAGCCCTTCAGGTACTTGAGCAGTTTATTGCGGCGACAAAGCAGCGTGGCAGTAAGGCTGACTAAGAGATTGAATGTAAGAAAAATGGAGGTGCGGAATGGCTGCAGATATTTTGGAAAGAATTGCTGCGGATAAGCGGCTTCAGGTGGCTGAAGAAAAGAAAAAAATCTCTGTGGAGCAGATGAAGGAGATGGCATTAGCAGCAAAGCGCATATTACCGGATTTTCGCTTTGAACAGGCATTGAGGGGAGAACGGATATCCTTTATCTGTGAGGTGAAAAAAGCCTCTCCCTCAAAAGGGGTGATTGCCGAAGAGTTTCCCTATGTGGATATTGCAATGGAGTATGAACGTGCCGGTGCGGATTGCCTTTCCGTACTGACAGAGCCAAAGTACTTTTTGGGCAGTGACCGGTATTTGGAAGAAATCCGCCAGGCGGTAAGCCTGCCGCTGCTGCGGAAGGATTTTACCGTGGATACTTACCAGATTTATCAGGCGAGAGTTCTCGGCGCCGATGCGGTTTTACTAATATGTGCCCTGTTAGACGAGCATCAGATAAAGGAGAGTATAGCGATATGTGACGAACTGGGACTGTCTGCTCTGGTGGAGGCTCACGATGAGGAAGAAATCCGGCAGGCGGTAAATGCAGGTGCCAGAGTAATTGGTGTCAATAACCGCAATCTGAAGGATTTTACCGTGGATGTTCATCACAGTATCCGGCTGCGTCGATTTGCTCCGGAGGGAACACTCTTTGTTACAGAGAGCGGAATTAGCTCCAGAGAAGATGTGGCAGCCTGTGAGAAAGAACAGGCGGATGCAGTTCTCGTAGGCGAAGTTTTAATGCGGGCAGCGGATAAAAAGCAAAAATTGGCACAACTGCGAGGGAAATGTGAGAAAAATGTCGAATAAAAATGTGAATGCGACAAAAAATCTCACATTATACAGAATGATTGCAAAAATGTGAGAATGTATCTTGAACAGCAAAACGGAAAGGAGCAGCTATGGAGACAGGAAGATATGGGCAGTACGGCGGACAGTATGTGCCGGAAACCTTAATGAATGCAGTACATGAATTAGAGGAGGCATACCGTCATTATAAGAATGATGAGGAATTTGTCAGGGAGTTAGATGATTTGATGAAAAATTATGCCGGAAGACCTTCTCTGCTGTACTATGCGGAAAAAATGACAAAAGACCTCGGCGGGGCAAAGATTTATTTAAAGCGGGAGGATTTAAACCATACCGGTTCCCACAAGATTAATAATGTGCTCGGACAGGTCCTGCTGGCGAAAAAAATGGGTAAGACCAGAGTGATTGCTGAGACGGGTGCCGGTCAGCATGGTGTTGCTACGGCCACGGCGGCAGCGCTTATGGGAATGGAATGTGAAATCTTTATGGGTAAAGAGGATACGGAGCGACAGGCGCTGAATGTGTTTCGCATGGAGCTTCTGGGCGCAAAGGTTCACCCGGTAATGACGGGAACCATGACGCTGAAGGATGCAGTAAACGAGGCGATGAGAGAATGGACGTCCCGTGTGGACGATACATTATATGTTCTGGGCTCTGTTATGGGACCGCATCCGTTTCCGATGATTGTGCGGGATTTTCAGAGTGTCATCAGCAAGGAGAGCAGACAACAGATTCTGGAGGCGGAAGGAAAGCTTCCTGATGTGGTGGTGGCCTGTGTAGGCGGTGGAAGCAATGCTATGGGGTCTTTCTATGAATATATAGAAGATGAGGGGGTTGAACTGGTCGGTTGTGAGGCAGCGGGGCTGGGAGTGGATAATCCTCGAAATGCGGCAACGATTGCCAACGGTTCTCTGGGAATCTTTCACGGCATGAAATCACTGTTCTGCCAAAACGAGTACGGACAGATTGCTCCTGTGTATTCTATTTCTGCAGGTCTTGATTATCCGGGTATCGGACCGGAACACGCTATGCTGAATGAGACAGGGCGGGCCTCCTATGTTCCGATTACAGATGAAGAGGCGGTCGAAGCATTTGAATATCTGTCAAGGACAGAAGGGATTATTCCGGCAATTGAGAGTGCACATGCGATTGCCCATGTGATGAAGATTGCCGGGAAGATGAATAAGGAGCAGATTATTATTGCGACGGTTTCCGGACGAGGGGACAAGGACGTGGCGGCAATAGCAAGATATCGGGGGGTGGAAATTTATGAGTAGAATAGGGGACGCATTTAAAAAGGGAAAGGTGTTTATCCCGTTTATCACAGGTGGAGACCCGGATATCGAAACCAGTTATGAATTGATTCTGGCGATGGCGGAAAGTGGAGCGGATATTATTGAGATAGGGATTCCGTTTTCTGACCCCATAGCAGAGGGGCCTGTGATTCAGGAGGCAGATTTGCGGGCACTGAGTGCAGGTACGACAACGGATCAATTGTTTGAACTGGTGGTCAGGCTTCGGAAAGAAACGGATATTCCGTTGATTTTTATGACTTATATGAATCCGATATATGTGTATGGAACGAAGCGTTTCATGGAACGCTGTGCGGCAGTGGGAATTGACGGTGTCATCGTGCCGGATGTTCCGTTCGAGGAAAAAGCAGAATTGTCGGAAAACTGCAGGGAGTATGGCATTGACCTGATCTCGATGATTGCACCTACTTCGCAGGAACGTATCGAAACGATTGCCAGGGAGGCGGAAGGATTTATTTATTGTGTTTCTTCGCTGGGGGTTACAGGTGTCCGCTCGGAAATTACTACGGATATCGGTACGATGGTAAAACAGGTCAAGAATGTAACAGAGATACCGGTTGCCGTAGGGTTTGGAATTTCTACTCCGGAGCAGGCACAGAAAATGGCAGGGCTGTCAGACGGTGCCATTGTGGGAAGCGCAATTGTTAAGCTGGTAGCCCAATACGGGAGAGAAGCAGTGCCCCATGTTGCCCGTTATGTGAAACAGATGAAAGAGGGCGTAGTAAAAGCCGGATAAAGGATAAGTGGCTGCGGTGGGACACTCATGCTTCGGCATTCCACCGCAGTTCAAAAGCGGCATTTCCGGGATCGTATTCACTGGTTAACAATTCGGATAATGTTAATAGATAAGGGATTCTGCCGTAGCCGAAGCGCTGTTCTAACCATGGATAATTCATATTTTCAAACGCTGTCCGTTCACAGTAAAATTTCTGTGCGGGTATTTTAATAAAATAGCGGCTGTTCTGTACGCTTTGTTCGGCAATATCCGTGTCAATATATACATAGCTTTTTCTTTCTCCCTCGTCAGCATAATTTAAAATTCCGGTTTCACTGCCGGGGTGGACGTCTGCTTTGCGCAGGTCATTATACATATGCTGCAGCAGTGTATAATACTGTTGCTTGGAAATGCTGCCGTGTATAGGAAGAGCGTAGCAGATTTTGACGGAGGTTTTGCAGATTTTGAGTCCTTTGCCTCTCATAATATGGTCACAGCGTTCCATTTCCCTGGTCAGCTTCTCTGCATGCTCAATCTGCTTCTGAAGATATTCAATCTTTTGTCTGGCCACGTCGATGCCGTACTGCATTTGATGCCGTAAATTGACTGTTCCGGTTTCGGTATCGATAAAGGGTAACAGTTCAATTAACGGAATTCCCATTTCTACATAAAATTGAATAATGGACACAAGATGTATCTGTGAATAAGTATAATAACGATAATTGTTCACCGGGTCAACAAATGCAGGGATGAGTATACCCAGCTTCTCATAGTAACGAAGAGACTTTGCATTAACATTTGTCAATTTGGATAGTTCGCCAATTGTGATAAAATCGTTATTTTTCGTCATTTTCCTCAAACCTTACCATTATAGTATACCCTATAGTATAGTATGTAAAATGTGAAAAGTCAATATAATAAATGCACATAAAGAACGGTGAAGCGCAAACAGAGGATTGCGTAAGTGAAATTCCTTTATGTTATATATTGCAAATTGGGAGAAAAATTCATATAATACGATTAAAGAGGTGTACAGATGAGTCAGTTTTCATGGGATAATGAATGGAGATTACAGGAGCTAAAAGAAGAATCCTTTTTGGTGAAGCATGTTATGGATAAGACACCCAAATGGGTAAATCTGGTAGAGAAAAGAGTGCCGGACACGTTACAAAATACTTTGGTGGCTGCCTTTACCAAGGCATTTGAGGCGGTATTTGAAAAAGGGGCGGGTCTGATTGAAAAGACTTATCGAAAAGACAGGCAGATTTCTCAATACAAGGAGAATGAGCGCCAGATGAACGGGGAAATATTTAACCGTAGGGCAGTAAAGCGTTTTGAACGTCAGGCCAAACGGACTGTGGCTAAGAATTTGATGATCACCTCGGTAGAGGGCATCGGATTCGGTGTTGTCGGTATGGGGATTCCTGACATTCCGGTTTTTGTTTCCGTTTTGTTAAAGAGCATATATGAAATTGCGATTAGTTATGGGTTCTCCTATACCACAGATAAGGAGAAACTGTTTATCCTTGAACTGATTGCTGCCGCATTGCAAAGCGGTGACCGTTTAAGGGTTTTAAATAGTGATTTGAATGAATTGATTGCACGTTATGACCGTTGGGAGAGACTGCCGGATGCCGGAGAGGATATGGACGAATTTGTAATCGAACTCAAAATTGTCCGCCAGACAGATGATTCGGCAAAGTCACTTTCCCATGAGCTGTTATACAGCAAATTTGTTCAGGGAATGACATTTGTGGGAGTGGTGGGAGGAGCCGCAGATTTAACCTGCTTAAAGCGCATTACTGATTATGCAGCGTTGAAATATAAGCGCAGGTTTTTATTGCGTCAGAGACCGGAAGCAGAGGGGTAGAGCGGAATGCCTGGCTGAATAGAATGACTGGTAAGTGCAAAGGATATATTGAACAACTGGATATATATCGTTTCGCAATAGCGGGCAGAACAGAGACGAAAGGAGAGCATGTGACAGCATGCAGGAAAGAAAATGGATATAATAATAGCGATAGTTTTGTTGGTGGCGGGTTTTGCTTTGTTGATTAAGGGAGCAGACTGGTTTGTCGAGGGTGCGGCAGGAATTGCAGCCCGTTTTGGTATTCCGCAGCTTGTGATTGGTTTGACAATTGTGGCAATGGGGACTTCAGCTCCTGAGGCGGCTGTCAGCATCACGGCTGCCAGAAACGGAAACGCAGGAATTACCGTGGGAAATGTGCTGGGCAGTAATATTATGAATGTACTTGTTATTCTGGGTGTCACTTCTGTTATCACTGCGATTGCCGTGCAAAAGTCAACTATCCGCTATGAACTGCCGTTTATGCTGGCAGTTATGGTTGTGCTTTTGTTGTTTGGCTGGACAGGAGGAGAGATTGTATTAGGGGAAGGCATTGCATTGTGGGTGCTCTTTCTCGTCTATCTGGGTTATCTGTTCATCATGGCCAAAAACGGTCAGGCAGAGGAAGGGGAAGAGAAAAAACGTCCGCTCTGGTTGCAGATTGTCATGTTGATTGTTGGTGCCTGTGCCATTGTCTTTGGCAGTGACCTTACGGTTGACAATGCCACGATTATTGCACAGAAATGCCATATGAGTGAAAGTTTGATTGGTTTGACAATTGTGGCGTTTGGGACGTCACTGCCGGAATTGGTCACCTCTGTTACGGCGGCGAAAAAAGATAAGGCAGATATTGCTATCGGTAATATTGTCGGGAGCAATATTTTTAATGTATTGTTTGTCACAGGAACTACTGCACTAATTATTCCGGTTCAGTTTGCGGCAAGTTTTATCGTGGATTCCGTGGTTGCGATTGCAGCGGGAATCCTGTTATGGGTTGGCGTATTAAAAGAGCACAAATTAAAGCGCCCTGTGGGAATCATTATGTTAGCTGGCTATGGAGTATATTTTGCGTATCTGCTAATGCAGAATTACGGAGTACTGTAATCAATTATTATACTTGGATTTTTTAATAAGGAGTTGATGAGTAGATGAGTGATGGCAGACGATTGGGAATTTTTGGAAGAATTAAAAGTAACCTGATTAAATGGTGGCAGTTTACAGTCCTTCCGGTGTTACGGATTAATAATGATGCCTCTAAATGGTCGGAGCGGTTTAAGACCAATAATCAGGAAGAGCCGGTCAAAGAGGACACAGATAGCCCTCTACAGCAGGCTGCGGAAAATGAGAAGCCGCAAGAGAATACTGAGCCAGTGGAAGAGCCGGTATCAAAGGAACAGGCAGCCGGCAGTGACCCGTTAGAGGTGTTAAACCGGATTCAGAATGAAAAGAATTACATATACCAGCAGGAAATTGAACGGGAGCGCAGCAAACGGGAGGAACAGGAGCGGATTGCCTCGATTATGAATGCCAACAAAGTAAATGTAAATGCATTTATAGAAGCTGGAAAGGCGGCGATTGAGTCCAATCAGGAAGCTGCCGCAGAACTCACGGACGAGGAGGCAAGGCGGGCACAGGAAATTATAGACCGCCTGAACAGGGAAGCAGAGGAGGACGAGGCGAAAAAGCAGGCTGAGATTGAGGAGGCCAAAAGACAGGCTGAGCAGAAGTAAAGCGGATAAACAGAATAAAATACCTGACTTTGTGTGAGGGATGAGTATGGAGATTGAGGACGGAAGCAGAACGATATATGCAGCTCTGGCACAGGCAGATGAGGGTATACTGCGCACTATGTTGCGCAAACACAGTGAACATTTGGTAAATGTACTGTATGATATTATTCGCTGCAATAATGTGGAATCATTAGTGCATATTCAGTATGTTCAGGGATATACCCGAATTTTGGCGCAGTCTTATGCCAAAATATTTCCGAGAGCCAGAATGACTTCAAAAAAGATTGATATGATTGTTGATGCGGCAGGACTGCACGATATTGGAAAGATTGCAATACCGGATGCCGTATTGTCGAGAGTTGGCAAATTATCCGATGCTGAGATGGAATTGATGAAGGAACATACAGTGAAAGGGTATCAGCTGGTAAAGGTGCTGACAGAATTTGAACCGGAGGAGTACCGCCGGATTTGTTGTAATGTTTGTCTGTATCATCATGAGAAATACGATGGGACAGGATATCCCAACAAGGTGAAGAAAGACCGTATTCCGCTAGAGGCACAGCTGGTGGGATTAGCGGATATGTATGATGCACTGGTTCATTCGACGGTGAATCACCAGGCTTGCTCAAAAGAGCAGGCTTATTATATGCTGGTCAACGGACAGTGTGGCGGGCTTTCTCCAAGGATTAGGGAATGTCTGGAGGCGGGACGGGATGCGTTGGAAGCGTACAGCGTAGATGATTTTGTGCAGACCGGGACAGACCGAACCGACAGCAGAAAGAGACAGATTGTGCAAAGTAAAGGAGAGCTTATACAATGAATATTGGTTTGTTTACAGACACTTATTATCCGGAATTAAACGGAGTGGCAAATTCAGTATTTTTACTAAAAAAGGAACTGGAGAAAAAAGGGCATAACGTTTATGTCATAACGACGAAGACACCGGGCGCTCCTGCCGAAGAGGAGGGCGTATACAGAATGCCGTCAAAGGCGGTTTCCTTTGTGCCGGAGCGGCGTCTGGGGCTGATTTATCACCCGGCGATAGCGAGAAAGATTCATCAGATGAAACTGGATATCATCCATACGAATACTGAATTTTCCATTGGTATGTTTGGGCGGATTATGGCACATGAGCTCTTTGTTCCCGTAGTGCACACATACCATACGATATATGAGGATTATACACATTATATAAAGAAATATATATCAAAAGAGGAACGTGCGAAAAAGCTGGCTAAGCTATACAGCAAATTCAGTGTGCGGGGCGCTGAGGAACTCATTGTTCCCACAGGAAAGGTAGCAGAACTGATGGAGCGGTATGGCGTGAAGCCGGATATCAACATTATTCCTACCGGAATTGATTTGGAACGGTTTGGCGTGCGCGATGATGAAACGCAAAGGAATGAGCTTAAGGCGGCATTGGGAATTCCGGAGGAGAATAAGGTTGTTCTTTATCTGGGAAGAGTATCCGAGGAAAAAAATATTGATGAAGTGATGAATTATCTGGACGGCTACATGGAATCACAGCAAAAAGTCACTTTTTTAGTGGTGGGGGACGGACCGTATCTGAATACATTGAAGGAGAAGGCAGCGAAGCTGAAGCATAATCGGCAGATGATTTTTGCCGGTGCCAAGCCGTGGGATGAGATTACACATTATTATCAGCTTGCCGATGTTTTTGTATCGGCTTCCACCAGTGAGACACAGGGGCTGACCTATATAGAAGCCCTGGCATCAGGCGTCCCCATAGTGGCACGAAAGGACCCTTGCCTCGAAGGTGTTTTGCTGCATGGCGTCAACGGATATGCTTTTGATGACGCATCGACATTTATCTCCGGCATTGACCGGATTCTTCAAAACGAAAATCAGACGGATTATACGCAAAATGCGGTTGACAGTGTAGAACAGTTTTCTACCGAGAAATTTGCGGCACGGGTGGAGAACATTTACTATCATGCAATCAAAACGCATCGGAATATTCTTATGCGCATGGCGAATAAGGTGGCGGACAGAATCGGCCATGAGAGATTGGGAATAAGGGTTCTTGGCAGTTCATTGGCTGCAGAACCGGGGAATTCCGATATTGATGTCGGCCGTATTGCCCTCGATTGCATGCACATAGCTGAAACTTCTGTACAGGAGGCAGATAAGCTGTTAAATGTTGCGCTTGAGCAGGGGGTTGTGCTGTTTGACCACGCAGACGTCTATGGCAATGGCAGAGGTGAAGAGATTTTTGGTCAGGTTTTGTCAGAGAATAAAGGTATGCGGGAGCGGATGAAAATCCAGGCCAAGATTGGCATGAGAGATGGGTATTGTGATTCTTCAAAGGCATATATTTTAACTGCGGTAGATGACAGCCTGAAACGGCTGCAGACCGAATATATTGATATACTGTTACTGCACTACCCTGATATTCTGATGGACGTGGAGGAAGTGGCAGAGGCATTTCATCAGCTGCAGAAAAGCGGGAAGGTGAGGCAGTTTGGCGTCAGTCATTTCAGACCAACGCAGATAGATTTGCTGCAGTCGGCCTGCCGGGAGCTGCTGCTGGTTAACCAGATCAGTTTTGGCCTTGGATATGGAAGCATGAGCACTGGTGCCTTGAACGGAGAAAAAACGGCCGGCTGCGGGCAAATATGGAATCAGGATATTTTGGACTATTGCCGGCTGAACGGAATTATGGTGCAGGCAGCTGATCCGTTCCAATGCGGTCCAAACGGGGATTCTTTTATTGATAACAAGGATTATCCCGAACTGAATGAGCAGTTAGAACAGCTGGCACAGCATTATAGTGTGACGAAAACAGCAGTGGCAGCAGCGTGGATTTTAAAATATCCTGCCGGAATCCAGATCATGGCTGACACGGCAGAGGCAGAACAGCTGAAGGAGCTTTGCGATGCAAATGTAGTTAACTTAAACCGTAAGGAATGGTATGAATTGTGCCGCGTTGCAGGATATAATATGATATAATGGTGCGATTCACAGAACTTTCACACGTGCAGCAGGAGGGAATTTCTTTACTTTTTGTCAAAATCGTGATACTCTCTTTAAAGTGTTTGTTCGGTACAAGGAACAAGGACGTCTTATCAGAAAATTAAAGATTAAGGAGTGTACAATGAAGAAGATACTTGTATTAGGATTAACTGCTGTACTGGTGACCAATGTGCTTACCGGATGTGGAGAGGGAGAAGTAGGATACTCACCGGACAAAGGCTATGCCGGTTATGTTAAACTTTGTGATTACAAAGGGCTAGAGGCGACGAAGGTGATATATGAGGTCACGGACGATGAGGTGCAGGAGGAGATAGAATATACGCTGTACGATTATGTGGATTATGAGACGATTACGGACCGCGGGGTGCAGGAGGGCGATTATGCCAATATCACCTATGATGCAGTGATGGACGGAGAATCGGTTGAGGAATACTCCGGTGAGGACGAAGATGTGCTCGTGGGTGAGGGCTATATTTATCCCGAAATGGAAGATGCGCTTATCGGAATGAAGACCGGTGAGCAAAAGTCCGTGGAGGTTAAGCTGACAGAGGACTATGTTGAGCAGGAGGATGTCGGCAAGACATTATCGGTGACGGTTACGCTGAATGAAATTAGCGTGGAAAAAATGCCGGAATACAATGAGGATTTTGTGAAAGAGAATACCGATTGCAGCAGTATGGAGGATTATGAAAAACTCCTCAGAAAACAGTTGGAGGAGTCGAAGGAAGAGGAATATAAGTATGCGGCCGTGGAAGAAATGATGAGTTTTATTCTGGATAATTCTACCTTTGACGGTTATCCGCAGGAGTTGTATGACCAGTGCGAGGAGTCCTATAACAATATGAATGAATACTATGCTGCTATGTACGGTATGGAATTAGCGGATTATCTGGATGTTTTTGGAATGGACGAGGAGACGCAGAAACAGGAAATCTTAGACAGTGTAAACTATGAACTGGCAGTAAGCGCTATTGCGGTGGCTGAAGGGATTACCTGTACAAAGAAGGAAATCTCCGATTTTATTGTCGATTCATACGAAGATTACGGGTATGAGAGCAAAGAAGAATTTGAGCAGGAGTATACGACAGAAGACATCGGTTATCAGATTGTCTATGAGAAGGTTATGGATTTCCTGTATGACAACGCAAGCTATACCGAGATTTCCGAGGAAGATTATTTGAAAGAGCAGGAAGCGCAGTTTGATATGGACATGGAAGAGGACGGAGACGAAATAGAGGAATTCGACGGGGATTTGCCGGAGCTGGAAAACGGGGCAGAAGGCGATGATATCGATATAGAAGTTGATGATACCTCTGATGAACAGTAGGATAGAGGCAGAGAGCAATGGGCGGCAGTCATCGGCATGGCTGCCGCTTTTTGTCGAAAAAAATTTGAAAAATAAAAAAGGAATTTCTAAATTGGTGTCGTATATTACAAAATGGACGGTAAAAAAATGAAGGGAAGGCTTGCAAGATGAATATCCGTGAGAAACTGGAAGCATGGGAACATGAATATTTATGTGAATACGCAGCATTTTCTGACCAGTCAAGAGGCAGGGATGTGGCGGAGCCGATGTGTGACGTGAGGACCATTTACCAGAGGGACCGCGACAGGATACTGCATAGTAAGTCTTTTCGGCGGTTAAAGCAGAAGACGCAGGTTTTTCTGTCTCCGGAGGGAGACCATTACCGTACACGTCTGACCCATACCTTAGAAGTATCCCAGACGGCGCGTACAATTGCCAGAGCACTTAGGCTGAATGAGGAGTTGACGGAGGCAATTGCTTTGGGACATGATTTGGGACATACCCCTTTCGGCCATGCCGGTGAACGGGCATTAAATGAGGTCTGTTCTAAGGGGTTTCGGCATAATGAACAGAGTATTCGAGTGGTAGAACGGTTGGAAAAAAAAGGAAAAGGGTTAAATCTCACGGCAGAGGTCAGGGACGGTATTTTGAATCACAAAACCACAGGCAGTCCGTCTACGCTAGAGGGCAAGATTGTCCAGCTGGCCGATAAGATTGCCTATATTAACCATGATATAGATGATGCGATAAGGGGAGGAATCCTGCAGGAAACGGATTTGCCCCTGAATTGTACAGATAAACTGGGAAACAGTACCAGGAACCGGTTAAATACGATTATTCATGATGTGATTGCCAGCAGCGAGGGAACCGGTGACATTGTCTGTTCGGCGGAAATCCGTCAGGCGATGGCAGGCCTTAGAAGTTTTTTGTTTGAGAATGTTTATACAAATCCGGTAGCGAAAGGGGAAGAGGGAAAAGCAAACCGCATGCTGCAGGAGTTGTTTGATTATTACAGCCGGCGTCCGGAGGCTATGCCTGAAGAATATATGGAAATGGTTGAGCAGGGCGACGAGAAGGAAATTGTAGTCTGCGACTATATTGCGGGAATGACGGATAATTATGCGGTACTCAAATTTCAGGAGGCTTTTGAACCGTCGGGTTGGAAACGTTGAGGGCAGCCGGAAAAGGTTTGATGAGAATATAAATTCACATAATATGTTTACATAATGTTTTATAGTAGGTGGTGAACTTACATGTACTATGCAGATGAAATAATTGAAGAAGTGCGTTCGAGAAATGATATTGTGGATGTGATAGGAAGTTATGTAAACCTTAAACATAAGGGTAATTCCTATACGGCATGCTGTCCGTTTCACCATGAGAAAACCCCCTCCTTCCATGTGAGCAGGGATAAACAGATGTATCACTGCTTTGGCTGCGGAGTTGGCGGGAATGTCTATACGTTTTTGATGGAGCATGAGAACTATTCCTTTCCGGAAGCAGTGGAAACACTGGCAGAGCGTGCAGGGGTAAAGCTGCCGGAGCAGGATATGTCACCAGAGGCGAAGCGTCAGGCGGATATCCGGGCAAGAATTAAGGATATGAACAAGCTGGCTGCGGGCTATTTTCACTATCTTTTGCGGACGAAGCACGGGAAAAATGCGTTGGAATATCTGCAAAAGAGAGGGCTTACCGAGGAGACGATAAACCGGTTTGGACTGGGGTTTTCCGATGTATATAGAGATGATTTGTACAAATATTTGAAAAGCAAAGGTTTTCAGGACGGGGAGCTGCAGGATTCCGGTCTGGTGAAAATGGACGAAAAATACGGTGCATCGGACCGTTTCTGGAACAGGGTAATGTATCCGATCGTCGATGTGAATAACCGGGTAATCGGTTTTGGCGGACGTGTCATGGGGGACGCCAAGCCCAAGTATGTTAACACACCGGAAACGCCGGTGTTTGATAAGAGCCGCAATCTGTATGGTCTAAATCTGGCCAAAAAGAGCAGGCGGGCGGGAATCATTTTCTGTGAGGGCTATATGGATGTGATTTCCATGCATCAGGCGGGCTTTGACAATGCAGTGGCCTCATTGGGAACGGCCCTGACCGTCGGACAGGTGAATTTGATTAAACGTTACACGGAACGGGTATACTTAGCTTACGACAGTGATGAGGCGGGAACAAAGGCAGCACTCCGGGCTTTGGAAATTATGCGGGAATTTGATATGCCTGCGAGGGTGATTTCCTTAAGTCCCTATAAGGACCCTGACGAGCTGATTCAGGCGGAGGGTACGCAGGAGTTTGAACACCGCATTGAACAGGCGGTGAGCGGCATGATGTTTGAAATCGGTGTTTTGGCCGGACAGTATAATCAGGAGGACCCGCAGGAGCGGACACAGTTCCAGAAAGAGGCGGCAAAGCGTCTTTCCACTATTTTAGACCCGCTGGAAAGGCAGAATTATATCGGGAGCGTGTCGGAGAAATATCATATTGAAGAGGACAGGCTTAAGGAGGCGGTCACTCGTTTTGGCATTGCGGGAGCGGCACAGCGTGACAGTAATACTCTGCGGCCGGCAGCCGCCAGGCGGGCACCGGAAGAGGATAGAGAGCAGAAGCATTTAAAGGCGGAGCGCCTGCTGATTACCTGGCTGATTAATGAAAATACATTGTTTGACATTCTGCAGGATATCATATCGGCTGAGGATTTTTATGAACCGGTATATCATGATATTGCAGACAAACTCTTTGCACAGTACGGAAGTGAGGGAAAGGTTACTCCGGCGGCAATCATGGATCGTTACCAGAGCAGAGAGGAACAAAAAAAAGTATCTGCTATCATGCAGCAGAAATTTGATATAGAGATTGCAAAGGAGGATAAATCCAAGGTGGTTACCGATTTGGTGCGAAGCATTAAGGAACGCAGCTTGCGGCATCAGCTGGAACAGAACAAGAGTGATTTGGTGATGATGGGACGGCTGATGGCAGAGCTTAAGGGTGTGAATAAAATTGTAATCCGCTTATAACAATAAGGTGAAAAAGGCTGAGGAAAGCCGCATATTTAAGGAAGGAAAGAAGAATGGGAGAAGAAAACACAAAAACAGAAGAAGAAATTTTTCAGGCAAAGGTTGACGAAAAACTGCAAAAGCTGTTGGCGATTGCGAGGAAAAGGAAAAATGTCATTGAGGATACGGAGATAATCGCCTGCTTTGCCAAGGGCAAGGATATTGAACTGACAACGGAATTAATGGAGCAGATTTTTGAGTTTCTGGAGAAAAACAAGGTGGATGTGCTTACGATTTCCGAGGGAGATGACGAGCCAGATGATGATGCGCTGTTAGAGGTAGAAAACGATGACGACCTTGCCGTGGAAAAGATTGATTTATCTGTACCGGAGGGGACGAACATTGAAGACCCGGTACGTATGTATTTAAAAGAAATAGGAAAGGTGCCGCTGCTGAGCGCAGAGGAGGAAATCGCTCTGGCAAAGAAGATGGAGGCCGGTGAGATTGCAAGGCAGCAGATGGCAGAAGGTGTAGATGACCTGTCAAAAGATGCGGCTAAAGAGCTTGAAGACCTGATCGAGCAGGGCGATGTGGCCAAAAAGAAACTGGCGGAGGCAAATCTGCGTCTTGTGGTCAGTATTGCAAAGCGTTATGTGGGAAGAGGGATGCTGTTTCTTGATTTGATTCAGGAGGGAAACCTCGGACTGATTAAGGCGGTTGAAAAGTTTGATTACCGCAAGGGATATAAGTTTTCTACTTATGCGACATGGTGGATTCGGCAGGCGATTACCAGAGCGATTGCGGATCAGGCCAGAACGATCCGGATTCCAGTGCACATGGTGGAAACGATTAACAAGCTGATTCGCGTGTCCCGACAGCTGCTTCAGGAACTGGGAAGAGAGCCGTCACCGGAGGAAATAGCAGAGGAGATGGAGATTCCGGTAGAGCGGGTGCGGGAAATACTCAAGATTTCCCAGGAGCCGGTATCGCTGGAAACGCCAATCGGTGAAGAGGAGGACAGTCATCTCGGCGATTTTATTCAGGACGAGAATGTACCTGTACCGGCGGACGCAGCGGCGTATACTCTGCTGAGGGAGCAGCTGGTTGAGGTGCTGGATACGCTGACAGAGCGGGAACAGAAGGTGCTGAAGCTGCGTTTCGGTCTGGACGACGGAAGGAGCAGGACGCTGGAAGAGGTTGGAAAGGAATTTAATGTCACTCGTGAGCGGATTCGCCAGATTGAGGCAAAGGCACTCCGCAAATTGAGACACCCCAGCCGCAGCCGGAAACTGAGAGACTATCTGGAGTAATGACAACGCGGCAAACAGCCGTCGGTGTCAAAGAAGTCAGAGCGGAGAACAGTCATGGGGAATATAAATTTATCAGATAGAATGGAGGCTGTGGTGAGTATGGTTTCATCACAGTCCTTTGCTGTTGCCGATGTCGGGTGTGACCATGCCTATGTATCGATTGCCCTTGTCAGACGCAAAATCACCGATTATGTGATTGCGACAGATGTGAGAAAAGGACCCTTGGCGATTGCCTGGGATAATGTGAGAGCAGCGGGGTTGGAAAAGGAAATTGATTTGCGTCTTGGTGACGGATTGGAAAAGCTGGTGCCGGGAGAGGTGGATAACGTGGTTATCGCCGGTATCGGAGGCCTGCTGATGAAAAGCATACTGGAACGGGGCGGGCATATACTGGGGCAGGCGGTGGTGAAAAGGCCGGTTCTGGTTTTACAGCCGCAGTCGGATTTGCAGGAAGTAAGGATATTTCTGTATCACCACGCATATCATATTGTGCGTGAAAAAATGCTGTTGGAGGACGGCAAGTATTATACAGTTATGCGGGCAGAGCCATGCAGCGGAGAGACTGCACTGCAGGAGGGTAAACAGTATACTCCGGCAGAATGGCTTTACGGAATGGATAATTTGCAGCGGCAGGACAGGGTGCTGTATACATATTTACAGAATGAGGGCAGTAATCTGCGGGAGGTGAGCGGCAGGCTTGCTGATGAGATAGGGAGGACGAAAAAGAGCGGCAGGGAGCCGTCGGCGAGAATCCAGGAGCGGTGGAGGGCTGTGCAGGAAAATATGCAGATAAACGAAGCTGCTTTTAAATATTATGGTTAAGGAGAAAAGAGGTGTCGGAATGAAATGTCAGCAGATCATTGATGCGCTGGAGAGGCTTTCTCCCAGGCAATATGCTTCTGATTGGGATAATGTCGGTCTTTTGGTCGGAAGACGGGAAAGGGAAGTGAGCAGGATTATGGTATCCTTAGATGCCACGAGGGAAGTAATCGGGATGGCGGCGGAGAAACAGGTGGATATGCTGGTTACCCACCACCCAATGATTTTTTCTTCGCTCAAACAGATAAACGGGGACGGTTTTGTGTCGGATAAGATATTGACGCTGGCAGAGAACCGGATTGGCTGCTATGCGATGCATACCAATTTTGACGTTATCGGAGGAATGGCGGAATTGGCAGCGGGGCAGCAGTATTTAAATCTTTCAGAAGTCAGTCCGATAGCGGTATCGGGTGAATCCGATGAGGGGATGGGAAGATATGGAAAACTTCCGCAGCCGATGACAGCGCAGCAGGCCGCAGGCTATGTGAAAGAAAAGTTTGGACTCTCGTTTGTTATGCTTTATCAGGGGAAGGAAAACGAGGGACGCATTTTCGAGCATATAGCAGTAATGCCCGGAGCGGGGAAAAGTGAGATGGAAAGCGTGAAAAAACAGGGGTATTCATTATATCTTACCGGTGACTATGGACATCACGCTGGTCTGGACGCAATCGATATGGGAATGACCGTGATTGATGCGACACATTACGGGCTGGAACATATTTTTACTGCGTATATTGCAAATTATCTGCGCAGTTCGCTGGCCGATACCGGGATAGAAGTGCTTGAGGCGGATACAGGCTGCCCCATGCGGATTCTGTGATAAGCGATATATGCAAATACCAATTACCTAGATTAGAAATAAAGAAGAAGGAGGAAACGACAATGGTGACAGTGACGATAGAGCAAAAGGAGTATCAGGTAGAAGAGGGGATTTGTTTGGAGGAGCTTGCAAAGCAGTATGGGAGCTGTGAGCGGGGACAGATTGTACTCGCCTATGTGAACCGGCATTTATGCGAACTCCACAAAAAGATTTCGCAGGATGCCGTGATTGAATTTGTTTCGACAACGGACAAAATCGGTTTTTCCACCTATAAGCGGAGTATGATTTTGATGATGATGAAAGCGTTTCGTGATGTATTGAAGGATAGAGGGACTACAGGCCATATCCGTGTGCTGTTTTCGATAGACAAGGGATTTTATTGTGAATTGGAGAGCAGGGGAGCGGAGCTTAAACAGGACCTGCTGGACGCAGCAGAGGCAAGAATGAGGGAGCTGGCGGAGGCTGACATTCCGATTGTCAAGAGTACATATAAATCGCATGATCTGATGAAACGGTTCGAGGCGCAGGGAAGGGAAGATAAGGTGCGCCTGTTCAAATATCGCCGGGCTTCCAATGCCAATGTATATCGTTTGGAGGATTTTGAGGATTACTATTATGGATTTATGGTAGCATCTACCGGATATCTTAAATATTTTGCCCTCTGCGCATATAAGGAGGGATTTGTTCTGCAAATGCCACGGCGCAGGGAGCCGGATACGGTTCCGGAATTTACACCGCCACATAAATTGTTTTCTGTGTTAAAACAGTCAGATGACTGGGGAGTGATGCTGAATGTGGACACGGTCGGAGGATTAAACGATGCTGTTGCCGCCGGACAGATTAATGAACTGATGCTGGTGCAGGAAGCATTGCAGGAGAAGAATATAGCGGATATCGCTACACGGATTAAGAATGAGGAGAAAAAGGTGATTCTGATTGCAGGTCCAAGCTCGTCAGGAAAGACCTCGTTTTCCCACCGGCTGAGTATTCAGCTTCGGGCACTGGGACTGTCACCGTATCCGATTGCATTGGATAATTACTTTGTGAACAGGGAGCAAACGCCGAAGGACGCCAACGGTAATTATAATTTTGAATGTTTGGAGGCTGTGGACGTGGCACAATTTAACGAAGATATGAGCCGCCTGCTGAAAGGAGAAGAAATTCCGCTGCCGACGTTTAATTTTTTCCAGGGAAAAAGGGAATACAGAGGGAATACAATGAAACTCAAAGAAAATGATGTGCTGGTCATTGAAGGAATCCACGGACTGAATCCCAAAATGTCCGCCGGGCTTCCGGATAACAGTAAATTTAAGATCTATATCAGTGCATTGACTCAGCTGAATGTCGATGAGCATAACCGAATTTCCACCACGGACGGCCGATTGATCAGAAGGATAGTCAGGGACGTGAGAACCCGCGGGAACAGTGCACAGATGACGATTTCTATGTGGGATTCGGTCAGAAGAGGTGAAGAGGAAAATATTTTCCCGTATCAGGAAGAGGCCGATGTCATGTTCAATTCGGCACTGATCTATGAGTTGAGTGTATTAAAGCCATATGTGGAGCCGCTGTTGTTTGCGATTCCGAGGGAGGCGGCAGAGTATCAGGAAGCAAAGCGGTTGTTGAAATTCCTGGATTACTTTTTGGGCGTAAGCTCGGAAAATATACCGAATAACAGTATTTTGAGGGAGTTTGTAGGTGGAAGCTGTTTCCCGGTGTGACGGCTTTGTGTGAGAATTGTGCAAAAAGAACAGATTTGTAAAGAAAATTTAAAAAAATCGTGAATTTTTGTAGAAAATAATGACAAATCGACAAGAAGGTGTTATAATTATTTTATAAAAAGGGGCGCAATTTGCCTTTGGAATTTGTACACATTTAACTAAATATTAAGGGAGGGCTGTCTATGGGTGTTTCAGGACAAAAATTCGAATTGCCACAGATGAAAGAATATTTTGAAAAACAGATACCTAATATTCGGTTGCTGAGTGATATGACACTGAGCGAGACTGACTTTAGAAGCTTAGGCGCTAAGCTGAAATCAGCCTTTTCTTTCTCTAGCCGTAAGTCAAGTATTCAGGAGATTATGATCTGTTATCTGGTATACTGGGTGTATGCGTTGATTTACTGGAATGAGGAGACCGGCATTCATGATGAGCTTACCGACTATTGCGCAAAGCTGTCTCAGTATGAAATCAGGCATCATCTGCAGATGTTGTGGGATACTTTTGCTGACTATGGGATTGATGATTTTAATTATCGCGGAGACAATATCGAGGAGCTTTGCTCAATTCTGATTGCAAGGCATGCAGGTATTCCGAATGACGAGAAATATCAGGTATTTGAGTTGATTGATGATTACCGCAATCATAATGTATCTGTGGACACAATGGTAGAAGATATATATTTACATATGCCCTATAAGAGCAGATATATCTTTTCTTTACTGGACAAGAATTCCAGACAGGAGATGATATGGGAGATTCGGACGATTATGGCAGAGACGGCAGCGAGGAGTTGCTCGAGAGAAGAACTGCTGGCCAAATATCCCCGCACATCAGTCAGTTTGATTGATTACTGCTTTTACTGGCAGGAGGGGAAAGCCCTTTTGGTTCAGGCAGAATAGCATAATGATTACAGAACAAACGGCACTTCCGTATAACGGAGTGCCGTTTGTTGACTCAGCCGATAAGCCGGGTTATGTCGTTGAATGATCATCTATCTAGGCCTGCCGTTGCCGACAGGCTCAAGCAACCTACCCGGAAACGTGACGGGCAGCCACATGGTTTCCTGTTCGGTCTTGCTTCGGATGGGGTTTACAGAGCCTGCCCTGTTACCAGGACAGCGGTGAGCTCTTACCTCGCCATTCCACCCTTACCGGCTAATGCCGGCGGTATATTTCTGTTGCACTGGCCTGGGAGTCGCCTCCACCGGACGTTATCCGGCATCCTGCCCTATGAAGCCCGGACTTTCCTCACCTGCAGGGCGAAGTGCCCCGCAGCCGCGATCATTTGTCTGAGTCCGTATCGTATCATAGCATAATCCACTTTTTTTGGCAATGTATGTGTATTATTTTCGGGTATAATTCTTAATTTTGTCAGGAATATCGATATTTTCATATACCTGACGGTATTGGGCCGGTGAATAGGCGTGAATGTAATTTTTGATATATTTTTTGTCGATTCCGCCGGCAGTCAGAGTATCTACGGCTTTGTTGTAGGCGACAGCAGCTACGTGTTTATCCGGATAGCGTCCGATCAGATAATTTCCCCGAATATGGATAACACATTCGTACCAGTCCTGTCCGTTCCGGTTGATTTGGGTGACACCCATGTATTCGTTAATCACCTTGATGTTTTCGTAGCGGAAATCATATTCGTTATGGTTGACGAATATATAGTCGATGCCTTTTCTGGCATAGTTTTTGATGCCGTAGCGGGACAGGATATTGTACTGGCTTCCGTAATCGCAGATAAAATAATAGCCGCCACGGGTCTGTAGCTTGTGATTGGCATAGAAAAATAAATCTTCCCGGTCAAAAATCAGAAAGTGGTCGGGAGACAGATAATAGTGAAAAAACCCCGTCTGTAAATAAATTGGTGTTTTAAAGTAAATGCCACTGTTCCGATAGTTGATAAGAATGACAAATTTTGCAAAATCCAGTGCAAAACAGTCTGAATAGTCGTCTAACCGGTATTTTCCCTCACGGATAATCTGTGAGGCTTCACGATAAGCCTGCCCTGCTTTTGCTGCGGAGTCGAAGCTGCCCAGACTGATATGTTTGGATTGAATTGTAATGGACGAGCGGTAATAAGTGGTTCCGTCCTTTTTGTGAGCTATAGTTACCCCTGGTATCTTTTTCATGAGATGTTCCTTTTTGGTTGAATTTATGCTGATATTATATCATTGGAAAAGGCTTTTTACAAATGCAGATTGCCTTTGCAAAAGAAACGACAAACTGCTTTGCCCTGGCCTTTTTCATAAATTACTTGACCTTTAAGGCGGGAAAACCTATAATTATACTCGCGAACGAAATTAATTGCCATTTCAATTATTCGCCGCGGTATATGCAGTTACACTAGTATAATAGGTTAAGAGAAGTTAATGTTCTGGGATTAGTATAAGAGAAGGCGGTTTTGCGAATGAAATCAAGAATGCGCATTTCGACAATTGTTGGAATTGTCGTTTTGCTGGTTTTAACCATTGCCATTATCATCTTTGGATACAGGGTTATCATTACATCAGGTGAGGTTCCGGGCAAACTGGGCAGTGTCCCCGTGGCAGCGAATAATCTGCAGTATCAGGGGCCTGTGTTTAGCAGAGTGCAAAAGGTTGAGTATGATGTGATGAAATACGGTTTTATGGACGATATTCTGCTGGCGCAGATGGATTATTTGGATAAGCAGTATGAATCGGTGCGTATGGAAGAGATTCGGGCAGTGAATAATCTGACGGCAATGAGCAGGAAGACCGAGGATAATCTGGCGTATGAGCAGGCAAAGGCACAGCGTGAGAAAGAAATTGAGCAGGCCAAGCAGGCGGCTAGAGCGGCAGAGCTGGCGAGACAGGAAAAAATCAGGGCAATTGCCCAGACCCTCAGGCAGCAGGAAGAGGGAACACCGGCGACGGTTAATACCGGTGACAGCAGTGATACCGGTTCCGGAGCTACCGAGTCCAGCGGGGGACGCAAGGGTGAACCTGTATATGCCGATACGCACGGTGAGAGCCTCGGAAAGTATGTGATTACGGCGTATTGTACATGCCGGATTTGCTGTGGAGTGTATTCCGGCGGCAATCGAACGGCCAGCGGTACAGTTCCGACGACAAACAGGACGATAGCCGTGGATACCAGTGTGATTCCTTTTGGGACGAGGGTAGTAATAAACGGACAGGTATATGTGGCGGAAGACCGCGGAGGAGCAATTAAAGGTAAACGAATCGATATGTTTTTCTATACCCACAAAGAAGCGTTACGGTGGGGGAGAAGAACAATGGAGGTGTATCTGGCCGACTGATATGGAAACAGATATATTATAAAAGAAAAGAGGACAAGAGGATGGAAGTGATTTACAAGAGTACACGGAACAGTGGTGAGACGGCAACGGCATCACAGGCTATTTTAAAAGGACTGGCGGAAAATGGAGGACTGTTTGTTCCGGAACATATACCGGCATTGGACGTGGACTTTAATGATTTGGCCCAAATGAGTTATCAGGAGACGGCATATGAGGTGATGAGCCGTATGCTGACCGATTTTACCGAGGAGGAACTCAAATATTGTATCCGCAGTGCTTATGATGAGAAGTTTGACACGAAAGAGATTGCACCGCTGGTGAAAAAGGCGGGTGCACATTATCTGGAGCTGTTTCATGGCTCGACGATTGCCTTTAAAGATATGGCGCTTTCCATTCTTCCGTATTTACTGGTGACTTCGGCAAAGAAAAATAACATCAAGAATGATATTGTTATTCTGACAGCGACCTCCGGGGATACCGGTAAGGCAGCCCTGGCAGGCTTTGCTGATGTTCCGGGCACAAGGATTATTGTGTTCTATCCGAAGAACGGAGTCAGTCCGATTCAGGAAAAACAAATGGTAACCCAGAAAGGGAATAACACCTCGGTTATCGGGATAACCGGTAATTTTGATGATGCACAGACCGGTGTCAAAAACATGTTTAATGATAAACGCCTTGCAGAAGAAATGGCGGACAAGGGTTTCCAGTTTTCTTCTGCCAATTCCATTAATATCGGGCGCCTGGTGCCACAGATGGTTTATTATGTATACGCCTATTCACAGTTGGTGGCAAGGGGTGAGATTAAGGCCGGTGACAGTATAAATGTAGTTGTGCCTACCGGTAACTTTGGAAATATCCTGGCTGCTTATTACGCAAAACAGATGGGATTGCCAATTGCCAAATTTATCTGTGCGTCTAACGAGAATAAGGTGCTGTTTGATTTCTTTACCAATGGAATATATGATAAAAACAGGCAGTTTATTTTGACAACCTCGCCGTCAATGGACATATTGATTTCCAGCAATCTGGAAAGGCTGATTTACCGTATAGCAGGCGAGGATGCCGATAAGAACAGTGAGTTGATGAACGCTCTTTCGGTTGAGGGGCGGTATGAGATTACGGCAAAGATGAAAGAAGGGCTTAAGGAGTTTTACGGCAATTATGCCAGTGAAGAGGAAACGGCAGCGACAATTAAACGAGTATACGAAAGTGACGGCTATATTATGGACACGCATACTGCTGTGGCGGCTGCGGTATATGATAAATATTTGAAAGAGACCGGAGATGATACCACTGCAGTGATTGCTTCTACGGCCAGTCCGTACAAATTTACCAGAAGCGTCATGGAGGCAATCGACACAAAATATGCAAAGCAGTCTGATTTTGAGCTGGTGGATGAGCTGAACAAGATTTCAGGCGTTAAGATTCCTCAGGCGATAGAGGATATCCGCAGTGCACCGGTATTGCATGATATCGTATGTGATAAGAGTGAGATGGAGCAGACGGTCCGCAATATCCTCAATTATACTTGCGAACGAAGTTGATTGCCGAATTCAACATTTCACCGCAGTATATGCAGTTAAACTAAGCATTTGCCTTCGGCAAATACTAAGGTTAACTAGTATAATCGCAAAGACAGTTCATTCGTACCTTCCTGTCTATAAATAAAACCGGGACCGGCTATCGTGCACTTGGGTTCGGGTATAACTTGAATCCGGGTGCTTTTTTGATTCCCTGCTGTTTGTGGCGGGGTGTTGGTTTGAAAATCTGAAAAAGGGGAAAGCAGATGTATACATTACAGACAAGTGCAGATTTTGACAGTGCGCATTTTTTGAAGGGATATGACGGAAAATGCAGCAATATCCACGGACACAGATGGATTGTGGAGGTAACGGTTACATCGGAGGATGTGGAGGAAGAGGGACAAATCAGGGGCATGATCGTAGATTTTAAAACGCTGAAGGAGGACTTAAAGCAGCTGGCCGATGAGTTGGACCACAGCCTGATCATGGAGAGGGGAAGCCTGAAGGGAAAAACAAAGGAGGCACTCGATGAGGAGGGCTTTCGCATTGTGGAACTTCCGTTCCGTCCGACAGCCGAAAATCTGGCAAAGTATTTTTTTGACCAGATGGAGGAAATGGGATATCAGGTAATGCTGGTAAAGGTTTATGAGACACCGAATAATTGTGCGGGGTATAGCAGATGATGAGAGTGGCAGAGCAATTTATCAGTATTAACGGTGAGGGCAGGCGTGCCGGACAATTGGCGTTGTTTATCCGTTTTGCCGGCTGTAATCTTCAATGCGGATATTGTGATACGGCATGGGCCAATGACCCGGGGGCGGATGTTGAAGAGCATACTGCCCGGGAATTATATGGCAATATCGTTAAATCAGGAGTAAAAAATGTGACACTGACCGGAGGAGAGCCACTGTTGCAGCCGGATATGAAAGATCTGCTGGGTCTGCTTAGCGATGACGACGGAATCCGCGTTGAGATAGAGACGAACGGAAGTGTGGATATCGGGCCGTTTATGCCGGAACGGGATAATATCACGTTTACGTTGGATTACAAAACCCCGGCAAGCGGCATGGAGGACAAAATGCTTCCGGATAATTATCGCAAACTCAGAAGTGCCGACACAGTAAAGTTTGTCGTGGGGGACAGGGCAGATTTGCTGCGGGCGGAAGAGGTGATGAAACAGTATCGGCTGGCAGAGCGGGGCTGCGGGATTTATCTGAGCCCCTGCTTTGGCCGGATTGCTCCGTCGGAGCTGGTTGACTTTCTCGTGGAGAGAAGGCTTAATGATGTAAATGTGCAGATACAAATGCACAAGATAATATGGAGTCCGGACGCCAGAGGCGTATAGTGAATGGGTAAAATATTTGACCAAAAAGAAGCAATAGGGAAATGGAGGATAAGATGGCAATTAATCAGGATGCAATAAAGGAACATATCAGGGGAATATTGGAGGCGCTCGGAGATGACCCTGACAGGGAAGGGCTTAAGGACACTCCGGAACGGGTCGCCAAAATGTATGCGGAGGTTTTTGAGGGAATGAATTATACCAATGACGAGATTGCCGCCATGTATTCCAAGAGCTTTGATGTGCCGGTAAATGGCAGCGGCGATATGGTGGTGGTTAAGGATATCGAGGTTTTTAGTTATTGTGAACATCATCTGGCACTGATGTATGACATGAAAGTGGCGGTTGCATATATTCCTAAGGGAAGGGTGATTGGCTTAAGTAAGATTGCAAGGATTGCAGATATGGCGGCAAAGCGTCTTCAGCTTCAGGAGAGGATTGGCACGGACATAGCGGAAATTATCAGCAAGGCTACCGGTTCAGGGGATGTGGCGGTTTATATTGAGGGGTGTCACAGCTGTATGACGGCAAGGGGAATCAAGAAAAATGCCTCGAAAACGGTTACCACAACTTTTCGGGGAAGGTTTGAAGAGGAGCAGGAGCTCAAAAACAGACTTTTGCTGATGCTGAAATAAAGAATACAGGCAGTAATAGTGCACGAGGAGGAGAGTTAAAATGAATATGAATACGAGAAACTGCAGCGAGGTGCTTGTGGTTTTTAGCGGAGGACAGGACAGTACGACTTGCCTGCTATGGGCATTGAAACGTTATCAAAAGGTGACTGCCGTATCTTTTGATTACGGACAGAGGCATAAAAAGGAATTGGATTGTGCAAGGGAAATTGCAGATTTACTGGACGTGGAATGGCATGTGCTGGATATGGAACTGCTGAATAAGCTGGCACCGAATTCCCTGACGAGACAGGATATTACGGTCGACGAGGAAGCACCGGCTGCGGGAACACCGAACAGCGTGGTGGACGGGCGGAATATGCTGTTTTTGACTTTTGCAGCCGTATTTGCAAAGCAGAGAGGAATCACGGATTTGGTGACCGGTGTATCACAGAGTGACTTTTCGGGATATCCGGACTGTCGGGACGTGTTTATCAAATCGCTGAATGCCACGTTGAATCTGGCGATGGATTATACCTTCTGCATTGAAACACCGCTGATGTGGATAGATAAGGCGGATACATGGAAGCTGGCGGAGGACTTGGGCGGACTTGAACTGATACGCAATAAGACATTGACCTGTTATAATGGGATAAAGGGGGACGGCTGTGGAAGCTGTCCAAGCTGTAAGCTCCGGAGAAAGGGATATGAGGAGTTTGTCAGAAGATATCATTGAAAAAGACAGGGCAATCGCTTAATATTTTTTATCGCCATGAGAAATATCTGCCGGGTTTATCTTTGCGAATTGTCCGAAACCAGAATGTCTCTGCCTCTGCTCGTAACCTACGGCTTTCCGAGAAACTTCTGCCCTGCGTTCCGTATGGTTTATTTGCGTGCTCTTCAGGGAACT
>JAMPAW010000090.1 GCA_023666975.1 Clostridium sp.
CGGCACCGTTCTTTGCCAGTACGGACTTGCCTGCCCGCACCTGCGCATCCACATGGGAAACATCATCCGGGTGCTTTCTTTTATACTGGTCGACAGCACTTTCACTTTTTTGTGCTATTTTATCAGAGAAAGACGTTGTTTCCGTCTGGCTGACATTTGCCTGTTTGTTTGCGGAATTAGTATAAATTCCTGCCGTATAATTTGTTATCCCTGTAATCGCCATAATTTTGCCTTCCTTTCTCAGACTTTTGTATCTAATGCAGATAATAAATCTGCATTATCATACTCTGTTTGAGTATATGCTTTTACTACTGAACTGCTGTTTTCCGGCATTTCAATATACTCATCTCTATCTTTTCGTTTCTCACGCAATTCTTCCAAATATTCTTCATTTCTCTTTCGTTTCTCATGCGCTTTTTCTAAATATTCTTCCCGTTCACGTTTTTTATCCCGCCTGCTTTCCGCTGCTTTTTGTTGTTGTTGTGTATTTGATACACCCGAACTTTTATTTGATGTATTTGCTGTTTTCATACCACCACATGAAGATTGTCTATTTCCATTCGCATCATATGTAACTGTCCTGCCACCCAACTCTACACCGTCACGTTTTGCAAAAGAATATACTTGCGAATTTGCTGCAACCTCTCCAGATAAATTCCATTCTATCTTTTTTGCAAATTCCGGATCAGTAGCCATTTTTTTCAGGCAGTCATAAGAAAGATTCACGACAACTTTATTAGAGCTGCAAGGCATAACACCACCATTCGTATTGAAACTTATTTGCGAGAACTTTTTACATAATTTTTCATAATACTCCGCCACACTGTTAGCAGCGTTATCACTTTGGGTTGCAGTATTCTTTTTAACCACAGAGTCATAAGTACCTGTTGCATATCCACCATAATGATTTGCTATTTCCACGCCCATATTAAATATCCTCCTTAATGTACTATCATTTTTAAGTATGATTTCTCTGCTGTTCAGAAGTTCTTTATTCCTTATCTAAAAATCCCAAAAATTTATTCCATTCCATGTAGCCCTTCAAATCTCCGTAACTGTATTCTGACTGCATAATATCTTTTACAATCTTTACCCAATCCGTTTTTTCCGAAAAGCTCCATGAAGCAGAATTTCTCTGTTCTGCATTTTTTACGGCTTTTGCAACAGCAGCTTTCAGCACTGTGTCCTCAAAACTGCCCTTTCCGCTTTCCTTCAGATTTGCAGTGTACGCATACATTTCAGCCGTATTGCAGTTTTTCGGATTTACCTTTGATATGTCCACCATCTGCTCCGTAACATTTCCTGACTTATCCCATGTTTTTACCTTATATATGGGATTCTTCAAATCAAAATCCGGTGTCTTATAGACAGAAACAGATTCCCCATTTACAACGTCAGCCCATGAACTGACTGCAATATCCCCTGAGTCTTCATCCGCACCATGCAGGGTGGCTGTCTGTGCTTTTCCTGTTACCTGTGCTGCCTGATCTGCAAAATTTTTTCCTGCCGGATTTCTTTCTGTTTTTCTTGTGCCGTATCCTGCCATTGGATGTCCTGCTGCAATTTCACTAATATTCATTTTCAAATCCTCCAATATTATCAATATTTTAATTGGTGGTTCATCTATTAATCAGAACCGCCTTATACTATCCTGTAAGAAAATCATAACAGTTTATTTTCTCCTCTTAGAAATAAAATTTGCTCCCACCAAAGAAAATAAAACCTCGCTCTGAAATTCTCCGCTGTTAAGCTCGTCATATTTGAGAGTATTTAAGTTCTTTAATTCCGAACCATCCACATATACCACCTTAGATTTTTTAGTTTTTCTGCTTTCTTCTTCATCTCCCCAATCAAACTCCAAATAATAGCCTCCGGTTCCATCCTCGTGGATAAATACTCCATTGCCTTTTACTTCACCGCCAGCTAATTTACCCTCCCACGGCATATCTTTGATTGACTGATACACTTTCTGCCGAAAGGCACTATCCTTTTTCATTCTTAGCATGGTTTTCTTGGAGATAATTACGTTTCTCCCACCATGCATATCCAAATTTTCCAACATTGCAGTATCATACGTTTCTGCTTGCGCATCTGTTTTTTCACAACTGTAATCTACAACAACCGTATTGACATTAAATTTTTCATCCAGAAATTTTTTCATTTCTGCAAGCTCTGTATCTTCATTTACCTGCTGTAAAAGTTTCTCAAATTCATCTCCGCATTTCATGCTGTTGCCTGATAAATTTACAGCATGATTGATTTGCGGCAAAATTGCTGAAATATCCATACTGCTATCCTTTCTCCATATACTGTCAATTTTTAATCCGGCGGTTCCTCTGTCAGTCAGAACCGCCCCTGTTCCCTTGCAATAAGTCCGAACAGTCCGCAGAAACACCCATTTATTCATTCAGCCATTTCATAAACCGATTTAAGTTGTTACGAATCCAAGAATTAGGAAGGCTGCTCTGATTTTGGAGGCTTGCAAAAAAGGACTGGAAATCATTATATTTCACATCCCTGAATGTAGTCGGAAGTTTTGTTTTTTCAATGCTTTCTTTCCAATCCGCATAATCGCTATCTGCTTTTGTATCAGAAGAAGCGTTCAGTATTTCCTTTGTAGCTTTCGTATATAATTCGATAAACTTAGCAGCGTGGCTCTCCCCATCCTTGCCATTTATGATACTCTGATTTAATTCGTTTATCTGATTATACAAATCGGTATCATTTGCTTTCAGCCAGTTCTCCATATCTACATAACTGCCTGATGCACCGGACATACGCACCTGCCCCTCCTGCGTGTTATATACTACCTTGCCACTATCTGAAACAGAACCATTCAGACCGTATTTTGCAATCGTTTCCATTGCCGACATATAATCGCCTGCATGGGTTTCATCCAGGTAATTTTCTGCCATATATTTTGCCGTTTCCAACCCGAAAGCAATCATATCCTGTCTTTCCTGCTCCGACATTCCCGAAGTATTGCTTGGCATAAGGTAATTTGAGATAATCCCCATTGTGGAACGAATCACATTGTCATCTGCACCCGTAAGGCTATTGTATAGCTGTTCATTTGTTTCAAAGTTAGGAATTACAATTCTGTGTGTATTCTCAAGCTGTACTATCTCTGCCTGAAAAGCGGCATCTTTTGCCTCTTTCGCTGCCACTTCTTCCGCTGTCATTTCCCTGCCGGACATAAATTTCTTACTGTCTGCAAGTGCCGCAAGACCATCGCCGGAAAACTGTACCATGACATTTTCCCCATATTGTGAGGAAATGTCATTTAATACTTTCATCGTTTCCTCTTTTGACATTTTATCCATGACCTTGTTGCCGTCCTTGTCCGTAGTGTTAAACTGATACTTCACTAACGTATCTTTTTTTGCCGCTGAATTAGAACCATAATTCTTTAATGGCTCCGTACCTATATAAAATTGACTGTAATCGTGATTAACATTTATTGCCATTAGATTATCCTCCATCGTTACCAATTTTTATTGGCGGTTCTTCGTCATCCAGAACTACCTTATGCCCCATATAATAAGTCCAGACAATCCGCAGAAGCACTTTTCTAAGTACCTCTGTGGTATAAGTTTAAATTTAATATCTTAAACATTCACATCAAATTTAGGATAATAGACATCTTCCAGTTTTTCCTTCTGCATCATTGCCTTTGCTTCCAGTTCAGATTCAGCTTCCACATATTTAACAGAGAGTTCCTGCTCTGCTGCTTCCGGCACAGAAATTTTCTCTGTACCACCATTTAGCTTTTCAGCCTGTTCCTCCTTTTTCTCTTTCTGCTTCTTAATTTTTTCTTCTTCCTCTTTCTTTTCTTTCTGTTTCTCCAAACGCTCATCCATGTTTTTCTTCATTCTCTCTGCATTGGTCATTCCTGTTTCCGTTACAGAATATACGGTACTTTGTATGCTGCCGTCCTTGTTAATCATCCATGACTGCTGATAATAGGTCACTGTTCCACCCAAAGCCTTATTTTGAGCAGAAAGCTGCTCATAACCCTGTTTTTCAAGTTCAGGAATCTTCTTTAGGAAATCTTCCAGTTCTTTTGCTTTTGCGGAATTACCAGAACACTTTTTCAAATACTGACTGGATATCGAAACATTTCCCTCCGACATACAGTCATAATTTTTCTGCAAATAGGAGTAATAATCTGAAACTGCCTTCTCTCCTGCATTTTTCGCATTTCCTGTCTGTTCAGTTGCCGTATCCTTTGTTTCTGTTTTCTTTACTTCCTCATTTTTCTGTGATGCGTATGTACCCTCATACACATTGCTGTAATTGTTACTAATTCCTGTAATTGCCATAATCTCATCCTCCTTGATAATTTTTAATATTTTATATTGTTAATAACAGTTCTTCTGTTATTTAGAACCACTTATGCTCCCTTGTAATAAAATTCAAGCAATCCGCAAAGATACATTTTAAACGCCTCTGCAAAATAAGTGAAAAACAATATCTACGCTTTTATATCAAAACTTGCCCCTGTCGGTGCAGATGTACTAAAAGAAATACTTGTAATGTCTATTTCACCTATACCTGTAGCAGCATATTCATTTGTATATATCCTTGCTTCATTAGCTGCTTTTCTCTCTGCCCGCTTTTTAGCTGCTTTTTCTTCTAAAATTTTTCTTTCCTCACGCTTTCTCTCTAATCTTTCTTTTTGTTTCTTTTCAGTACTCAGTATAGTTGAACTTTGTTTTGTGCCACTGGTTCTTGTCATACCGCCACAAGTAACAGAAACATTCCCATTAGCATCCATTACAGCCGTGACACCATGTATTACAGCATTGTCTGCCTTAGCTTGTGCAAACATATTATTCTGTCCCGAAACCATACCACTCAAATTAAGCTCTACTTTTTTCGCAAATTCCGGATCATTTGCCATTTTCTCTAGACATTGACTGGAAAGATTTAATACAACTTTATTTTCATTTCCACTCATAGTTTTGCTACCTGTATTAAACGTAATATTTGAAAACTTTTTACATAATCTTTCATAATATTCCTGTACTTTATCTTTGCTGTTTGCTGATGTGTTTGTTTTAACCTCTGCCGCCTTGTTATCTGATTTTTTTGTACTATCCGTATAATTTGCTGCATAGTTGCTATAATTATTTGCAATCTCCATTGACATCATTTCGTCCTCCATTATTTCCTTGCAATTTTATGTGTGGTTCCACTGTCAGTCAGAACCGCCTATGCCCTCTTATCATAAGTCCGGGCATACTGCCCTTTATCAACTAAGCAAAGCAACACTATCTGTAACTGTTTCCGTCATAACATTTGCTTCATAGGCATTAGTCGCTTTCATCAACAGCTTTTCATTGTTCCATGACTGTAATAATCGTTGTCGTTCCTGTTCCTGCTTTGCAATCTTTTTATTCACTATTTCCTGCTGCTGTTTTTTTATCTGCGCCCGTTTTTCAAGATATTCTTCCAAAAGTTCTTTTTGACTATCTTTCTTGTCACTTGTCTTTTTATAAAAACTGTTTTGTGAACGGGCATTAAATTCCGAATTATTGTTGAAACCAGACCATGAATCTCCTCTGTAATCTTTAGCAGTAGCTCCTACCGTAATCAACAAAGAGGCTTCCAACGGTGCAAAAGACGAAGTTAAGTCACGTTGAAGTGCTGATAATATCTTTTCCCTGTATTCTGGATCATCTTTCATATTCTTAAATGCTTCCTCTGATATATTAATTGCCACATTCGTTATAGTTCTATTTCTTGGTATCTTATCAATTTCAGCATAAAATTCCTTTTTGAAAATTGCCATTTCTTCCGCTTCCGACAATTCCTTTGTACTGCCTGTTTCTTCTAACGCAAATTTTTCTGTACTGTTCACATTCTTGTTTTCTGTTACATAGTTCTTATAATAATTTTGTCCTATTCCGCTGATACTCATTTTTTTATTCCTCCGACATTGTCAATATTTTTAATGACGGTTCGTCTGTCATCCAGAACCGCCCCTGCTCCCCTGCCATAAGTCCGAACAGTCCGCAGAAACAGCCACCCTTTTAAGTGTCTCTGCGAAACAAACAATATGTAAATATCTACGCTTTTATATCAAAACTTCCACCTGTAGATGTGGAGATACCAGACGAAGCAGTTATGAGGCCCTGCGTAACGCTTTTTGCATCCGTACCGGCAGCAGATACGGTAAATGTTCCTGCCTCCCCGCCATCTTTCAGTTGTTCCGCCTGTTCTTTCCTCTCTGCACTCCTTTCAGCCGCTTTTTCTTCCTCTGCTTTTTTCTCTGCCCGTCTTTTAGCCGCCTTTTCCTCTGCCGCTTTTTTCTCCTGTGCCTTTCTCTTTGCATTTTCTCTGGCTATTTTCCCGTCCGGATCATTAGTGCCGGATGATATACAGGTTATATTTCCGTTAGCATCTATTTGATAACTCAGACTTGTCAAAGTTCCAAAAGAACCGTTTACCGCCATTTTTGCACAGTCTGGAATAGCCGCCAGATTTTCTTCCAAATATGTGGCTTTTTCCGGATCGTCCATGCACTTCTTCAAAAATGCGCCTGACACAGATACCGTTGTCGGCACACCCTGCATGGAAGTTTTTCCCGTATTCATATAGCTGTATTTGTCCTGCAAATATTTAGAATATTCGTTTACATCACTAAAACCTGTCTTAATCTGCTCTGTTCTGGTTACTCCGGGTGTTGATGTTTTCATTTCTACTGTACTTGTTGTAACCTGGCTTTCCTTTGAATTTCTGCTATTTTTCGTGCTTTCTGCCTTTTTCGTTGTATTTGCATAACCTGTAGCATAATTGTTTGCAATCTCCATTGACATCATTTCGCCCTCCTTGATAATTGATATTTTTGTATAAATAAGAAACCTTTTTCTATCTATTTTCTCCTACAATAAATTCACACAGCCTATTTATTCAAAAAATCCCAAAACTGCTTATAGTGCAGATACCCCTGCAAATTTGATGAATGATATTGCATCTGCATAATATCTTTTACAATATCCAGCCAGTTGTTTTTATCAAATAAGCTGCTGCCTTCATTTGTGCTGTTATAATATGACTTCGCTCCGATAAAGGCACTCTGTGCATCAGGACATTCCCCGGTAGCAGTTAAATGGCTTGCATATGCAAACATATCAATTTTGTCACAGCTCTCAGGAGCAACTTTTGAAATATCAACCATCCTTTCCGTTACATTCCCTTTGCTATCCCATATCTTCACTTTATATACCGGATTTGCCAGATCAAAATCTTTTGTCCTATATACGGTAACCGAACTGTCATGGTCTGCCATTGCACCAATCGACTGTCCGTCCTCCTCGTTTGATATATGTAAGGTCATTGCCGTATTACCCGTACTATTCACATTTCCCATGTGTCCTGCAAAATTCTCCCTGCCATTATTTCCTGTCCGCTTTGTTTCATAGCCTGCCAATGGGTAAGCAGACGCAGCAATTCCATTCACGCTCATTGATATATCCTCCATTATGTCCTTGTATTTTTATGTGCGGTTCCTCTGTCAGTCGGAACCGCCTATGCCTCCTTATACTAAGTCCAGGCAAATAATTCTTTACTATAAATCGCCTGCCGCTTCCATGATATTCTTTTCATAAGCAGCAACAACAGACCCCATAATCTCAGGCGAAACCGTATATGTAATCTCACTTGTATCTATTACATGATTAGTAAAAAACTCCGTCATGCTCTTTTGCCGATATGCAATCTCCATCTGCCGTCTCTGTTCCTCGGCAGTCTCTCTGCTACGCTCCATATTCGCTTTCCGCTGTGCAGCCTCTTTTTCTCTTTTCGCTTTATTGATTGCATTGACTTCTGCCACACGTTCCGGCGAATCAGCACACCCACTAATATATGTAACACTTCCATCCTCATGAATAACTACTCCACACGGCTGGTAATCAAGTCCCTGTGCCGCAAATGACGCCTTTAACATCGGTATGGCATTAAAGAAATCGTCTATTTTTCCCTCATAGTAAGCTGCCTTTTCTGAATCATTTGCCATTTGCTCTAAAATATTGGGTGCAATCACAACATCATTTCCACTCATACTTTTTCCTGCCCGGTCAAGGCTCGCCTGATCTTTTCCAATACTTTGGATAGTCACCTTACCATACTTTGACTTCAAATACTCTGTATAAGCATCTACCTTTGATGTATCTGCTGCCTCTCCTGTTTTCTGCAACTGGTCTATAAAACTCGTTCCCTTTATATCTGTTTTATTGACATCCTTAGATATGATGCACTGATATGTGTCTACAAATGCACTATTTATTCCTAACATACCCATAACAAATTCTCTCCTTTGCCATTCCTGTTACAGACTGCTCTTTCCTTTTACAAAAAGATATCCCGTCTTTTATAACCTGTACCCATAACCGACAAGATATTTTGCAGGTCTTTTTCTGTTATTGCATAATCCCTGTCATTATAACTATATAGTACCTGTTGCATAGTCTGTTCTACTGTTATTGATTTTTTATTCTTGTTACTTTCCAACTCATTTGGATATCCTTCAAGCCAGTAAAGAGTTCTTCCATCTGGGTAAATTATCATTCCTGCACTCTTTACAGGTGGTGACAAGGCTCTTATCCCTGTTTGTTCCTCCTGACTGCAAAATTCTTCTATGGCATCCATAACTTTATCTTTTAAGGCAGGACTCTTTTCCATATTTTTTAAAGTCTGGGGAGTAATACTAACATAATTTGTACAATGTATGTCGCAATTGTCAATCAATTCCTGACAATTTCCCACATCTAGTTTCACATTGTATCTTCTCCGGATTTCCTCTGCCATCGCCCCACCTGTAAGTTTCTCAAACAAATTTTTAAATCTGTCCTCCTGCCATTCAGGCATCACAGATGATGAACTATTTAATTCCGTATATAGATTTATTGCACCTATATCCATTATTTTTCCCTCCACAAGAAATATTCTGTTTCGCCACCTACATGACGTTTTGCCCATAAGCCATAATTGCAGAACTCATCAGTTCCGGTGTGGCTGCATAGATTACTCTGCCAGTATCTACGGAATGGGAAGCAAGAAAATCCGTTACACTCTGCTTTTTATATAGCAGCTCCATTTGCTGTTTTTGTTCTTCTGCCGCTTTCTGGCTGCGTTCCTGATACTGTCTTTTCCGCTTTGCTTTTGCTTCATCTTCCGCTTTCATCTTTGCCTCTATCTTTGCCCTCACTTCCGGTTTTAGGTCACCACTAATATAATGTGTAACCGTACCATCCGGATGGATAACGATACCGGAAGAATGGATTTCATGCCCCATTATTGAAAGTTCTGCCTGATACCTCGGCAATGAATCAAAATAATTCTGTATCTTTCCCTCATAATAAGCAGCTTTCTCCGGATCAGTTGCCATCTGCTCCAAAATATTCGATGCAATCACAACATTTCCGGTTCCTGCTGTTCCTGCACCAATACGATCCATGCTATTTTGGTCTTTCCCTACATTCTGAACGGACACGTCCGCACCATATCTCTGTTTCAAATATTCTGTGTATGTATCTAACTTTGATGTACCTGTTTTCTGCAACTGATCTATAAAATCCGTTCCTTTTGTATCTGTTTTATTGACATCCTTAGATGCTGCATACTGGTATGCACCTGCCAACGCTCCATTTACTCCATAAATGCTCATATTAAATTTTCTCCTCGTCAATATTTTTATGTACGGTTCCTCTGTCAGTCAGAACCGCCTATGCCCTCTTATCATAAGTCCAGACATCTTTTACTGTTTCCTGGAAACAAAGTTCCTTATCACTCCACAACCATTTACAAAAATCTCCTCCATTGCTCCTGCAATATATTGCGGCTCGCAAGCTCGCTCTGATAAAGGCGTAAGTTCTCCTGCTCCTGAACTTTCCTCCGCTCGGCGCTTTCCTCCAATATCTGGATATATTTAACACGTCTTCTCCGCTTTCGTGCCTGCTCTGCCTCTAACTGTTCCTGTTCCTCCTTGCTGGGACCGGTGATTCTTCCGGGAGCAGTTACGGTACAATTTCGCACATTCCCATCTTCATCCAAATCAAACACATAGCTTTTTACTGCCTGGTGCTCTGCCACATTCATGCCGTAGGATGCTGCCGCCATATTATCCCAGCGGTCATAATCCTCTTTCCATTCCTGCACCTTCGCCATAATCTGTCTTGCATAGGCGGGATCGGCATCCATTTTCTGCTGCAGCTTTTCCGGTATGAGGATTGCAATCTGCCCGGAACCGACACTGCTGTAATTTCTTTGCAAATCACTACGGGTCTGCGGTGGATTTGCGCCAACCGGCTTCCAGTCATTTAAGGCATCTGCGCTTGTATTTTTCTGAAAATACTGCCAGAATGGGAAGTCATTTCTCTGCCAGTGAGCCGAGGAAACATCCGCATTTCCCACATGGGTTATGACATTGTATTGCGGAAAAGCATCTGCAAAATTCGCTGCGCCCGCCTTTCCGGTGCTGTATGCCTTACTGATGGCTGAAATATAGTCAGTGGAGCCTGCCATCTTTCTGGCATATGCCGCCTGAAATGCATTCGCCGCATTTTTATCCGTTATTTTTTTCATCCGTTCCTGATAGGATTCTCCCATGTACAGTCCGGTTTCCATTTCAATTGCACTGTTCATCTTCATTTCCCCTTTCATTTTTCATCATCATGGACAGAATGAACACCCTGCCCTTTACCATATAATCCAATGTTCCATGATACTTCTCCACCGTATTTTTAATATTGGCAAGCCCCATCCCATGATTTTCCCTGTCCGGTTTATCCGTTATGGGAAATTCTGCCTGCGGCTTTTTAAGCAGTTTTCCGTCAAAACTGTTCTCCACCTTTAATATCAGCAGATTCCCCTTCTGCAAGGATTGGAAGCGGATAAACAGCTCTGCCTCCGGCTCATTCTCTTTCAGTTTCCCGCACGCCCGGACTGCATTGTCAACCGCATTGCCAAGAATAATACCGATATCGTAGCTGTGGATTTTCAAGTCCTGTGGAAACCGCAGGTTATCCGTATCCATTTTAAGGTCCGGCATCAAACGCACCGCCTCATGGTATTTCATGTTCAGCAGCGTATCTGCCACCATATTCCCTGTGCGGAAACGCATATCCAGCCGGTCAAAAGTCTGGTTCAAATCTGCCAGATATTCCTGCAATTCTCCCTCCCCAAAGGAAATGCCATTTTCTTTGGAAACATTGCTTTCTTTGGCTAGCTGTCCGATTACGGCAAGGGTATTTTTCATATCATGTTTCATGCCCCGTATCTCAGAGTAGATACGCTCCATTTCTTCCATATGTTCCTGCAGGCTTCTTACCTGATTTTTCAGAATGACCTTCTCACTCTTTGCCTTGTTCCGGTAAACCATATCCTGAAACAGCTTTACCCCATACAAAATCGAAAGCAGGGATAACAGCAGGATTGCCGGAAGCACAACCACCAGTATGGGATATTTGTTGTACAGCATTTCCGGCATATCGCCTTCCAGCGTAACCATGATAATCCGCAGCAGCACACAGATAAGCAGTCCAACTGTTGACGGGATAAGGAGAAACAACAGCTCGGTTCTGTGGATTTCATAGTCCTTTTCCTGAAAATCCCGCGCAATCTTCCTCAGGGAGAAATATAACAGCAGGGCAACTATCAGATATTGGATGACTTGTACTGCCAGTATGCTTCCGCTTAACGTCACCATAAGCGCCTTGTTTGATGTAAAAAAGCCCCTTTCTACAAACCAGTTCCATATGCCGATCACGCCATCGCCCATTTTGCCAAACAGGATTACAGCGACATATTTACTGATATCGGTTATTGCCTGAAATGCTACGATAAGGAAAACCGTAATCAGCCGAAATGCCTTATAAAAACAAAGGGCAATCACCGTCAGGATACCGAGCGACAATATCAGTTTCCATACCGCCTCCCGGTAACCGTTATATCCATTTTCCCAGTCCTGCTGAAATAGATTCGACAGCCCGTAAATCCCTGCCGTATACAAGACCATTATGCCCAGCGTATTCCATCTGCTTTTCCCTATGGCTGCCGAATGGCGCATTGGCATACCCGCAGAGTGCCTCTGCCTGATTTCCAGGAAGCTCCCCAGAAAATTTTGCAGGCAGTATCCCTGAAACAATATCAGCATAATATAGAACAGTTCCACCATTTTATTTAACAGTTCTGCCGTGTCATACACCGGGTATCCCTCCATTCTGCAAGTACCACATATACGCCTTTACAAAATCCCCGTACTTCTTTTTTGTCAGATAGATTTTATCGCCGTTTGTAACCGTGATACTGTCATTGTCATATTCTGTGATATGCTCCATATTCACAAGATACGCCCGGTGGCAGCGGTAGAAATCTTCCCCAAGCTGCCCCTCCAGTTCTTCCATTGCCGCATAGATTTCTATGGCATCCTTTGAGCGTGCCGTGTGGATTTCCACTTTTTTTGCCCTGCTCTCAATATACAAAATGTCAGACTGGTCAAGTGTCAAGTTTCTCTTTTTAATAAAAAGCCCTTTCTTTTCCTTCTTTTTTGCCACCTCCCCTGCTGCCCGGCTCAGCACTTCCCGAAATCTGTCTTCGTCCAGAGACTTTAGAAGATACTGGAACGCATACAGGTCAAGGGCATCAAACACATACTCCCTGTTGCCTGTGACAAAGATTAAAACAATCCCGTCCTGTCCTGCCCGCAGTTTCCTTGCTGCTTCAATGCCGTCCATGCCATCCATCTGTATGTCAAGGAAAACAATGTCAAACCGCTTTCCTGCTGCAAGCAGCTCTTCTCCCGCAGCATAGGATTCCAGACAGCAGTCCGGCATCTGCTTTTTTATCAGACTGCCAATCTGCTCCCTTATCACTTTCTCATCATCTGCTACTGCGATGTTCAAATCAATCACCTCGCCTCCGTTACACTTTTTATATCGGCAAAAAAAGTCTGATTTTCGGGCATATGGAACGAATCGCCTGCTTTCCGGGAACAAAAGGCAGATATTTTCCCAAAAAATTTCGTAAACACTCTAAAGTTTTTTACTTTTTATTCGATATTAGCTGTTTTTTTGCCGTCTCATTTTACCAGTACAACATTTCGTTAATTCCCCTCATTCCTATCTATCATTCATTACAAAAACAAAAGAGGGACAGCCATTTTTTCATGGTATCCCTCCTGATTATTCCTTTTCTAACAAAAAATTATGCTTGACACCTAACGCCGCATACCCTATACTGTAGAAAAGGAAATGGGTTTTTTGCCAAGTAAAATCTTATGATTCGAAAGGGTTGCTCGTTTCT
>JAMPAW010000091.1 GCA_023666975.1 Clostridium sp.
GGCATTTACCAATGAAGAGATGGAGAATCAAAAATTCGCCAGGGATAACCAGCAGTTCTTTGAAATCAAAAAAGAGAGTTATAAATATATGGCGGCGTTTCAGACGACAACCCGTATTTTTGACGGTATCATGTACCTTTCCGTTGTCATCGGCGGCGGCATTTTCATGGTGAAAGGCCTGATTCTACCGGGAGATTTGGTGGCATATATGCTCTATGTCACCACATTGATTGCGACCATCCGAAGGATCATTGAGTTTGCGGAGCAGTTCCAGCGGGGCATGACCGGCATTGAGCGTTTTTTGCAGATCATGGATGCCGATATTGACATTTTTGACGAGGAGGGTGCGGTACCGTTAGAAAAAGTGGACGGAAACATTGTGTTTGAGAATGTGAGTTTTGAGTATCCAGACGACCACAACGAAGTGTTTGCGAATCTGAACCTTTCGATTCAGGCGGGGGAACGGGTGGCGATTGTCGGCCCGTCAGGCGGCGGCAAGACGACACTCTGTAATCTGATTCCAAGGTTTTACGACATTGATGCGGGCTGTATCCGTCTGGACGGGAGGAATATAAAAGAATTTACGCTAAAAAGCCTGCGGCAGCAGATTGGGATTGTCCAGCAGGATGTCTATTTGTTTTCGGGGACGGTATATGACAATATCGTCTATGGAAAGCCGGATGCCGCAAAAGAGGAAGTGGTAAAGGCGGCGAAGCTGGCGGGGGCAGACGAGTTTATCCGTGCGCTGAAGGACGGATACGATACCTATATCGGAGAGCGCGGGGTGAAGCTGTCGGGCGGGCAAAAGCAGCGTATCAGCATTGCCAGGGTATTCCTGAAAAATCCGCCGATCCTGATTTTGGACGAGGCGACCTCGGCGCTGGATAATGAGAGTGAATTTGAAGTGGCAAAATCGCTGGCGGAACTGTCGCAGGGAAGAACAACATTGACGATTGCCCACCGGTTATCCAGTATCCGCAATTCTGACCGGATTTTAGTACTTACCGAGGCGGGAATTGTGGAAGAGGGTAGCCATGAGGAACTCATGGAGAAGCAGGGAATGTACTATGAATTTTATACGATGGCGGACAAGTGGCAGTAGCAAAAGGAATGGGATGTTGGTGTCCGATAGGGAATCGGTTTTGATTTTACCGGCGGTTGTGCAACCGCCGGTTTTTTTATATGAACAAACCGGATGTGGGCAGGGCATTGTAATATGTTTTATGGAAAAAAAGGAATCAATGGAAAAAAAACGGTATGAATGGATGAAATAGGGTATGAGTGGATTAGGAGGGGTATGAATGGACGAAATAAGGTATGAATGGATAAAGCAGAGTATGAATGGTCAAAATATGGCATGAAAGGAATGCGGTTTTTACATAGAGGGTATTACCCTGAAGAAGATGATGATATAGACTTTGGGGAGTGATGCGGATATCCCATTTTGAAAGGAAAAGGTTTTCATTCCCCTTGAATTATGCTATACTCCAAGATAAATACAGGTGTTTTCTATAATGAATGTAAGGAATCGACAGCAGTATTGTTGTCAAAAGAGGGGCATACTTGCTCATAGTGGTATGTTAAGGAGGGTGCTATGGGAAGAACTGTTGGAATCGGAATACAGGATTTTCAATATATGGTGCAGAATAACTGCTTTTATGTGGATAAGACGGATTTTATCCGGGAATGGTGGGAGAGTATGGACAGTGTCACGCTGATTGCCCGCCCTCGCCGGTTTGGGAAAACCCTTAACATGAGCATGTTAGAGTATTTTTTCTCCAATCGGCATGCGGACTGCGGGGGACTGTTTGAGGGGCTTTCAATCTGGAAGCGTGAGAAATACCGGAAGCTGCAGGGAACGTATCCGGTGATTAGCCTGACGTTTGCCAATGTGAAGGAGAGAAGCTATGAGGACACGGTCTATCGGATACGGCAGATTTTAATGGCACTTTATGAGCAATATGGATTTTTGCGGGAGAGCGACCTGCTTTCCGCTGCAGAAAAAGATGTTTTTGAAAAGCTGGCATCGGAGATGAGTGAAAATGATGCTCCATTGGCGCTGCACCAGTTGTCTGATTTTTTAAGCCGGTACTATGGCAGGAAAGTCATTATCCTGTTAGATGAATATGATACGCCAATGCAGGAGGCCTATGTCAACGGCTTCTGGGATGAAATCGTGGCATTTATCCGCAGTATGTTTAACTCGACCTTTAAGACAAACCCGTATCTGGAACGGGCCGTGATGACCGGAATTACACGGGTGAGCAAGGAGTCCATTTTCTCAGATTTGAATAATCTGGAAGTAGTAACAACTTCTTCCGATAAATATGCAACCGCCTTTGGCTTTACGGAAGAGGAGGTCTTTGCCGGACTGGATGAATGTGGACTGTCCAAAGAGAAGGAGTGTGTCAAGCGTTGGTATGACGGATTTACCTTTGGACATTATACGGATATCTATAATCCGTGGTCTATCCTGAATTATCTGGATAAGGGGAAGATTGGCACTTACTGGGCAAATACCAGCTCCAACAGCCTTGTGGGAAAGCTGATACGGGAGGGAGACCGGAGGCTTAAACTGAGCTTTGAAAAACTGTTAAAGGGTGAGAGCATACAGTGTCCGATTGATGAGCAGATTGTCTATAATCAGTTAAATGCGAATGAGTCAGCAATCTGGAGCCTGCTGCTTGCCAGCGGATATCTGAAGGTGCTGCGCTACGAACAGATAGAGTTCTTGGAGCTTGATGAAGAGCCGCTGTATGAGCTTACAGTTACCAATTATGAGGTGAAGAGAATGTTCTATAGCATGGTAAGAGGCTGGTTTGCCAAAGCGGGGGCAGATTACAGTGATTTCCAGCAGGCACTGCTTGCCGGAAACATAAAGGAAATGAATGCCTATATGAATCGGGTGGCACTGTACACGTTCAGCTATTTTGATACCGGAAAGAATCCATCAGGCGCAGAACCGGAGCGGTTTTACCACGGCTTTGTGCTGGGACTGATTGCCGACCTTGGAACGGACTATGTGATAACATCGAACCGAGAGAGCGGTTTCGGGCGGTATGATGTAATGTTAGAGCCAAAGGACAGGGAAAAGGATGCCATGATTCTGGAGTTCAAGGTGCATGAGCCGGACGAAGAGAGTACCCTCAAGGAGACGGTGCAGGCAGCCCTTAGCCAGATCGACGAAAAGCAGTACGAAGCGGCTTTGACAGCGAAAGGGATTGCAAAGGAGAAGATTCGTAAGTATGGCTTTGCCTTTGAGGGCAAAAAAGTGTTGATTGGATAAACAATATAAAAGCAGAATTGGAGGTGTTACAGAATGGATACGCCAAATCAAGAAAGAATTTACACAATAGAAGATATTTATGCTTTGCCAGACGGGGAACGCGCGGAACTGATTGACGGACGGATTTATTATATGGCTCCGCCAAGCTGGAAGCATCAGAAAATGTCCAGCTATTTGCATAATGAAATATACAACTATATTAAAGAAAACAATGGAGAATGCCAGGTTTTGGCGGCACCGTTCGCCGTGTTTCTGAATGAAGACGATACGAATTATGTAGAGCCGGATATTTCTGTGATTTGTGATACTTCCAAATTAGATGACAAGGGTTGCCATGGCGCTCCGGATTGGGTAATCGAAATTGTATCACCAAGCAGTAAGCCACGGGATTATATGACCAAATTGTTTAAATATAGGACTGCTGGTGTTCGTGAATATTGGATTGTTGATCCGGATAAACAAATGGTAACCATTTATGGATTTGAAAGTGATTCCGTAGAACAGTATGATTTCGGTGAAGATGTGCCGGTAGGAATATATGAGGGATTTTTCATCAAAATGGAATAGTATATAACAAAATATCAGTCTGGATTTGTTTTGTGTTGATAGTAGAAAAGCTTGATAAGTAACGACAAAGACGTTACAATGTAAAGGAAGGAGAGTAGAACAACTACGGTAAAGGTTCTGAAGCCAAAGGTGAAAGCATATAAAGACTGATTGAAAAAAGGGAGAAATAGAAATATTCAAATATAAACTTAAACTCCAAATTCAATTTTGCATAGAAAATATTGACATTTTGCCTGTTAAAGAGTATGCAAATTCACTTTTCCGAGCCTCGCAATTGCGTGATTGGTTAGAAAAATGTGGGGGGGGGTAAAAATGTTGACATTTTCCAATTAACCTATATAATAGTGGTCAGGGCTTTTGGCCCGATAAAATATTCATAGGAGGATTTTGTGATGAAGAGATTCAAATGGACAAAAGGCATCTCAACCGCCTTGGTTGCCATGGGACTTGCCGTAACACTGGCCGTTCCGGCATCGGCAGCAAAAGTGGATATGCAGATGTCGCAGCAAGAGGTGACACAGTTGGGTGCACCGTTTGCCACTACACTTTTAAGTACAACTGCCAACGGACAGCATAATGTGTATTGGACTTTCCAGACCAGTGCGGTAGTGCCGGAAAAAGGAAGTCTAAAATATGATTTGTATCGAAGTGATGAGGGCAGTAACCCTTATAATTTGAGGACGTATGATCGTTACGATGCTAATGGTAACGAGACAGAGCAGACTTATTTTTGGAGTGATTATACCCTCATCGGTTCCGGAGAAAATGAAGGAAATGTCTATCCTAGTGACGGACCCGGAACTTATACTCTGCAGTTATACTATTTTGACGGGGCAGCATATGAGGCAGCAAAAGATGCGGCTATGAATGCTTTGCGTGCAGCATATCCGGATGCGAGTGTTCGTAGTTATGACTGGTATACTGACTATTACCGTATAGTGGCAACGAAATCGGTATATGATGAAGATTACGACTACTCTTATAATACTACTTTGGCGACTTCTTACGTTTACAGGGCAGACTATATCACCCCGGCAGAGACATTTACGCTGACAGCGGATTTAGCAGAGCCTGAGGTAACTACAGCAGTGAAATCCACATCTGTGCAGTTAGACTTTGACGCTAGGGATACAACCAATGCAACCGGTTATGAAGTGTACCGTATGGTTGGAAAGAAGTATCAGAAGATTGCAACGGTAACAGCGAAAACTTTTACCGACAAGAATCTGTTGTCAAAGACAAAGTACTCCTACAAGGTGCGCGCTTATTCTAAGAATGAGAAGACCGGTAAGGTATCTTATAGTAAGTATACGATGGTAGACTGCACCACCAAGGGAAGTGCGCTGAACCTGAAGGCAAAGGTTGAGAAAAAGAAGAATGTTAAACTGTCATGGACAAAAGTTCCGGGCGCAGCAAAATATGAGGTGTACCGTCAGGCTAATAGTTCAAAAAGTACGGTTACTTCTAAGGGTGACTGGGATTCTTATAGCAGCTGGGAACTGATTAAGACGTTAAAGAAAAATAAGAAGGCCTATGTCGATAAGAAGACTTCTGCCAATATGAGCTATTCCTATATTGTGCGGGCGGTATTATCAGCCGATAAGAAGGTTAAGGGAGATAAGACGCAGTGCATAGAGAGTGCGGTATCAGTAAACCTTGGCTTTGGAAGCGTAGCTCCTACAGCAATATATACGGCTGCTAACGGTGACAGGACATTGGAGTGGCAAAAGGTATATGGCGCACAGGGCTACATTGTCGAGAAGAAAGTATATCAGATAGACCCGGCTAGTACATATTACGATGACGATAAATCAGGCTGGGTTCAGGTTACCAAACTTGGTGCCAATGCTACAAAGTATACCTTTAAAGCAGAAGTGTTGCCGGAGACATACGCAAACGGAACAAAGACAAACTATAGAACTAATACAGAATACCGCATCTATGCCTATAAGGATGGCGGTAAAACGGTAAGCTACGACTATTCATTAAGTGTAGATGCTAGCCTGGGTGTTGTGGAATCGGTTACGGCAAAGCCGGTAGCTAATGGCATTCAGGTTTCATGGACACCGGTAGCCAACGCTTCCTATTATCAAGTATATCGGGTGCCGGCAGGTTCAGTTGTCAAGGATAAGAATGACGGTACAGTGATGTTAAATTTAGAATCATATGGTTCTCCGATTACCGAATATGTAGGTGCGCAGGCACCGGTAGCCGTAGATGTTGCCGCCTATAATGCAGCAATTGATGCATGGGATAACGATACAACAGGAACCGTGGCAAAACCTTTGTTTACCAGTAAACTGGATGCAACAAAAACATATTATTATCAGAATTATCAGTATGCACAGAGTCAGTTTACCACAACCTCCATGGTTGATTATTCCGGTCCTATATATTCGAGTTATGTAGATCGCATGTATAATTCTGCAACCGACAAGTATGATATATATGGTGTAAGACCGGTAGAGGCTAAAGCGAATGTAGACTATCACAGGGGACCACAGGCGGGAGTGTCTTATCAGTATGTAGTAGTGGCATATCAGGCGACGCAAAAGACAGTGGCAGATTATCAGTATGATTGGAATACTCCTGAAGATGCATTAGAGGACTTCAATTATGAATCTCAGATTTGCGGTGCTGTTCCGGGTACAACGAGCGCAGGTGTAGTGGGAACAAAGCCATTGTGGAAGGATACATATTTATTCACCAATGGTTGTGCTAAGATTGGTGAGGCTTGCTATACAAGTGTAAAGGCACCGTCAGCGCCTACGATTAAATCCGTTAAGGCGGGTAAGAAGTCAGCTACGATTAAGCTGAAAAAGAAAGTATCCGGTGCAACAGCATATAAGATTTACCGTGCTGAAAAGAAGAAGGGTAAATATATCTGTGTGGGAACAACAACTAAGACGAGCTACAAGGATACCGGATTGAAATCTGGCAAGACTTATTACTATAAGGTTGTTGCCGTTACTGCGAACGAGGCTAATGCAGATGTTGACAGTAAGGCATCTAAGCCGAAGAGCGTAAAGGCAAAATAAGCTGACAGAGAATACGCTTACCTGAATAAGTAATTTGATACGGACAGTAACCGATAAGGGACTGCTGCACTGAATTGATTCGTGTAGCAGTCCTTTTGTATGTGCATTTATGCAGTGACATAATTGTTTTCAGCAAGGTTCAAAAGGCTATCATTTGACCATTCTGCAAGATAATGTTACAATTTAAAAGTCTTGACAAATGCGGCGTGGAAGGTTTTTACTGATTTTGTCATGTAGTATCGGTGACTGACATCATGTTGCCGGTAATGCGGTAAGAGAGGAGAAGATTCATCATGAATGACGAAAGTACGGGAATGTACCTGTTAAAAAAAGGGAAAAAAGGTTTGCTCAGGCTGGTGTTCAGCCGTCTGGGATTGATTCTCGTGCTGTTTCTGGTACAGGTATTCTTTTTGCTTTGTGTGTTTTGGCGGTTTAGTGAATTTCTTCCACACATTATGGGAAGTACAGTCGTATTTACCGTAATCATGATTCTGTATTTGTTTAACTGCGATTTTGAATCAGATGTAAAGCTGACGTGGCTGATGATGATTATGCTGTTTCCGGTATTTGGGGCAATGTTTCTGCTCTATACAAGGACGGAGATTGGACATCGGGCAATTAAGGCCCGGCTTCAGCAGTTAATTGGCGAGACAAAGGAAAGCATTCCGCAGTCTGAGGAAACCATGCGCAGGCTGCAGGAAGACAGCCCGGAAAGTGCAGCGCTGACACATTATATTAACCGGACAGGCTGTTATCCGGTCTATGACAATACGCAGGTCACCTATTTTCCGCTCGGTGAGGATAAATTCCAGGAATTGCTGGTACAGTTGGAGCAGGCAGAGCATTTTATTTTTCTGGAATATTTTATTATAGAAGAAGGGCTGATGTGGGGAAAGGTTCTGGAAATACTGGCGAAAAAGGCAGCAGAAGGCGTGGAAGTAAGGGTATTGTATGACGGCACCTGTGAATTTTCTACGCTTCCGCTTGATTATCCGAAGCGGCTTAAGAAGCTTGGAATCCAGTGCAAAATGTTTGCGCCGCTGTCGCCTTTTGTGTCTACGCACTATAATTACCGTGACCATAGAAAGATTCTGGTTATTGACGGGCATACCGCATTTAACGGCGGGGGGAATCTGGCAGATGAGTATATCAATCAGGTGGAGAAATATGGACACTGGAAGGACACTGCCGTGATGATTCAGGGAAAAGCAGTGGCAAATTTTACGCTGATGTTTTTACAGATGTGGAATCTGGATGAGAAAACCGTGGAATTTGACAAATATATTCACGTTCCGGTAGAGCCGAAACGAAACGCTATGGGATATGTGCTTCCGTTTGGGGATTATCCGCTTGATAAGGACAAAGTCGGGGAGCGTGTATATATGGATATTCTCAACCAGTCGCAGAAATATGTGCATATCATGACGCCATATCTGATTTTGGATAGCGAAATGCAGGCGGCACTTCAGTTTGCTGCGGAACGGGGCATGGATGTGCGGATTATCCTGCCGGGGATTCCCGACAAAAAGATTCCGTATGCACTGGCAAAAACCCACTATGCGGTCTTGTTAAAGTCCGGGGTAAAAATCTATGAATATACCCCCGGTTTTGTCCATGCCAAAGTATTTGTCAGTGATGACATCAAGGCGGTAGTCGGCACAATTAATCTGGATTACCGAAGCCTTTATCATCATTTTGAATGTGCAACCTATATGTGCCATACGGAATGTATTTCGGATATTGAAAAGGATTTTCAGGACACCCTTACAAAATGCCGGGAGGTAACACTGGAAACCGTGTCAAAGAGAAAATGGGGAATGAAGATGCTGGGCTATATTACGAAGGCGCTGGCGCCGTTGTTGTAAAAGACTATTGCAATAAAAATATCATATGTTATAATGGCAGTAGCCAAGAATGATATAAGTGTCAAGGCAGACATAATGAAAAACCCAGAGGTCGTAACTCTGGGTTTTTCTGTGTTCTAGTTGTCACTGTCATTTCTGGCTAGTGCTTGTATATTTACTCTTCCAACTGCCAAATCTGTTTATTATGCCGGAAATACAGGCATATTGCAATTCCTGCAAAGGCGATAAAAAAGAACAGAAATGCTGCTCCGGAGCCTTTGCCGTTTCCAAACATCTGCACGAGAATGCTATTTCCGGATTGTGCGGCCATGATTGGTTCAAATACCCGGTCTACTAAAAATCCACCCAGAAAATACCCGATTGGTATCGTAAAAAACTGCAATGAATTTCTGACGGAGTATACCCGCCCCTGCATTTGTTCCGGTACACGTAAGCGCAGAATCGCATCGAGGTTGGTATTCATAAGCGGTATCGAAATCCAGCCGAGAAATCCGCCGATACACCAGACGAGTGGTGTTTGGCCAAATGCCAGCAGGAAATTTTCCGTACTCATGGAAAACAGCAGACAGTTGCAGATTACGCGAACCCGGCTTTTGGGTGTTTTCATAAACGATGCCAGTATACTTCCTGCAAACGTGGTAATGCCGATTACGGCATTGACCAAGCCCAGTGCCTGTTCGCTTCCGCCGTTTCTGGAAAGCATCATTGCCGGAAATGCTGCATCATAAATGGATGCCACCAAATTGATTGCCGCTAGAAACAGAATCAGATTAAAAATTCCCTGTTCCTGTTTTAAATAGGTGATCCCTTTCTTTACGGAAACCAAAAGTTTTTCTGCTGCATCTGTACTTTCTTCATTTTCCGGAATCCGAATACCGAATGCCAGTGTGCAAAAGGCAATGCAGAATGTAAACAGGTCAAAAGCAATCACGGCTCCCATGCCTGCGATTCCCAAAACAGCCGTAGCGATAATCGGTGTCATGATAGAATTGAGGGAGTTCGCAAAATAGCGCAGTCCCCCTACTCTCTGGTAGTATTTCTTTGGCAGAACCCTTGTGGTCGCCACCTCAGATGCAGGCTGCTGCACGGTATTCATCAGTCCGTTTACCGCATTAATGACATAAATATGCCATATCTGTAAATTGCCGCTCTGTAAAAGGAAGAGCATAACAATTGTTGTCAGCGCAGCGATCGAATCGCATACCAGCATAGTCCTTTTTTTGTTCCATTTATCGCTCAATGCACCGGCAAAGATGCTGAGCAGCACATAAGGCGCATAGGAACTCACCATTAAAAGTGCGGTCGTCAGCGCAGAACCTTTCTGGGTATAAGACCAGATAACCAGCGCATAACTTGTCATGGCACTGCCGAGGCCGGAAAAGGACTGGGTAATCCAAAGTAGTAAAAATGTTTTTGTTTCCTGTATTGTTTTTATATAATTTTTCATAGACTTTGCTCCTTCTTTTTGTAACCAATTTTGTCCTGCAAAATGGATTGTCATTTATCCCCGCTGCTTGTCAGGGGATGTTTGTTGACTTGGTGATGAAAATTCGCAAAGTCCTAGAGCAGTTTTTCTCTACTCCATGCAATCCTGCCCTAGAAGACTTTGCATGGAGCTGTTGCAATGCATAAAATCATAATGAATTACCTCGCTTGTGATAATTTTACAATAAACCTATTTTATAATGTCTGGCTGTGCCGTTACCTTTACGCTGACCTCTAAGATCTGTGAACGGTCAACGTATGGAACGCCCATCGCCAGAAAAGCTTCCTTTATCATATCAACAATGGTGTCCGTCTCACCATTTTGTGGAATTAAAACCTTCGGGATCTCGATTTTGTTGATAAAATAATGAACCTTTAAATCACCGTCATGCCGGTCGCCTTCGGTGGCTTCTGTAACCTCGATTTGTACCGTATTGCCGTCAATATATAACCCGTAACCGATTGGCACGTCAAAAGAGCCTCCACCCCGCTCATATAAGACCATGTTCCGATCCCGGTCGATCGTCCACCAGCCGGGATTTAACGCATCTCCCGTCATGCTTGTGAAAGCGATAGAACGAAAGAATTCTTTATCCTTGTTCTCTGTGATTTCTTCACTGACAAATGCCATCGTGTTCCCTCCCCTTATGTCGTTCGTTAGGTGATTGCGAAATGCTTTTGCGGATTTCGCAATTGTTTGATGTAAATTATTTTACCATAATGAAGCTCGCTGATGCTCGCGCAGGTTATCAACCTCGCTCTGCTCGGCTAGTAATATTTTATCATGACAGGCAAAAAACGTAAAGAAAAAGATTTCTGATTTTGCGGATGCCAATTTGTGGTTATGTTTGAAAATAGCGGAAAAGGAATCGCTAAATAGTTGGTTTTGTGTTATACTGGGTAGAAAAGAACGGAAAACGGGAGGTGCTGTGGTATGGAGTATAAACCGCTGCCGGTAGGCGTTGATGATTATGAAAAATTGATTACCCGCGGGTATTATTTTATTGACAAGACATTATTTATAAAGGAATTGCTGGATAAAAAAGGAGATGTTAATCTCTTCACCCGTCCAAGGCGTTTTGGAAAGACGTTGAGCCTCAGTATTTTGCAGTATTTTTTTGAGGATGCCAGGGACCGCAGGGGGGAGAAGAAAGATCACCGCTATCTCTTTGAAGGGAAGAAGATTATGCAGGCAGGGGAGGCGTATCTTTCCGGCATGGGGCAGTATCCCGTGATCAGTTTGTCGTTAAAATCCGGAAAACAGCCGAATTACCGCATGGCTTATGCGAGCCTGATTGATGAGATACAGAAGGAATATGAACGGCATATGTATGTTTTGCAGGAAGAGGCATTGGCAAAGGCGCAGAAGGAAAAATTTGAAGCGCTGATGGATGGAACCGCCGAGGAGATAGACTATGCCAAAGCGCTGGAGTTTTTATCAAAATGTCTGGAGGCGGTGCACGGCAAGAAGACGATTATCTTAATTGATGAGTATGATGTGCCGCTGGAAAATGCATTTATGGAAGGATTCTATGAGGAGATGATCGGATTTATCCGTTCCCTGTTTGAGTCGGCATTGAAGACAAACAGCAGTCTGGAATTTGCCGTGATTACAGGGTGTCTGCGCATCAGCAAAGAAAGTATTTTTACGGGGATGAATAATCTGAAAATCATTTCCATACTCAATGAGAAATATGATGAGTATTTTGGCTTTACATGTGACGAGGTAAAGCAAATTTGTGAAGATTACCACATTCCCCAAAAATATGACACATTTCGGCAATGGTATAATGGCTACATTTTTGGAAATGCCAATGTATATAATCCGTGGAGTGTCATTCAGTTTATGGACGACCTCATCGAAAATGTCAACTGCCTGCCCTCCTCCTATTGGGCGAATACCAGTTCCAACAGCATTGTGCGGAGTTTGGTTGAAATGGCAGATGAGGACACAAAAAAGGAGATCGAAGCCCTGATTGAAGGCGGCACCATTACCAAGCCAATCCATGAGGATATCACCTATGACGAGATTTATAAGACAATGGACAATTTGTGGAATTTTCTGTTTTTCACCGGATATCTGAAAAAGGGGAAGCTGTGGATGGATGAAAAGACGAGCCAGCAGTATGTGGAGCTGACGATTCCCAACGCAGAGGTAAAATATATTTTTCGGACAAAAGTGTTATCCTGGTTCGATGAAAAGGTGCATGCCAAAGACCGGACGGAGCTGTTTCAGGCAGTCGTCAGCCATGATGCGGAGAAACTGGAAGAGCAGATCGGGGAGCTTTTGATGGAAACGATCAGCTTTAATGATGCCTATGAAAGTTTTTACCACGGCTTTCTGGCAGGCATTTTATCGGGAATGAAAGGGTATACGGTGAAATCCAACCGAGAGGGCGGACGTGGCAGAAGTGATTTATTTATCAAGCCGGTGTCACGGAGAAAGGCAGCCTATGTAGTGGAATTTAAGATTGCCGGAAGTATTCGGGAACTGGAGGACAAGGCGGAGGAGGCGATCCGCCAGATTGAGGAGAAGGACTATATCAAGGAGATTCAGGATGACGGATATGAAATGGTGCATAAATTCGGGATTGCCTTTATGGGAAAGGACTGTCTGGTGAAGTTTTCTGCTTAGACGGAGAAAATGCAGCGGGAGAAATGAATGACAAAAAAGGAATTTAAACGTGCCATGCAGTGTGGGCTTGGCAGATGTATTCAGGAATTGAAAACCTGTGGCAATACCGGGAAGTACCGTGATATTGTCTTATGGGGATGTACGCATAAGATTACTTATGATACACAATGTGAGGGAACCAAAAGCAATTATTTATACCAGATGGTAAAGTGTTATCCGGATGAGGATTTCTTTATTGAGGCAGTGATACCCTGTTTTTACAGGAGCATCCACAAATCGGATTGGA
>JAMPAW010000092.1 GCA_023666975.1 Clostridium sp.
GGGGACAGGCGGTGATTATGGAGTTAAAGGCGGTGAAGGAGTTTGACCGCATGGAAGCGGGTTGTGATGAGGCGTTAGCACAGATCGAGGAGCAGAACTATGCGGCAGTGCTGCATAAGGAGGGATACCGGAATATCCGCAAGTATGGAATCTGCTTTTATCGGAAGGAGTGCATGGTGAAAGAGGCTTGATTGTCAAAAATGACAATAAACTTGATAAATTTTACAAATCATTTTTTGGAGTCAAAATCTGTGTATGATGTAGTTATAAAGCGACGCATTATACACAGATTTTTTTGTATGAAAAATGTTGATTGAAGCGAAGGAAAGGAGAGAGGATTATGTTAAGAAAACGTAGGAGATATCAAAGTTTTTTGCTTGTCGGGGTGCTGATTATAGGTCTGTTCACCGGAATAAACGGGAAGGTACAAACCGTATATGCCGCAGGAGGAACGGCTGCAGAAGTGGTAGCGCTTGCAGCATCGCAGGTTGGTTATCATGAAAAGGCATCCAATTATAATCTGGATAATTTTACGGCAAACAGCGGATCTGCAAATTATAATAAGTACGCCCGGGATGTAGGTGTCACCAATGGACAGGCATGGTGTGCAACCTTTATATGGTGGTGTATGAAAAATGCCGGTGTGTCCTATGCAAATTATCCTTCACGGACAACGGTAACCCGTGACTGGTTTGTGCAGAGAGGGCAGTATCATGCAAGAGGAAGTTATGTTCCGAGGCCGGGAGACTACGTTGTATTCGGAAATGTTTCCCACTGTGGAATTGTAGAGAGTGTTTCCGGATATAGTATCAGTGTCATTGAGGGGAACTCTGGTGATCAGGTTAAGAGGAATTATTATAACTGTATGACCAGTACATATGTTACCGGTTTTGGAACCATTCAGTATAATGGCAGCTCTTCCGCTTTGGCCAGTACCGGCACGGATACCACCAATCCGGGTTCCCCGTATCCGGTTCCTTCCGGCAATTTAAAGAACGGAAGCAGAGGCGATTTGGTAAAATGGGTTCAGAAATTTTTGAATGATGTCCGTGGGGCAGGACTTGCAGTGGACGGAATTTATGGAAGTGGAACAACGAATGCAGTGAAAACGTTTCAGCAGCAAAACGGTTTGACTGCAGACGGAATTGTGGGGAGTCAGACCACGGCAAAAATGCTGTCGCTATGGAGAAGTAAAGCTGCACAGGCAGCAATAAAGCCTTTGGATTTGGGAAATGAATTTTGTGCGGTCATATACCGTTCCGATATCTGGAAACCCATTAAAAATACAGGAAGCAATATTGTACTTTGGGACGAGGAAACGACAGCAGATTATTACTGGCTGTTTAAAAAACAAAATGATGGCTCTTATGTCATTTGGTCCTTATATGATGGAACAGTGATTGATGCAGATCATGGATATGCGGTCAACGGAACCAATGTTATGCCGTTTGCAGCAAACGGAGGAAATAATCAGAAATGGTATATATGTGCCTCCGGTAATTCCTATAAGCTTGTGCCGCAATATGCAGGCAATCTTGCCATGGATGTTACGGGAGCAGGAACGGCGGACAATACGAATATTGAGCTTTATGAGGCAAATGAGAGTGTGGCCCAGCGCTTTTCCATTTATAAGGTATCTCACAGTAATTTGTCAGGCATTGCCTTTTCGTCCGGGTATCAAACCAATATGGATTTAGGAGCAAAGCAGACATTGAAGTGCAGTTTTTCTCCGAGTAATACAAAAAGCAATATGGTGATATGGGAAAGCTCCAATACATCCGTTGCTGCAGTGGATCGTAATGGAATGGTGACAGCGAAAGCAACAGGTAAAGCAACGATAAAATGTACCAGCACCTATAACAAAAATATTAGCGCATCCGTACAGATTACGGTAAAAGAAAAAGAGCAGCCAACAACCGAAGCCGAGACAAAGCGGCCGGAAACACCGGCAACAGAGGCGGCAACGGAACAGCCAGAAGCACCGACAACGGAAGTGGAGATAAAGCAGCCGGAAACGACAACAACGGAAGCGGAGACGAAGCGGCCGGAAACTTCGGCAACGGAAGCCGAGACAAAGCAGCCGGAAACACCGGCAACAGAGGCGGCAGCAGAACAGCCAGAAACGCCGACAACGGAAGTGGAGACAAAGTGGCCGGAAACACCGACAACAAAGCAGCCGGAAACACCGACGACAGAGACGGCAGCGGAACAGCCGGAAATTCCTGCAACAGAGACAGAAATGCAGACAGAGACGGATATGAATACCGCAACAGGCACTACAACGGAAGTGCCGCCTGAACAGGCAGATACCGATGAAGAACCGGAAGGAGGGAATGATAAGAGCGCTGATAATGATTCGAAGGGGTGGAGCGATAAGAACGCTGACAATGATTGGAAAGAAGAGGATTTGCCGTTACCCAAAAAGAAGGGGACAATCCTGACAGACACGGCAAATAAATGTGAGGTTGAGGTTACATCCGATTCCACAAAGAATCCAACAGTAAGATATCTGGAACCGTCAAACGAAAAGGAAAAGAAAGTTACCATTCCAAGCGTAGTGCGGGTGGACGGCATCACTTATAAAGTAACCAGCATTTCGGAGTACGCATTTTACAATAACCCAAAATTAACCAGTGTTACCATCGGTAAAAATATATCGGAGATAGGGGATAGTGCTTTTGAAAACTGCAAAAAATTAAAGTCGGTGACAATTCCCAAATCTGTAAAATCCATTGGCAAAAATGCTTTCCGAAATTGCAAAGCGTTAAAGAAAATTACCATTAAAAGCACGGTTTTGAAAAAAATCGGCAAGAACGCATTTCGTAATATCCACAAAAAGGCAAGCATCAGGGTGCCAAAAGGCAGGGCAAAGACTTATACGAAAATGTTGAAAAGGGCAGGCTGTAAATAAGACGGATGATAGCAGATAGAGGTTTCCCTGCCGGACGCGCCGGACATAAGCCTTTCAACCAAGCCTACATAATTTTCAACCTCAACGCATAGTTTAATACAAAATGAACAAACAGGATTGTTATGGAAATATATGTAGTAAAGGCAGGGGATACGCTGACCGGTATTGCAGACCAGTTTGGCGTGTCTGCCGAAAGGCTGGCATATGACAATGAGATTGCAGGGGAGGATTTAGTAGTCGGGCAGGCATTGCTTGTTTTAAGGCCGCAGACCGTCTATACGATACAGGTGGGGGATACGCTGACCAGTATTGCCGATACCTTTCAGACAACCGTTTTGCAGCTGGTGCGCAATAATTCCTATCTGCTCAATGAAGATTTTCTGCTGCCGGGAAGGCAGATAGTAATCGCTTATGAGGACGTGTCAAGGCGGGAGATTGAAATTTTTGGCTATGCGTATGCCTTTATTCAGGAGGCTGTTTTAGAGGAGGCATGCCTGTATATCCGGGAATTACTGCCATTTTCCTATGGGTATAATGAGGATGGTTCGCTGATTCCGATGAATGATAACCGCCTGCTGACAGCGGCGGTGCGTTTTGGCAATCGCAAAAGAATGGTGATTACGCCGCTTGACCGGTATGAGCGGTTTAATAACCAGCTTGTGGTAAGGCTTCTTTCTGATGCGCAAATGCGTGATATTCTGCTGGATAATATTTTGCGGACAATGGCGGAGAAAGGGTATGAGGCATTAGATATCGACTTTGAATTTATTCCCGGGGAATACCGGGAAGCCTATGTGGCATTTATTGCGGAGACGAGAAGCCGCATGAATGCAAACGGATATCCGGTCAGTGTCGCCGTGCCGCCGAAGGTAGCGGCTGACCAGCCGGGACTGCTATACGAGGGAGTTGATTATCAGGGCATCGGGGAGGCGGCAGACAGCGTATTTCTGATGACCTATGAGTGGGGATATAAATATGGGCCGCCGATGGCGGTTGCCCCGATTCCGAGTGTCAGAAGGGTGTTGGACTATGCGGTGTCCGCCATTCCCAGGGAGAAAATTGATATGGGGATTCCCAATTATGCCTATGACTGGCCGCTTCCGTATGTGCAGGGGGAGACTGCCGCCGAGACGATTGGCAATTTGCAGGCCGTGCGGCGCGCGGCGGAATATGGTGTGGAAATCCTCTATGACGAGGAGGCGAAGGCGCCTTACTACTATTATACAAAGGACGGGGTATCCCATGTCGTATGGTTTGAGGATGTCAGGAGCATTATGGAAAAATATAACCTGATTGCAGAGTATGGATTCCGCGGCGGCGGATACTGGAACCTGATGCGGGAGTTTCGGCAGAACTGGATGTATGTGAACCAGATTGTATGAAATAAACAGCAAAAAGTTTCCCTTGCAGATAACAAGGGAAACTTTTTGGTAATGCAGCTGGTTTGATGAAATAATCAATACACCTGAGCCTCTTCCTCACCGTTCATGACACGGAGCGCACCCTGTGCGAGGGCAAGCAGCTCATCCTCACCCGGATATACGGTAAAGTCGGCGATAAAGCCGAGTTTTTCCTTCAGGGCATCAATGGTTTCTGCGTTATAGGCAATACCGCCTGTGCAGATGATCCGGTCAACTTTGCCGTTTAATACAGCAGCCATCGCACCGGCATCCTTCGCGATCTGGTAGTGGAACGCATCAATTAGATTAGCGGCATCCTGATTGCCTTCATCTTTCATTTTCACTAAATCACGCATATCATTGGTGCCGATATAGCCGTTGAAACCGCCGTTGCCGCAGATTTTCTTATAGATTTCTTTCTCGGTATATTTGCCGGAATAGCAGAGCTTGATCAAATCACCGACCGGAACCGTACCGGCACGTTCCGGGGAAAATGCGCCCTCGCCGTCTAAGATGTTGTTGACATCAATGACTTTGCCGTTTTTGTGTGCGCCTACAGAAACGCCGCCGCCCATATGGATGACGATCAAACTTAACTCATTATAAGATTTGCCGATTTCCTTTGCATAGCGTTTGGCAACCGCTTTCTGGTTTAAGGCATGGAAAATACTTCTTCTCGGAAGCTCCGGCATACCGGAGTATCTTGCCACAGGCGCTAACTCGTCTACGACAACCGGATCTACAATATAGGAAAGAACGCCGACCTCGTCACCGATTTCCTTTGCCAGAATACCGCCGAGGTTAGAGGCATGCTGTCCCTGTTTGCCGATTTTCAAATCTTCCAGCAGGGCATCTGTCACAGCGTAAGTGCCGCCCGGAATTGGCTTTAACAAACCGCCGCGGCCAACGACAACATCTAAGGTTTTGATATCAAAATTCTTTTCTTTTAAAACATCTAAAATAACTGTTTTGCGGAAATCCTTCTGGTCAATGATCGAAGCGTATTTTGCGATTTCCTCTGTGGGATGTCTTAATGTCTCCTCAAAAATCTGGTTTTCATCTTCATAAACACCGATTTTGGTAGAAGTAGAACCCGGGTTAATAATTAAAATTGTTTTTGCCATTTTTATATCCTCCTGATTTTGCTTGTGAATTTGTAAAAACATGGACTGCCTGTACAGACAGTCCGTGTGTGTTTCTTATTATTTGTTCATTGCCTCTGCGACAACGGCAGCGACAGCGATGGAATTGACCTTTGCCTCAAAATCATCGGAACGTGAAGTTAAAATGACCGGAGCCTTTGTACCGGTTAAAATGTTGCCGTTTACGGATTTGGAATTATGTACTAATGCCTTATAGGTCACATTGCCTGCATGGATATCCGGGAACAGCAAAACATCTGCATCCCCTACAATCTTACGGTCGGTAGCGCCTTTGTGCCTTGCTGCCTCCGGGTCGATGGCAAGGTCGTAGGAAAGCGGGCCGTCCACGATACAGCCTGTGATTTTCCCTTCCTCGTTCATCTTGGTAAGCTCGGCAGCCTCTACCGTAACCGGCATTTTCGGATTGACTACTTCGACAGCCGCAAGCGGCGCAACCTTCGGGCATTCGATTCCGCAGGCATGTGCGATTTCAACGGTATTGCGGATGATATTTGCCTTTGTTTCCAGATCCGGGTAAGGGATAAAGGCAACGTCACTCAAAAACAGCAGACCGTCATGTCCTTCGATATCAAAAATGCAGACATGGGATAATGTTTTGTCTGTGCGCAGGCCGACTTCTTTGTCTAACACGCTCTTTAGGAACGATTTGGTGTCGATTAAGCCTTTCATGTACATATCCGCTTTGCCGTCGTGAACGAGTTTGACAGCAGTTAAAGCGGCTTCGTATGTGTCTTCCACATTGATAATCTCAAAGCCGGATAAATCCATGTTGATGGAATCTGCCACTTCCTTAATCTTTGCCTCATCACCGACTAAAACAGCTTCCGCAATGTTTCTTTTTTTGGCTTCGGCAACTGCCTCTAAAACGGCATCATCCTGTGCTACAGCCACGGCAACCTTTTTAATCGGGCATGCAGCAACTTTTGTCAATAAATCATCAAAAGTTTTTGTCATTGTTGTACACCTCGTATATTTTCGTATTTGTCCGGCAAAATACCTGTTGCAATTCCGCAAAAAGGCAGTTTCGCCTTATAGCGAAAGGATAGGCAGTTTGCCATAGGACAGCTACGTTTAATAGTATCACTTGAAGCATTTTTGGTCAAGATTCTTGCCTGTTTTTTCTTCTGCTTTTTCCTCACCGGAAGCGAAAGCGGGAAGAGAGCGTGTAGTGTCGGATAAAGCACAATATCTTGTATTGTCATTTCTGGCAAATAATAGCATTTGTGAAAATTAATGTAAAAAGTCTTTTCAACATTGTAAAATTATGCTATACTGAATCAAACTGAGTGTTTTTATCATTTAAGAAAAGAATCGGATATGCCGATAAACTATTAAAGTGTAGACATGAATAAGTATATGAGGTGATGGAATGAATGCAAAAAACAGATTGATTGAACAATTATTAAGAGTGGCGAAGCGGCACAAGATACTGACCTATCCTGTGCTGGCGTTAGTTTCTGTAATCAGTATTTTGAGTTATTTCTTTGACTGGAGCACCGGGGCGGGTAAGAGAGTTGTTGCCGTTTTCATGGTAATGGTTATGCTGGTTTCGCAGTCTTATTTCCTGACCTCATCGGCATCGGAACAATATGACACATCATTGGTTACTGCAGAGAATGAGGCTGGTTCGGGAAATGCGGATACTTCAGGAAGCACAAAGGAAGAGGGCGGGAGTCCGTTGGTGGATAGTGCCGATACCGCACAGAGTGCAGCAGATAACAAAGAAGAGGTTTCTGCAAAACAGGAGACTGCTAACGAGAGTAAGGATAATAACGAGAGTGCAAGTACTACAGAAACCACTGAGACGTCTGCTCCGAATGAAACGAATAGTGCGGATAATGCTGTAACCAATGCGGACGTGGCAGATACGGATGTAACTGCGGAATCTGTTCAAGGGGAAGGCGAAGTGTCGGAAGATACGGAAGAGGAGAATAATGATATTGCAACGCTGGATGACAGCGAAGCGGAGTATGGAAAGGTTAACATTGCTTTTTATATGGACGACGGAGATTTCATCTGTGCGAAGGAGGCGGCGCTTGATTCCGAAGGGAAGATAGATGCATCGGTGTTCGCTGACGCAAGAGCAACATTTGATACGATGATGATACAGGCAGACGCTTATGCTGGATGCTTTGAATTTGGCGACTGGTATGTTGGAAATGATAAGCTAGATGAAAATACAATATATCATGATGGTGAGAGCGTTATAGTAAAATCCAGAGCAAAACAGACTCACTATAAACTTACGATAAAATATTGGGATGGTAATATTACAAGGCCATATACGGGAGCTATTAATCTGGTTGGCGGCAGTGGAAACATGACAGTAACTGACGGGACAATTATGATTCCGGTAGATAGATTGGGGCCTACAAAAGTGGTAGAGATTGTAACACCAGCGGATAAAGAAGGTTATCAGGTTGATTTGACTGAACGGTTAGGCTGCCCTGATTCAGAAGGAGCGCATATTCAACTAAGTGATGTGACCGTGTCCCAATATCACGATAGTTTTTTACCGAAAGTTACATTTAAATGGGTGCCTGAAAAGTATATTATAAATTATAAAATAAATGGAACGATTAGTAAGGAAAAGGTGGATTATGGGAGCGAAAGTCTTTATGCTGCCAATTATGTAGACAGTCTTGTTCCCCGTGATGGATACACTGTAAATAATTGGAAACTTGAGCCGGATACAGGTCTTGGAACAGTAGAACCGGGAGGTTCTTTGCCTGACGACTGGCGGAAGGTACTTTACGGTGATTATAAGAAGAATAACGATCAGCCTGCTTATTATATTGTGCCGAATTATGAACCGATTGATATTGCAATCGGCGAAGATAAAAATCCAAATGAGGTCAGCTATGAATTTGAGTACGGAGTATATAAGGATGAGCAAATCGTACGCGGGCATTATATCAATGATGCTACAGGAAAGGGCAGTGATAAGTTTGAATACGATTTAGCTGAAGATATTATTCCTGTGGCGAATCTCAGGGCAAAGGGAATTAGGATAACGGCAGAGAGTGACGGGATACATATTGCAGTGGACCCTAAGGGACCTACGGACATTACTGACGGGGAAATCGCTGTACCTTTTTCCATTATTGATAACAATATTAACAAAAGTGACCGGAATAAACAGAATAAGGATTTTACCATTAAAATCAAGATTGGACCACGAGTAATCCGACCGGAAGATATTGAAGCGACAACGATTTCTAAAGTTTATGATGGTAAAACGGAATATACCGGCGAAAAGTTCAAATTTGAGACAACAATAAAGGGAGTTTCTCTGGTGGTTCCAGAGCAGGCAGATAATGTTCAATTTGCAACTAAAGATGCAGGTCCTACAAGCGTATTGCTGCGCAATTGCGCTCTGGAATTTAACACTGCGCTTGGCGGAAGCAATTGTGACAGTAGGCATTATGTGCTGGCGAACAGCGAATTTACCACCACAGGAACGATAGAAAAGCGTAAGGTTGGCTGCAAGATTACCGTGATAAAGCCTGACCGGGGTTATGTACGGGCAGGTGAAGCGAATCCGCTATGTGAGATTGTAGAAGATAAAACGTTATATTCCGGTGCCAATACGGGATTTCTTGATGCTGATAAGGGCAAGATTAATATTAAGGATTATGTAGAGGTTTATGCAGTAGACAGGGCTGACAGTAAACTGTCCGTGGATAATCCGACAATGACGTGCCATATGGGGCTGCAAGGGAAAACGGGTATTTCAAGTGGCAATTATGTCTTTGGCTATTTTGTAGAAACAGACGGTGGAACAATCACCAACTCCGATACCGCATTTGAGGTAAGGCTGGAAAAACCGGAAGGATATGCGATTACACCGCCAGACCCGGCAACAGGCTGGCATAATCTGGCAACGGCACATGAGCTTTATCTGACACCGGCAGTGGACGGTTATGACAGTATACAGATTCTCGAAGATAATGGGGATTATCCGGGACGTCTGGTGATGACAGAGGACCATATCGTTGACGGCAAAATTACTTTCCGTTTATATGACAGTAAGACTCATGCTTATACTTCCTATATCACGGAAGAGGCGAAGGTGGATTTGGTGGTACCGGAATACCTGTCCTATGCACTTTCCACGGAAGAGGGTTCCGACGAAGGACTCTATTTCCCAAGCGAAGGGGAATCGGTAAGTTTTGGTAATTATTTCAATAAGACAGTTACGTTTACGATTCGGTATAAGGATGAGACATCCGGGGCAAAGTATTTGTATTATATACTGACCAACACGCTGAGTGAGGGACATTCCGCAGCGACCAGCGGCAATGCTTTTTCTACATTGTTTAGCAAGACGGATGTGGAGGGTGAATACGTTGCCAATATTACCGTTCCGGCAGATATGGTTGACAAAATGGGTCAGATTGTTTTCTGGGCAGAGGACGAAGCCGGAAACAGAGAACCGGAAGAGGCACATTTGCTGCGACGTAATAATGAAGGTGCAGACGAGTGGGCAGTGGAACAGAACGGTCCGAAGCTTAGCACCTTGGAGGTAGTGACAGCAGACGGCAGAAGAGTTACCGGTTTTAGCGACAGGTATTATGCTTCCTGCGTAGCCAATATTCATGCAGAGGATGCGACGTCAGGACTCCATGACCTTGTCTGGTATGTAAAAGGCGCAGAGGACAATGCCATTCAGGTATCGGTAGCGGAAGAAAGTTCCGTGGCGAAAACTACTGAGCAGGATTTTGAACTGGCGGTGAATGAAGAGGCGATTCCCGGTGGAAGCAAGGATGATAAGCCGGGATATTATGAATTGTATGCGCAGGTTACGGATAATGCGGGCAATGTGTCGGAATCAAACCATGTGAGCTTTTATGTGGATGATGTCAATCCGGTAATCCAGCTGGATGAGGATTATGATTATCTCGGCTACCACAAAACTGCGCGGATTGATTTCGAGGTTTGGGACACGATTAGCGGTGTGGCGCATATTGACGTATGGGACGCTACGGACCCGGATCACAGAGTCAGAATGTACGATGTCAAGACAGAGGACAGATATACGACAGAGGATGGCATAGAGGTTACCAAATGGTATTTTAATACATCTGCAAAGGGAGTTTATGAAATCGTAGCAGAGGATTATGCCGGCAATACTTATACGGAGAGAATTGACTTATACAATGTGTCCAATGAAGTGCCGCCGTGTCCGCAGGTGATTTTGCCGGAAGCAAATGACAATGGCTGGATTTCCGCTGATGATGCAATCGTTCAGGTTCAGAATGTCACAAGGACCGATAGTGACGGCATGGGTGTCCGTACATATTATGAGATGTGGAAAGAGGGCGAGAGTAGCGGCACTCCGATACATTTGCCAAGTACGGCGGGCGATTTTGTGAACGTCAAGATTCCGGGTGAGGGTGTGATTAATCTTCACACATGGAGTGAGAGCCTGACCGGAGTGAAATGTGAGGAACCGAAAGCCCATGTCTATAATATGAAAGTGGATCTGACCAAACCGGTGATTGAGAAGACGATTACAAGGGGTTCAGGCAGCACTATCCGCGTGAACTTTAATGTAACAGATACATTGAGTGGTGTAAACCAAAATGCGATTAAAGTAATTTATAATGGTCAGACACCTCAGGCGGTTTCACATACACAAATTGAGAATGGATATAGCTGCAGCTTTGTGGTGGATAAAACAGGAAGCTATGTTATTCAGGCAGCTGACATGGCAGGCAATGAGACGGTATTGGATGCATATTCTCCAATGAGCATGCGGGTAAATGCCGTAAGAGATATAACGGATACGCAGGCAATCGTAGGTGCACGGGTGATAAAAGGCACTTCCGATATCGATACGGTAAATATTTCTTACTGTAAGACAGCCGAATATCCAAATTATACCGAAAATAGTGCCCTGCCGATAAAAGACAGTGTAACCGGTAACTTTACGATTTCCGCTTCACTGGATGATCTGACACCGGGAACCAACTATGTGTACAGGGTAAGGGCAGTGTCGGCAGACGGCGAGATTTTGGAGTATGAAGGATATTTCCGAACGCTGTCGGCAGAGGATCAGGGTGTGAATGTTTCCGGTATGGCCTATTATTCTGACCCGTCAGTAAATGGTATAATTACAGTAGGCTTGTACAGAGGTAATGAATGTATTCGGGCAAAGAGCATGAATACAGCCGAAGAGCAGAGCTTCACTTTTGAAAACGTACCGGACGGTGTTTATAATATTGTGGCGACCGATGAAATACACTCTAAGAGTGCAAGGGTGGTTATCTCCAACGGTTCAATACTGTATCCACAGAACAGCTCGATTGTATTGATTTTGTCATCACGGAATACGTCTGTGGAGATTGCTCCGGATGATGTTACGGAAGGCGATAAGAATCTATACAAAAATGTATCCGTTGATAATCTGGATTCCATTTTTGATGATACGACCAATTTTGGGGACGAATACGATGAAGAGTGGCTGGAAAATGGCGGAAACATTGAGTTTAAACTTTATGCGTCACTGATTAAGACTGCAAATGTAGGTGACGGAGTGCCGGCAATCGTATATCGGGTTGCAGGAGAATATAAGATTGTCGCTGCCTATTTGGACTTCTCCATTTATAAGATATATACGGACAGCGCAGGCAATATTATTAGCCGTAAGCAAGTGCATACTTTAGGAGGAGGCTCCTCTGTAGATATTACGATTCCGTTGGGTGACCTTGCCGGAAAGCCGGGTCTGGAAGTGATTCGTGTCCATGGTAATGAGGGAACTTCTCTGGCGGATTTGGACGGTCCAGGTAATGCAACATACACGATTAACAGTAATCTGTTCTCTACCTATGCACTTGTGTATTCGATGGACAGAACGGAGGACCCGAATACACCAAATACGCCAAATACACCGACGGTAAATAACGGAGTGGGAACAACAGGACCTTCTACTGACGGAAGTATTTATACAGGAGACGACATTGGCGGGGAAGAAATTCCGATTGACAGTACGCAGTCTCCGGCGCATTCGACGAACAACAACAGTTCCTTTGGTTCTTTGCGAAGTAACGGTTCGGCAAAGACCGGTGATACGGCTCCGATAGCAGCTGTGGCATTGATGATGATTGCTGCAGCCGGCGGAGTAGTTGTACTGAGAAAAAAGAGCAGACAGTATGATTAAAAAGCATTGAATATCATAATTATTTAACATTTATTTCCTTAATAAAATGAAGTTCCCTGCAAATACTATAATCAAGACATGAGAATGTCTTAAAAATATAGATTTGGAGGGAACTGTTATGTCAAGTAATGCAAGCAAGAAATCTGACGCATTGAACAAGTTCAAAATGGAGTGTGCATCTGAAGTAGGCGTTTCTTTAAAGAACGGTTACAATGGTGACCTGACTTCAAGAGAGAACGGTTCCGTTGGTGGACAGATGACCAAGAAGTTAGTTGAAGCTCAGATGAACCAGATGGCTGGTAAGTAATCGATACCGATTACGGGAATGACCGCTTAGGCGGTGAAGAGTGGTAAACGGGAAATAAAGGTCGTAATCTACTTTTTGTAAAAAAGGCAGATTACGACCTTTTCCTGTTGTAGGGCAATCGCTTAATATTTTTTATCGCTATCAAAGTTTCGATAAATAAATTTCTGCGCTCTGGCTCGTCATGTTATACTCGCGAACGAAATTGATTGCCGA
>JAMPAW010000093.1 GCA_023666975.1 Clostridium sp.
TACGAGCCAGAGCGCAGAAATTTATTTTTCAGGCTCATGGCGATAAAAAATATCAAGCGATTGCCCTGATAGAATACGAAGATTCGGTTGACAAAACACAGATTATGCCATATTATGAATATTATGTGAAATTTACTAATCTGGATAAGTGATAAGCGGGCTGCATGGTTGGTGCGGTCTGATGTTATAGGTGTTGGGATAGATGAATACTAGTTTTGTGAACAGAAAAGACCGAATTATTGCTTCTGCTATTGACATTATCAGTGAATCAGGGATTGCATCCCTTACGACCAAAATGCTTGCACAGAAAGAAAACATGTCTGAATCATTGTTGTACCGGTATTTTGGCGGTATTGATGAGGTGCTGGTTGAGGTCGTGGCTGAATTTAGAAAATTTGATACTGGGATAATTGCTACGATTGAGGCGAAAGATATGCTGCACGTGGACAAAGCGCTGGAGTTTTTTCGGACATTGGCAAATAACTATGAAGGTTATTATGAATTGTCGTCCATTGTGTTAAATTATGAATATCTGCTACATAATGTAAATACACGGGAGGCTGTTGCCGCCTGTATTGATATGAGAACTAATTTTGTGCGAAAGGAATTAAATCTTGCCGTGGAGGAGGGGGAAATCAACGATACCCTTACTCCGGAAGAACTTTCGATTCTGCTTTTTGGAGGGATGACCAGAGACCTTCTCAATCGTCGGATTTGGAATGATGACAAGACACATCTGCAGGTGTCCCAATTTACGCTGGACAAGCTGGTGGATATGGTTCGCATCAAAGGGGACTCATAGAATGAAAGTAAACACAGATAATCGTATGCACAGATAGTATGGAGGGTTCTATGAGAATATTAATTGCCGATGATGATTTTGTAAACCGAAGATTTTTAGAGAAATACCTGTCCCTGTATGGTGAAGTGGTGGCAGTCGAAGACGGTATGTCGACAGTCGCAGAAGCGGTAAAGGGGATAGAAGAGAGACAGATGTATGATTTAATCTGTCTGGACATTATGATGACGAAGCTGGACGGATATAAAGTGTTAGAGGCAATTAGGGAGGCAGAGAAGAAATATGATGTCTTAGCCGAAGAGCGGGCGAAGATCTTTATGATTAGTGCATTAGATGAGGTAGTTTTAGATAATGTTCAGGTCTGCAATGATTATGATGCTTATATCTGTAAACCGATTATGCTGGATAAGTTTGAGAAGCTTTTAGAGCGGATGGGTTTCCGGAAAAAGGCATAACCACAGTCAGGCTTATGCCGGTAATGAAAAGAGATGAAATGATTACAGTGGAGAATGCGCATGGATTTATTTGACTTAATGAGACAGGCAAATATGAAAAAGGAATCACCGTTAGCAAAGAGATTAAGACCAACAGCCCTTGAAGAGGTTGTTGGTCAAAAACATCTTATAGGGAAAGATAAGCTGTTATATCGTGCCATTCAGGCGGATAAAATAAGTTCTGTTATTTTTTACGGGCCGCCAGGAACCGGAAAGACTACGCTGGCCATGGTCATTGCCAACACTACAAGCTCTATTTTCACCTCACTTAATGCGACGACGGCAGGTAAAAAAGATATGGAGCAGGTGATAAAGGAAGCCAGAGATAATTATGGCATGTACCAGAAAAAAACCATTTTATTTGTGGACGAGATTCATCGGTTTAACAAGGCGCAGCAGGACTATCTTCTGCCTTTTGTGGAGGACGGGACGGTTATTTTGATTGGTGCGACCACGGAGAATCCGTATTTTGAGGTAAATGGGGCGTTGATTTCCCGCTCCCATATTTTTCGTCTGGAGCCTTTAGGGAAAGAGGATATCCGGGAGCTGATTAAGCGGGCAGTGTATGATACAGAAAAAGGAATGGGATCGTATAATGCAGATATTGATGAAGAAGCTCTGGATTTTCTGGCAGATATGAGTGAAGGGGACGCAAGGCGTGCGTTAAATGCGGTTGAGCTGGGCGTTCTCACGACGGAACCCTCCAAAGACGGGGTGATACATATCACACTGCCTGTGGCGGAGGAGTGTATTCAGAGACGGGCAATACAGTACGATAAGGACGGAGACAACCACTATGATACGATTTCTGCCTTTATTAAAAGCATGCGGGGTTCTGATCCGGATGCGGCGGTTTACTATCTTGCCAAGATGCTGGAAGCAGGAGAGAGCATAACGTTTATTGCAAGACGGATTATGATTTGTGCCTGTGAGGACGTCGGTATTGCCGACCCACAGGCTATTCAGGTAGCGGCTGCCTGCGCACAGGCAGTGGATAGGGTTGGTATGCCGGAAGCCCAGCTGATTCTGGCTAACGCAGTGATATATGTGGCAGGGGCGCCAAAGTCCAATGCGGTGACGAATGCGATTTTTGCTGCGGTGGAAACGGTAAAGAAGCAGAAGACCGGCGCAGTTCCGCCTCATCTGAGAGATACGCATTATCAAGGGGCAGCGGACTTGGGACATGTGGGCTATCAGTATCCCCATGATTATCCGGGAAATTTTGTCAAGCAGCAGTATCTGCCGGAGGAGATTAAGGATATGCGTTTCTATCACCCGACAGAAAACGGATATGAGAAAACAGTAAAGGAACGATTGGAAAAATTATATGAGGAGCAAAATGAAAATATTTAACCGATTAAGAAGGATTGTAGCTTTGCTCACCGTCGTATTTATCGTGGCGCTGCTGGTCGTTACGATCATCTGTGCCGTGACGGGCAGTGAGTACTTTTTTGGCATGCTGTTTCTTACCATTGTGGTGCCGATTGTGCTGTGGGTATTTATGTGGTTTACCCATTTGGTCAATGACAGATCAGATAAACAAAAAGAGGAATAGATTCCTTAAAAAAGGGGACGGAGCCGGAAAACCGGCTCCGTAAATAGGGGAGGATAAAGTATTATCGGATTCCCTAAGGTTAGAGAATCGGTCTCACTTTATCTATAGATGCCATACCGGAATATAACATCTGTTGATCAAGTGATATTTTAAGTATGTCCGGTCTTTTTTGTTTTATTCAACATTTTTGATATTTTCTTTCATTATTTTTTGCGGCGGAAACATCGCTGATGATATACTTGAAAAATGCGGCACGGTTTGCTATAATCTAGCTTGTTGTATGGAATTTATGCAAAAGGATGGTAAAACAAATGAGTTTATTAAAAGATTGGCGTGAATATGCCTATGGACAGATGGATGACAGAACCCCGCAGGGAAAACAGTTTTGGCTGAATTATTTTGGCGTGGAGCAGGGGATATATAAGCAGCTTTTATCCAATCCGGAGGAAGTGGTTACCGGAACGGTTAAGGAGCTGGCAGACAAGTATGACACGAGTGTTCAACTGATGACCGGATTTCTGGATGGGATTAATGACAGTTTAAAAACACAGAATGATTTGGAGGAAATGGAAGAGGATACGGTAGTATCTCTGGATTTTGATTTGGAAAAGCTCTATATGAATATGGTGGACTGCAATGCAGACTGGCTTTATGAATTAGAGGAGTGGAATGAATTAATTACCGAGGACAGAAGAAAAGAGTTATATAAGCTGCAGAAAAGCTCCAAGACAGTGGTGAAACCGCCTAAGGTGGGAAGAAATGACCCTTGTCCGTGTGGAAGCGGTAAGAAGTATAAGCAGTGCTGTGGAAGGAACTAGGAGACGATGATGAGTAGAGTGAGAACCAGATTTGCACCCAGCCCGACAGGGAGAATGCATGTGGGTAATCTGCGGACAGCATTGTACGCATATTTGGTGGCAAAGCATGAGAATGGAGATTTCATTTTAAGAATTGAGGATACCGACCAGGAACGCTATGTAGAGGGGGCTGTCGATATTATTTACCGGACAATGGAAGGAACGGGTCTGTTTCATGACGAGGGACCGGACAGAGACGGCGGGGTTGGCCCTTATATACAGAGTGAGCGGCATAAACAGGGGATTTACCTGAAATACGCACAGGAATTAATTGCCAAAGGTGAGGCATATTACTGTTTCTGCGATAAGGAACGGCTGGATAATCTGAAAGAAGAGGTAGTGGACGGCAAATCCGTCCGCAAATACGATAAACATTGCCTTCGGCTGAGCAGCGAGGAGGTAGAAGAAAAGCTGGCTGCCGGTATTCCGTATGTGATTCGGCAGAATGTTCCCGAGGAAGGGGAAACCAGCTTTGAAGATGAACTCTATGGAACGATTACCGTGCCCAACAAAGAGTTGGACGATATGATTTTGATTAAGTCAGACGGTTATCCGACTTATAATTTTGCCAACGTGGTTGACGACCATCTGATGGGAATTACCCATGTGGTCAGGGGACAGGAATATCTTTCTTCCTCACCGAAATATAACCGCCTCTATCAGGCATTTGGCTGGGAAGTGCCAGTCTATATCCATTGCCCGACGATTACCAATGAGGAACATCAAAAACTTTCCAAGCGGAGCGGACATTCCTCTTACGAGGATTTGCTGGAGCAGGGCTTTTTGACCGAGACGATTGTGAATTTCGTGGCATTGCTCGGCTGGAGTCCGGAGGATAACCAGGAGATATTCTCTCTGGAGGAGCTGGTAAAGGCTTTTGACTATCATCATATTTCCAAATCTCCGGCGGTATTTGATATGGTGAAGTTGAGATGGATGAATGGTGAGTATATCAAAAACATGGAATTTGACCGCTTTAAGGAAATGGCTCTTCCTTATGTGCAGGAGATGATTACAAGAAACGTAAAGACAGATGCGATTCTGGAGCTGGTAAAGACCCGAATTGAAGTATTTCCGGATATCCGTGAACACATTGATTTTTTTCAGGAGCTGCCGGATTATGATATCTCGATATACACACATAAGAAAATGAAAACCAACAGTGAAAATTCCTTGGAAATCCTCACGGAGGAGTTTGATATTTTGAAAGATGTCAATGACTGGAACATGGATTCACTGCATGATGTTTTAATGGAATATATCTCAGCTAAGGGGATAAAAAACGGGACCGGTTTGTGGCCTGTCCGTATTGCGGTATCCGGTAAGCAGATGACACCGGGCGGCGCCTTTGAGATTATGGATATTCTGGGAAAAGAAGAGTCCTTAAGGCGTATTGAGATAGGGATTGAGAAATTGCAAAAGGCAAATCAGTGACGAGGACTGCTCAGATATCTGTTACCGATATATGAGCAGTTTTTTGTGCGGATAAGGAGAGTTGGATGCAGCCTGATTTTAGCGAGGGACAATGGAAAGCAATTAAACAGACCTGTGGGCCGGTTCTGGCACTGGCCGGGCCGGGTTCGGGAAAAACGACCGTGCTCGTTCACCGGGTAAAATATCTGATCGAAAAAGCAATGGTGCCGGAGGAAAATATTCTGGTGATTACGTTTACCAGAGCCAGTGCCAGCGAGATGGAAGAGCGTTATTACCGGATTACCGGAAATAAGGAATGCCGATGTACATTCGGAACGTTTCATTCCGTATTTTTTTCGGTCTTGAAAACGGCATACGGATACCGTGCGGCAAATGTGTTGTCCGAAGAGGAAAAATATGGACTGATTCGGGAAATTATCCGGAAAAAATCGCTGGAATACGAGGACGAGGAGGAACTGGTTACCGAGGTCATACGGGAAATGGGGCTGATGAAAGGCGACATGGTTTCCCCGGAACACTTTTATTCGACGTGCCTTGGCGCAGAGATATTTCGTGATATCTGCCGGGAGTATGAAAATACGGTAACAGCAGCGGGAAAACTGGACTTTGATGACATGATGGTCTATTGCTATGAGCTTTTACAGGAAAGACAGGATATCTTAGGCAGCCTGCAGAAAAAATATACCTATATTCTGGTAGACGAGTTTCAGGATATCAATAAAATCCAGTATGAGATCACAAAAATGCTGGCGGCTCCGCAGAATAACCTTTTCATTGTCGGAGATGATGACCAGAGTATCTACGGTTTTCGCGGTTCAAAACCCGAAATCATGCTGCATTTCAAAGAAGACTATCCCGAGGCGGAGGAGATACTGCTGGATATCAATTACCGCTGCAGCCGCAATATCACAGAGGGTGCAATGCGCGTGATTGAACATAATCAGGTTCGGTTTGACAAGCCGATTGTCAGTGAACGGGGGTATGTCGAGCCGGTCCGGGTACATCATATGAATAATCTGACAGAAGAAAATCAGCATATGCTGAAAACGATTCAGGAATATCACAGATTGGGCATGCCCTATCAGGATATGGCCATTATTATGCGGACCAATGTGCAGGCCAGAGCAATCGTACATAAGCTGATGGAGTATAATATTCCTTTTCAGGTAAGGGATAGGATTCCCTGTATATATGACCATTTTACCGTGAGAAACATACTGGATTATATCCGTGTGGCTATGGGAAACAGGGAGAGGGAAGTGTTCTTACGCATTATGAATAAACCCGGACGATATCTGTCAAGAGAAATACTGACCGAGCCGGTAATTGATTTTGACCGGCTGCGGGAAGCACTCAGCGGCAAGGCATGGGCAGTGGAAAATCTTAACCAAATGGAGTATGAATTGAAAATTTTAGCGGGACTTAAACCGTTTGCCGCAGTAAATTTTATCCGTAAAGCAATCGGTTACGACGAATATTTGAAAGGATATGCCGAGTATCGGCATCTGAATGAGGAGGATTTGCTGGGAACGCTTGACGAGCTTCAGGAAATGGCAAAACAGTACAAAACTTTTCGTGAGTGGTTTGAGGGAATTGAGAATTACAGAAGGGATTTGGAACAGCATATGAAAAAGACTTCCCCGGATAAAAAGAATGGGCTGACGATTACCACAATGCACAGTGCAAAAGGGCTGGAATACGATGCAGTTTTTTTGCCGGAGGCCAATGAAGGACTCACGCCTTATAAGAAAGCGGCAAAACCGGAAGAAATGGAGGAGGAGCGGCGTATGTTTTATGTCGCTATGACCAGGGCAAAAAATCATTTGCATATTTATGACGTCAGGGAATATTACAATAAAGAACTGGAACCGTCCCGGTTTATCGATGAATTGCAGGCTGCAGAGCGGCCGTTATAACAGCAGGTTACTTAAGCTGACGGAGCCGGCACCCTGTATATTGTAGGGGAGGTGTGGTACCGGACGGGCGGCATTCATCAGACGGATTTTTATCTGGTCATTGGTAAGGTCGGGGCGCTGCTGCTGAAGAAGGGCACAGGCGGCGCTGATAAACGGCACTGACATGGAAGTGCCATTTTTTATGCTGTACCCGCCGTGAGGTTTGGTGCTTAGGATGTGAAGTCCCGGCGCTACCAGTTCGGGTTTGGTGATATAGGGAACCGGGGGACCGGCGGACGAAAAGCGCCTGCCGTCATAAGAACCGACGGTGATGACCTTCCGGCAGTTTCCGGGTGCGGTAATGGAATTAGGAGAGGGTCCGTTGTTGCCGGCAGAGCAGCAGACAGTAAGACCGGCATCCCATAGTTTTTCTACCCATTGATTCAGCATGTTTTCCATTTGACTAAGCTCTGCACTGTTTCCGCCGACAGAAATATTGACAATTCGGACAGCGTATTCTCGGTGGTGGATGAGGAGCCATTTGATGGCCTCAATAAAATTATCTGTGTATCCGTTTCCATGGCGGTCTAAAACCTTCAGGCTGACCAGATTGGTTTCCGGTGCAATGCCTATTCGTGTGGAAGCGATTATACCGGTAACATGGGTACCGTGAGTGGAGTCATCATATGGTTTTGGCTGTTGATTGATGAAATCCCGGAAAGCCAGAATGCGGTTGGCAGCGATATCCGGATGGGGGGCAAGGCCGGAGTCCAATACGGCGACGGTTATGTTTTTTCCGGTAATGCCCATTTGATGAAAAGAGCCTGCCCCGAATACTGAGACAGGAATTTTGGAAGAAGCAGACAAGGGAAAAACACCTCAACTCTTTACAAAAACATATTTTACGCTTATAGTAATAGTATATGTAAAGCTGTCGAATTTGTTTATCTTCGTCAGCGGAAAAGCGGTTACGGAATTAAAGGAGAAGAAGATGATAAAAAGGAATATCCGCATAGAATTAGATGCATTATTAAAAGAACTGCAGATGAATCTTGCCAATAATTATAAGGATTTGGCTCATGATGCGTTAAACAAGCTTCACAAAGCTTTAGAGGAGTACCATGACAGCGGTGCGTTGAAGGACAAAGATTACCGAAAGTATAAGAGTGTGGCAGATGAATATTCTATGAGAATGGCAGACTATCATCATTAAGCCGGACAAGCTATGGAGAGTGAAACAGTGTTGAAGAAGAATAGGAAGATATGGATATGGCTGCCGGTTGTGTGCATGGTATTGAATTTGATAGGCTGTAGTGCGGCAGGTAACGGATTTCGGGATTTTGAACAGGATGGGAGAATACGGGTTGTGACTACCATTTATCCGATATATGATTTTGTACAAAATATTGCCGGTGAGCGGGCGGAGATTATTAATTTGGTGCCGGCGGGAATAGAGCCTCACGATTTTGAATTATCTACCGGAGACATGCGGCTGCTGGAACAGGCGGAAATGTTTGTCTATAACGGAGCGGGAATGGAGCATTTTGTCGGTAAGACATTAGAGGCATTGTCCAATGAGGAACTGGCAGTAATTGAGGCGGCTGCGGAGATCACACCGCTTCAGGCAGAAGACGGGGAGGCAGACCCCCACACATGGTTAAGCGTTCCGAATGCAATTAAGGAAGCGGAGAGAATTAAAGATGCGTTTGTCGAACTGGACGGGGAGAGTGCAGAGTTTTATGAGGCAAATTTTACCGTTTATAAGGAGAAGCTGGAGATACTGGATAAAGAGTACCGGGAGGAACTGGACAAATTACCGGGGGATACGATTGTGGTTGCCCATGAGGCATTTGGTTATCTGTGCAGCGAGTATGGACTGAAGCAGGAGTCCGTGGAGGGATTGATGTCAGATTCGGAACCGGAGCCGGCCAAGATGAAGGAGATCATCGATTTTTGCCGCGATAATCATGTGCGCGTGATTTTTTTTGAAGAGCTTAATGGCTCTAAAGTGGCAGAGGCCATTGCAAGGGAAACCGGAGCAGAGATTATGGTGTTAAATCCAATAGAGGGTCTGACTGCAGAGCAGAAAGGGTATGGACTTGTCCTTGACTATATTCATTTAATGCAGTTGAATCTGTTGGCACTGAAAAAGGCATTGGAGGTAGGAACATGACAGAAAATATTGTGGCACTGGCGGTAATCGTGATAGTGAGTACGTTGCTTCCGCTGGGGCTGTTGACCGGCATGATCATCAAAAATGCAGGGCAGCGGATACATTTGTTGTCTATGGCGGTTCTGGGAGGCGTGCTCTATATCGTTATGGAATGGGGCGCTAAGGAGCATGGTCTGGCTTGGCTGTTTAATCACACCAATTTTGAGGCTTTTATGAATGAGCACTATATTCTGTATCTGTTACTGGTTGCCGTTGCAGGGGCAGTACTGGCTGTGGTGCCGCTTATGGTGCTTGCGGCAACAGTATTTAAGGATAAGATTGCTTTTTCCGGTACAATTGCACTGGGAATAGGATATACGATGACAGAATCCATTTTTCTGGTAGGCTATCGAAGTGTGAAAACAATCGTGATGCTCGTGGAAAAATCCGATGACAATCTCAATGTATCGACAGGCGAGTTGTTTATGTCAGCATATGAGAGGGTTCTGTTATCCGTTATTCAGATAACGATATTTGTCGTACTGATCTATTTTATCCGGCAGAAGATGCCGGTTCGCGGAAGTTTGACCGCCGTGTTTTGTCAGGGTTTTACCGCTTTCGTGCCGGGATTTTTGATTGCCTTTTCGCTGAAGGATTACTATGAGGTGTATGACCGCACAATGGGACTGGGACTGACTTATATTATTTTGACTGTGGCTGCAATTGCTTCGGCTGTTGTCTTATACAGTCTGAAATATGAGTTGGAAAAAAGATAAATTTCTTGCAATGCAGCGGGAAAAATGATATATTACTGTTCGAGCGGTATTCGTGGGAAACTGCATCGAATGATAGGCGTTGTCACTTTGTTACATCGTGTGGATGAAAGAGGTGATGACATGAAAATAGGTTTTATCGGTGCCGGTAAAGCGGGCTGCAGCCTCGGTAAATATTTTTCCGAAAAAGCGGGGCTGGCAGGAACAGATGTTACCGGCTATTACAGTTTAATCAGGGAAGATGCCAAGTGGGCAGCAGCATTTACCGGTTCAGTAGATTATGGAACGGTAAATGAGCTAATTGAGCAAAGTGAAACCATTATTCTCTCGACTCCGGACGGAGCGATTAAGAAGGTGTGGGATTCGCTGGGTAAAGATCAGGTAAAGGGCAGAATTTTTTGCCATTTGAGTGGCTCCTTATCATCAGATGTATTTTCAGGAATAGAAGAATACGGTGGTTATCCGATTTCTATTCATCCAATGTTTGCGTTCAGCGACAAAGAATCCGTTTACAGACAACTTAATCAGGTAAAGTTTACCATAGAGGGAAATTCCTATGCCGTGTCGGAGTGGAACAAGATATTCCAATTGACAGGGAATCCCGTGGTAGAGATTAGCAGGGAGTACAAATTGAAATACCATGCGGCGGCAAGTCTCTTGAGCAATCATGTGATCGCCGTGCTGGAAACAGGCTATCGTCTGCTGGGGGAATGCGGTTTTTCTCCGGAGGAAGCAAGAGAGTTCAGTTCGGTTCTGGTACGGGATAATATCGAACATGTCATATGCTCAGGAGCAGAAGCGGCGTTGACCGGACCCATTGAGAGAGGGGACTGCGAAACGGTAAGCAGGCATATTTCCGTATTGGATGATGCGGCCAGACAGATTTATATGTCCTGTGGAAAGCAGCTATTGGCGATAGCAAAGCGAAAAAATCCGGACAGGGATTATGCGGATATGGATAAGCTGATGAAGGGATAAGTGATACGGAGCAGCATGGATAACAGAGAATAAGGCATAAGAGTATTGCCGGATTTAGGAGGAAATGATGAAGAATACAGTGTTGACATTTAAACAGGCAAAGGAAAAGGGAGAAAAATTATCTATGCTTACGGCATATGATTATTCTACGGCCAAGCTGATTGATGAGGCTGGAATAAATTCCATTCTGGTCGGGGATTCCCTGGGGAATACAATGCTCGGTTATGAGGATACGATTTCTGTAACCATGGAGGATATGATCCATCATGGAGCTGCGGTGGCAAGAGGGGCAAAGAATGCATTAGTCGTGATTGATATGCCGTTTATGAGTTACCAGACCTCTGTCTATGATGCCGTTGTAAATGCAGGACGCTTGATGAAGGAAGGCCGTGCCGGCGCAGTCAAGCTGGAGGGCGGAAGCGAGGTATGCCCGCAGATTCAGGCGATTACGGCAGCAGGGATTCCGGTATGTGCGCATTTAGGTTTGACACCGCAGTCCATCAATGCCTTTGGAGGTTTCAAGGTGCAGGGAAAGACGGAGGAGGCAGCAAAAAAACTGCTGTCGGATGCCAAAGCGGTAGAGGAGGCAGGAGCATTTGCAGTCGTGTTAGAGTGTGTGCCGGCAAAGCTGGCAAAAATGGTGACAGAGGAGCTGTCCATTCCAACAATTGGCATTGGCGCAGGAAATGTATGTGATGGACAGGTTTTAGTATATCAGGATATGCTTGGCATGTTTTCGGATTTTACCCCGAAATTTGTAAAGCGTTTTGAAAATATCGGGGAGATTATGAAAGGGGCATTTGCTGCTTATGATGCGGAAGTAAAGGCGGGAAGCTTTCCGGCAAAAGAGCATGAATATACCATTAGTGATGATGTGCTGGAAAAGTTATATTGAACAAAAAAAATAAAAAAGGAGAGAATGGGTATATGGAGATTTTAGGTTCGGTGAAAGAGACCAGGGAACAGGTGAAGGAGTGGAAAAAACAGGGATTATCGGTGGGACTTGTTCCGACTATGGGCTACCTGCATGAAGGGCATAAAAGCCTGATTGACCGTGCGAGAAAGGAAAATGACAGGGTGGTTGTCAGTATTTTTGTCAATCCGATGCAGTTTGGACCAAATGAGGATTTAGAGGCATATCCAAGAGATTTGGAGAGGGATTCCAAAATCTGTGAGGCAGGCGGGGTGGATCTCATTTTCCATCCGCAAGTGGAGGAAATGTATGGAGCGGATTTTCACGGTTTTGTCGATATGACCGTGCTGCCGGAAAAACTCTGTGGCGCCAGCCGTCCGGTACATTTTAAGGGCGTGCAGACGGTTGTCACAAAATTGTTCCATATCATTCCGGCAGACCGGGCTTATTTTGGACAGAAGGATGCGCAGCAGCTTGCCATTATCCGCCGTATGGTGATTGACCTTAATTTTGATATTGAGATTATCGGCTGCCCGATTATCCGGGAGGAGGACGGTCTGGCAAAGAGTTCCAGAAATACCTATTTATCAGAGGAGGAGCGGAAACAGGCGGTGATTTTGAACCAGTCTTTGGAGGAGGCTATGCAGGCGATCCAGGCAGGGGAGAAGGATGCATTGAAGGTAAAGGAGATTATCATAAAGAAACTGAATACCTGTCCGCTTGCGAAAATTGATTATGTGGAGGTTGTCAGCTTTGATAATATCCAGCCGATTGAGCGGATAGAAGGGGCAGTGCTGATTGCGATTGCCGTATATATCGGCACCACACGATTGATTGATAACCGGATTATAATGTAGAGGGTAGGGTGTTTTATGGATACTGGGGAGATAAAATATATTATTTTCACGCTGGCCATTTTAGGTGTATACTGGATATGGGAGTGGAAGAAAGAACATATTCCGAAGATAATCAGGAAAATTGTATACTGGGTGTGCTATTTAGGGGCAGCGTATATCTTTTTCTTTGCCTATGAGGATTGGTTTATCCGTTTTCTGGCGGTACTGTTTTTACCGCTTATGTCCTGCCTGGTGATCTTTGGAAGATGGAAAAGATGGGACAGTTTCAAAGATTTTTTGAAGCAATATTACGAATCAGACGGATTGTGGCTGTTAAGCCTGATTGTGATTGGATTACAGTTGGTCATGATGTAGGAAATCAGGCGTTTCA
>JAMPAW010000094.1 GCA_023666975.1 Clostridium sp.
TACATTGTTGCTGGATTATATCTTTGATGGGAAAATATTAACATATCATACAAAGTCTTGGAGAGATATTTTGAAAAGTGCATTTTGCTTTCCGTCAGGTATTTTTTCCGATTATCCGTCCACATTGATACCTCCCGCTTGGTTTCTATCATATGTTGTCCTTTTTTATCTGGTATATGCTTTTTATCGTTATTTATTGGGTTTAAATGTTTTTAAATGGAGCGGGCGAGTCTGGGGTGTTTTGATATTGCTTACTTATTTGGGGGGGTATTTCCGAGATCAAAGGAACAGTATTAGAATATATTTTCAATATAAATCACTTTGCTATATTAATTGGATGCGAGTGTGCAAATCTCTTGCGGAATACTAAAGTGAGGGCATGTGTTAATAGAAATAGGTTCCTAATGTGGGGCTGGATTGTAATGGCGCTTGCGGCGTGGATTGTTACAGGAAAGTATATTGATTGGATAAGGTACAATTTAGCAATGCAGTTATTTGGATACATCATCCCATATGCACTGATTCTTTTGTGGGGAATTGTTATAGAGAATAAAAAGGTATTCTTCGAAAAATTTTTTATTGTAGAGCGATGCTTAGGCTATTTGAGTAAGGCGTCTTATTCTATTTTTTTGACACATTTTATTGCACTGCAGATTCTGATGATGGACTGGGGGATCACCGGGAAATTATGGATTCTGTATAAGGCGGTAACCCCTGTGATATTAATTGCAATAGGGTGTCTGGGGTATCAGTTTATTGAAAAACCCCTTAATCGGGTTTTCAATAAAAGATAGAAGTGAGGATAAAGGCATATGGGAAATGATAGAGAAAAAGCTTGGGACATTCTAAAAGGATTTACGATTTGTTGTGTATTAATTGGACATCTTATTCAATATATGTCTTTGGGAAAACTGGATTATACACGGAACCGACTTTATCTTTTGATATATTCTTTTCATATGCCTTTGTTTATGTTTATGGCAGGATATTTTTTCAAAAAATCAATGCAAAAATATTCCTTTAAAAACTTGCTTATACGGCAGGCAAAAGGGCTGTTAATACCTCTCTTTGTGTGGAACACCATATTTTATTATTTTTGGTATGCAATTCATATGTTACAGGGGAAAGAAGAGGGTCCTGTTTTAAGAGGCTGGCTTTATAGCATGAGAGGACTGTGGTTTTTAAGCTCTCTGTTTATTTGCTCTCTGATAGTGCTTGTAGTTCATAAAGCTTTGAGTGATTTGGGGGGGCGATACTAATAAAGATATTAATATATGCGGTTGCCTGGGGATGCATGTTGGCGTGTGATGTTTTGAATGCCACAGCGTTTATGTTCCCTTTCTTTATGCTTGGGATGCATTTTCCGGACACATTAATGAAAATAGCAATACAAGACGATGACAGGAAAAAGATTTATCTGGGATTGGGTTTTAGCTTTCTTGCCTGGATTGGCTTGTTTTGCATTTCGGATAAAGCGAGGTGGATTGCCAGAGGGATTGGAAGCGGTGCCTATGCGATTTATGGCAAGGAGGCAATGGCGAGTAGCATCTATAAACTAATAATAGGAGTTTTTGGTGTTTTAACAGTGGTGCTAATCAGCAAAGCTTTTCCCGCGCTGATAGAAAAGATCGGAGAAAAACTGCGTTTGGATAAAGTAGGGCGGCTGACAATGGAGATATATATTATTCAATGTCTGATAGTTGAATCATTTATGCCTACTATTTATAAGCTGATAGTAAACAGGTTGGATAGAAATCCGTTGGCGGAGAATGTGTATATATATACCTGTTTTGCCGTAATTGCAGGTTGGGGAGTGTTGTATTTTATCTGTCTTATTTTGGGAATGTTAAAACGCTTCCCCAGGGTTAAATATATTTTATTCCTAAGGTGAGGGCTTGAAACATGTTGTTTAGCTCAATGACATTCTTATGGCTGTTTTTGCCTACTGTCTTTATTATACATACATTGTTGCCGGATAAAGCGAAAAATTTCTTCCTTCTGGCGGCCAGTCTGTTCTTTTATTCCTGGGGAGAACCGGTTTATATTCTTTTGATGCTTTCTTCTATTGCGATTAATTATCTGGCGGCTATTGTAATAGATTGCACGAAAACAAAGAAGACAGCACGCAGAATGATATTTATTTTGGATATCTTTATCAATATCGGGCTTCTCTGGTACTTTAAATATTATGATTCCTTTGCGGCGCTTACAAATTCATTACTGCATAAAACGGTATTTACAGTAAAGGATATTGCGCTTCCAATTGGTATTTCATTTTATACATTCCAGATACTGTCTTATGTAATCGATGTATATCTGAACAAATGTGATATACAGAAGAATTTAGTGAAATTTGCGTTATATGTGAGCTTTTTCCCGCAGCTCATAGCAGGACCCATTGTCAAATACAGAGATGTTGCCGAGCAGATTGAAAACAGAAAGATCGACAGTCGGCAGATTTTTGCAGGAATAAAAAGGTTTATTTACGGATTAAGTAAAAAAGTGATCCTTTCGAACACCATTGCAGAAGTGGCAGACTCTATTTTTGAGGTATCTGTCGAGGTGATTGATACGAAATGGCTATGGGTGGGAGCTTTGCTGTATACACTGCAGATATATTACGACTTTTCCGGCTATTCGGATATGGCGATTGGGTTAGGAAGGATGTTCGGGTTTGAATTTCCTGAAAATTTCAATTATCCGTATGTATCGACATCCATCCGGGAATTTTGGAGAAGATGGCATATTTCTCTTTCTTCCTGGTTTAAAGAATATATTTATATCCCGTTAGGGGGAAACAGAAAGGGAAAGTATCGTACCTATATTAATCTGGCGATTGTATTTGTAGTTACCGGAGTGTGGCATGGCGCCACATTGAATTTTCTTTTATGGGGATGCTTTCATGGCTTTTTTATTCTTGTGGAAAAAGCGTTTTTAGGCAAAAAGCTGGAAAGCAGTAGGTTCAAGCTGTTCAATCATTTATATACGCTCTTCGCTGTTACGGTTGGCTGGGCAATATTCAGGTGCAGCTCTCTGAAGGAAGCGTTGAAGCTTGTCTTTTATATGTTCAGGTGGCAGAATCATAATTTTTATGTATGGTATGATTTTTTCAGCATCAGGAGTCTTTTTGTTGTAGGCATTGCAGTGGCGCTGATTGGGTTTCTACAGGAGCGGTGTAAAAGATTCAGGACAATGCTGTATGATACCGCCCGCATATATTACCCTGAGGCATTGCTACAGGCTGTACTGCTTGTCTTATGTATCGTTTTGCTGATTGGTGGACAGTATAATCCGTTTATTTATTTCAAGTTTTAGTATTGGGGAGGGCGTAAGATGAATAGAGTGAAGGAAAAGCTGGTTGATGTGTTTACAAGAACAGAAAAAGTATTTGATAAAAGGCTGGCGCCGATCTCATTGCTTTTTTTAAGCGTAGTTTTTTATTTCCTGAATCCGTTTTCGGATCAAAGTATTGACAGCTGGGACGGCGTTGTGGGAAGAGCTTTGATTTCGGGCATATCGGTGCAGCATAGGATAAAAAATTTCAGTATACTGATTATACTGATCCCGTGTTGTTTTTTATTGATTTGGCTGTTGTGCTCATGGGTAATGAAGGCGCAGGATGCTGTGGTGGCCTTTTCCGGGAAATATGCAATTCTTCTTGCTGCGCCGGTGGCAAATGCATATGTGAACAGATATAGAGGATCGACCGATATCGTGGCGGATAATATTTTAATCCTTTCAACGCTGTTTTTCTGCGTAATCCTGTTGGGGATAACTGTTTTAGATCGAGAAAAGCGTCTGGAAGAACAGGAATATACATTTTATTATCTTTTTTACCTAAATTTGATCATGTCAGTCAGATTATTATATAAAGCAGGAAATAGCTGGAAGGTTGCAGGTGCCATGGCAGTGACGGTGCTTTTGATTCTTGTAACAGGATTGTTGGCTGACAGAAAGGGAAAAATTCAGATCGGTTTCTGGAACGCTGTTCTTTCGTGCTTTCAATGGCTCCCGTTCTGCGTTTGCTGTATTCTGGAACTTCTTTACGTTTTGAATGCCCGAGGTATCTATTTTAAAAATTATCGCAGAATCATATGTGCGGCGATGTTTGCTGTCGTTCTGCTGCAAATGCTTTGGATAGTTTATAGCAACAGGAAACAGCAGGCAGGAAATGGGGGGGGCATTCATTTATGGGACATTAACAGAAAATGGGGTTCCCTGTTAAGTCTGGGAGCAATTCTGGGTTACAGCGGTTATTATGTTATGAGCGCATATGGGGATAATTATTCTGCGCTATTTGAGATTGGCAACGGTTCGGCATCTATTGATACGTTTTTGAGAGGGAAACTGCCTGTATTGGATTATTTTTCGGGACATGCCGTATCGGATGTGTTTTCGCGAATCCCTTTCATGTATGCAAACGGAGAAAGTGCGGCGTCAACTGCAAGTATAATTTTTTTGGGAGATATTACTTTTTGTATCCTTTTCTATCTCCTTGCACGAAAGCTGTTTGATGAGGACACGGCACTGATTTTGCTTTTTACATACCCGTTAATCATAAGCGGATTTATATGGAGCCACCTTTCGTTGATAGCGGTAATAGCTACCCTTTATCTCATCGAAAGGCATACAAAAAAGTCCTATTTTATCTGGTGGGCGGCCTTAGCGGCTGGAGTCGCCATGCAGTATGACAGGGGTCTGGCTTTGGGGATAGGCTGTATAGCAGCTGTATTTTTACTGTCGCTGGTGAAAAAGTCGAAGATATCCTTTAAGATGCTCTGTGCTTCCGGTGCGGCTGTCGCGTCTGTCATACTGATTTTTTGTTCTTTATGGTGGCTTCATGAAGGGATATCGCCGATTTTTCGAATCCGGGAATGGCTGGCTCTAAGCGTGAAGTCTACTTCGACATGGGCTCTTGAGACGGGAATGTTGGGCAGCTCGGCCACGTTTGCGTTTTGGTATACTTATTTTCTGATACCGTCTTTGGCGGTGCTGCTGGTGTTGTATTCTGTGATTAAGCTTCGCAGCTATGCAAAAAATACGCAAGCGGGGATGCAGGGTGCAAAGCTGCAAGATATTGCTTTATTAATTACATTTTCTGTTTCGGTATTGTTGTTTATGTCGAGGGAGCTGACCTATCACACGCTTTATAACGGTTCCGGGGTTACGGGCGTAATTTTAAATTTTGTGCCCTGGATGGTTATGTGTGCCGTTTCTGTTGTTTGCAAGGAAAAGAAGGTTGATCAAACCGTAAGGTATGCGGTTATGGTTGCTGCACTGGGGTTGGTTCTTTTCAATCACACCTCGAATGTGACAAAGGAGACGCCGCAGGCGTCGGCTTCTTTATTGAATGCCGCGTATGCGAAGGCGGAAAAAGTCACGGTATCCGGTGATATGAGTTCTATATGGGGAACGGAAAGGGTGATATATTCAACGGCCACACAGGATTTAATTAATCCGCTCAGGGAAATATTCGATGTGCTGCTAAAAGAGGATGAGACATTTTGTGATTTTGCGAACGCGACAGGACTGTATGCATATCTGAATCGGGAAAGACCGTTTTATGCAGCTCAGTCTCCGAGCATATTGGCGGGTGAGTTTTCGCAGGAATGTTTTCTGGAGGAGCTTTCCTGGTATAATGTCCCGTTAGCGTTACTGGGAAACGGGCCGGGCTATATGGAAAACATGAATAATATTGCACTGAATGTCAGATATTGGAAGGTCGCGGAATATATTTATGAAAATTATCGGCCGTTGATCCAGATTGGGGATTTTGCAGTCTGGTGTCAAAATGGCAGACAGGATGAGTTCAGGGATGAATTATTGACGCATCCGGAATTAGAGGGGAGGTTTGACTTTATAGATTACGGATATGATGCAGGAAGCATTGTGGCAGATGAAGAGGGAAATAAGAGCTTTCAGGTTAATGAATATGGCTATCATAACTATGATATAAATTTGCTGCCGTACATTACGGCACGATATGGGGAATACGATTTGATTGATTCCGGAATTTATGTAAGGGCTGAAACTGACAGGGTGTACCGGATTGAGAGAGATAAGGCGCTTGACAAAGATACAGGGTACTATTTGCATTTTACAGTAACAAGGACAGAGAATACGAACCGTAACTCTGCAGTTTTGTTGTCAGACAGCTCGCATGAAAATATTTTGTTCCGATATAACTTTTTTATAACGCCGGAGGAGCTTGTATCTGATAATCTGATCAGGATCAGCGAGGATTATTTTTGGAGTGCATTTGACATCGACCGGATACAGTTTTTGGTGTCAGATGACGTGGAAATCTCAAACGTAGAGGTTTTGGCGCTTCCGAATAAGTAGGTCATGTGTTCAGCTGAAAGGGAGATAAAATGAAAAGGGCCTATATAATTTATATTGTATGCTTTGTCGCTATTCTCTTGCTTCCGCTGGTATTTTACCCGTTGGTGGCACACCGCCTTGATCATAACAACTATGAAAACCGTGCATTAATGTCATTTGAGGAGTTATCGGAATCCGACTGGAAGACTTTCTTTCCGGATTTGGAGTTGTTAATAAAGGATAATATGCCTTACAAGAATGAATGCATAAATTTGATAAATCGGGTAGATGAATATATTTTTCATGATCTGTTTAATCAAAGTGTTATGGTTGGAAAAGAGAACTGGTTGTTTTACAAGGGAAATGACTGCATTCAGGACTACAGGGGAGGCTATGTATTATCAGATAGAGAACTGCAGGCGTATGCGGCGGCCGCGGACTCGCTGAAGAAATCCCTTGAGGATCGCGGAATTGATTTTTATATTATGATCACCCCTAATAAAGAAGCTATTTATGGAGATGACTATTTACCGGACAGAGTGAAGAGATATTCGACGGAGAGCCGTGCCGATCAAATTGTGTCATATTTGAGCGAAAACACGGATGTGCCAATTATTTATCCGAAACAATCTCTGCAGGCGGCAGCTTCCGACTATCAGGTGTGGAGGAAGTATGACACACACTGGAATAATGTCGGCGCTTTCATAGCGTCTCAGGAGCTGTTAAAAGAATTGGGCCTGGAATCGGTTTGGCTGTCAGATGTTGCGATTATGAAAGACGGGACATGTGGGGGAGATCTGGCAGGTATGCTTGGCATGTCCGCACGGTATTCGGATGATACCGTATATGTCATTGACGGTTATTATGCGCAGGTTTCTGTTGAAAATACAGAGTCAGTTCCGCAACCTAATTTAAGCTACTCCAAATTCGAATCTGATGCGGTAAATGAAGTGACAGTTCTGTGCATTGGCGACAGTTTCCTTGGTTCAATGGAGCAGTATCTTTCTAAGAATTTTAAAAAAGCAATGTTTGTACACCGCGATAACTATACGTCATTGGAGAGGGATCTGATTGTAGAGGAAAGCCCTGATATAGTGGTTATGCAAATAGCGGAGCGATTTTTAACATATTTCGACGACAGCATGTTGAGATACGCCAGGATGTATAGTCAGGAATAAGTGGCTTGTCAAATGTCAAGTTACAAACAGGAAAGTGATGATATGAGAAAAAAGCGTATTGCAATGGTGGATTTTTGGTCCGTATGTGATGAAAACGGGAAGCCGATCGGACATGGTGAAAAGGTCGGAAACGAATACTATGAGTATATTAAGAGCAGCTATGATGTTACGCAATATGTGAATAGGGACATGCTGCCATATTTACATAATCCTCAAAAGATCGGCTTTAGAGATTCCCTGCAATATGGAGTAGGGAAAGTAAAAAGAATTATATCCAATTTCAGATGTCTGAGGGAAGTCTACGGTAAAGAAAAGGATTCGGTTATCTGGTTCTATGTACCGGATATTTATCTCTTTTTATTTATTCTGTTGACAACAAAAGGAAAGCGTCGCATTGCAGTTAATATTTATGAAGAGTATGCCGGTCATAGAATAAAAAACGGAATATTGAGGTATGCGCTGAGAAAAGCAGATAAGATATTTGTAACGAATAGAGTATTGCTTTCAACGATTCCGAAAGGCGTCTTGATTCCCGATTATGCATATAGAGAAGAGGTGTATGGTAAGTATGCCGTTGCTGAAAAAAAGGAACAGGCGGTATGCCTTGGAACGATGAATGAAAAAAAGCAGTTGATTGATGCGGTAAAAGCTTTTTCAAAAAACGGATATCCGCTTTATATTGCAGGGCAATTTTCGTCAAAGGAAAGCTATGAGCAGTTATGCAGGATAAAGGGGAAAAATATAACGATTGAAGACAGATATATTGACACTGATGAATATTATCAGCTTTTGGCATCCAGCAAATATTGCCTGATACCGTATGATGCTGAATTTTATAAAAACAGAACATCAGGAGTCATACAGGAGTGCCTTTTTACAAACACGGTTCCCTTGTCAGAAGAAAGCATTCTGAAGTTTTCGCATATTCAGGGAATCGGATATAAAGAAATTGAAGAGCTGGAGACGTTGAATCTGGAGGATGTAGATGTATGTACCATATGTCAGACATATAAAGCGGAACGGGAATGTTTTTACAGATATGACAACATAAAAAATACAATTATCGATGCTTTGAACAGCCTATCGGAGGATGAGAAATAAAGTGACACCAAGTGAAGCAGACAGGGAGTATAGAAATGAGAATCCTTCACTATTTTTTGGGGTTTCCGCCATATAGGACAGGCGGCTTGACAAAATATGCATTGGATCTTATGAGAGAACAGGTTGGCGATAAGAATGATGTAATGGCATTGTGGCCGGGGCGGATAGGGATAGTTGATAAACGGGTAAGAATCCGGCGGGAAATGACAGTTGAAGGAATAACAAGTTATGAATTGATAAATCCCCTTCCGGTTTCGCTGGATGAAGGGATACGGTGTGTTGATGCGTACATGAAAAAGTGTTGTATGCAGGTTTACGGTGATTTTTTATCAAAACAGAAGCCTGATGTGATTCACATTCACACATTAATGGGGGTGCATCGCGAGTTCATTGATGCGGCAGTTAAGCTTGGAATCAGAACTGTTTTTACCACTCATGATTATTTTGGCATTTGTCCCAGAGTGACCTTGTTTCAAGGAGATCATGTTTGCGAAGACGATCATGACTGTAAGGATTGTGTTCGATGCAACAGCAGAGCGTTGTCGCTGAAAAAGATTGCAGTGATGCAGTCGTCCATATACCGTAAGGTGAAAAACAATGTATTTATGAGAATGCTGCGAAAAAGACACCGTTCTCGTTTCTTTTCAGAAGAGACTATGCCTCAGGCATCGGAAGATGTTTTGATGTGTGATGCGGACGAGTATTTAAGATTGCGATCGTATTATATCGGGATGCTGGAGAGGATGGATGTAATTCATTTTAATTCCTCGGTTGCCGAGTTTGTTTACAAAAGGTATTTTACCCCTAAATTCAGCCGGGTTGTCACGATCACACATCGAAATGTAAAGGATCGCAGAAAAGATAATGTGTGGCAGTACAATAAAGTGCTGAGAATAACCTGTCTGGCGCCTGCAAAGCCATTTAAGGGTTTCACCGTGCTGAAGGATGTATTGGACGAGCTTTGGAGAGAAGGATACCGCGAGTTTGAGCTGAAAATGTACAGCACGGTAAATGAGCGAGCGCCTTATATGAGGATTTATGAGAACGGCTTTCAGGACGGTCAGCTGTGCAGTATTATGGCGGAGACGGATGTGCTGATTGCTCCGAGCATATGGTATGAAACATTTGGTTTTACAGTGTTAGAGGCTGTCAGCTGCGGTGTCCCGGTTATAATAAGCAATCATGTCGGTGCAAAGGATATCATCGGACAGGGTGGAATTGTGGTTGAAGCCGGAAACCGGGAAGAGTTGAAACAGGCAATTTTGAGTCTTACAAAGGAGCGGCAAAACGAATTGAGAAGTGCTGTGCTGGAAAGCGCTTTTGTAAAGCCATGGAGGACGCTTGTGGACGAAACATATCAGTTGTATACCGGGGAGGAAATGCAATGCTTTATGTAATAATGAACTGGATATACATGGCGCTTATTATGGCTGTCCTGGGGACAGCGGTATTACATGCACTACAGGTGTGGTTCCTCGGGGAGAAGGACACGGATATTTCGCTGTATTACGCGTTGATGTGCGGATATGTCGTATGTACGGTCTATGCGGAAACGGTTAGTTTGTTTATGAAGGTAAGTACCGCCGCAAATGGGATTTTGATTTTAATAACCGTTTGTACCGGGATATTATGCAGAAAAGAGCTGTCTCGCATGATCGCCTGCTTTTTGAGACAAAGAAAGCGGGACATTGTGCTGGGTGTGGGTCTTACAGTCGCAGTATTTGGCTTTTTTCTATCGGTTTCGGGGACTCCTATTTTACTTTTAGCCAGTGGAGATACAGGTTTTTATCATTCTCAGGCGGTTCGGTGGATAGAGGAGTACGGGTGCGTTCCCGGTCTGGCGAACCTGAACCTGAGATTTGGATTTAATAATGCCAATTTTTGTCTGGCAGCGCTATTCAGCATGTATGGCCTTTTAGGAGTTTCCATACGGGGAACCGTCACTTTCTTTATTAGTATTGTGTTGATCAAAGCACTGTATGATCTTCTGCACATTGCCAGCCATCGGTATTATGTGGGAGATGGTGTGAGGATACTTCTCCTAATTTATACGTTGTACAGAACTATATGGATGGACGGATATTCCACGGAATGTCTGGCTGTTGTTTTGGTATTTGCAATGGTATTGGCATACTGTGATCTCCAGGAAAGAGAGAAGGAGGAACCGTTTTATTATGGATTAATATGTCTTTTTATCATATATGGGGCAACAGTCAAGTTGAATCTTGCGCCTTTGGGAATTGCAATCGTTTTGATGATTGTTTGGCTCGTAAGAAGAAAGAAAGCTTCAGATATCTTAAAATATATAATTTGCGGATTGGCTATTGTCATACCGTGGATTATAAGAAATGTGGTTTTGACAGGGTATTTGTTATACCCGTTTTCGAAGTTGGATGTTTTCTCTTTTGACTGGAAGGTGCCTGTTGAAACGGTTGAAAGGTTGGAGCTGATAACATATCAGTTTGCGAAAGCAATCTGGTATTTGGGTGTTTCCTATGATGAGGCTGTAAATTACGGCTTTTTACAGTGGTTTCCCAAGATGCTCCATTATTTATTTCATTCATTTGACTATGAGAAATCATGTGGCATTATGCTGATTATAACAATTTTTACTTTAGGTGTCAGTGCCCTGGTCCGTATCGTGTTGCTAATGCGGGGAAATAGATCCGACAGACGGTGGTTTCCGCTGAAATTATGTCTGATTACAGGCTTTGTATATTGCATGCTGGCAGGGCCGGATGCGAGATTTATTGCATATGCGGTATTTACGCTGCCTGCAGTAATGATACTCCAATATATAGACAGGAATATGTTTGTTCGTTTGAAAAACAATAATTTTATGATATATAGATGTGTTCTCACGGTTTTTGCAGGAGGATTGCTGTTTATCTGTTATTTGTGCAAGGGTGCCGTAGCATCAAATCTTTGTTATATACAGTGGCATGATTATAAACAGTTTTTGGCAAATCCGGGTTATGCATATACAGATGCAAACCCTTCTCAGTATACTTTACGAATGCCGTCGAACGGATGTGTATTGAAAGAGGATGGTTACGCAGAGGCTGATGTGGACGGATTAAAAATTTTTTATCAGACAACAACGACATCATACCATTTTGTATTTTATGATCCGTTTCCCGCGGTTTATCAGGAGGGCTGTTTGGATCAGCAATACGGCGAACGTGTACATGCAAGGGGAACAGATTACAAAGACGGATTCTGGGGTGAATTTGTCGGGTATTGAAGGAAGAAAGGGGTAATGTTATCAAATGAAAATAACCATACTGATGCCTTGCCTAAATGAAGAAAAAACCTTACCGGGCTGTATTCGGAAAGCAAAAAGTTTTCTTACAAACAGCAATTATGATGGTGAAGTTTTGGTCAGCGACAATGGAAGCACGGATCGTTCAGTTCAAATCGCGAAAGAAGCCGGTGCCCGCGTGATTCATGTCCCGACCAGGGGCTATGGAAGCGCGTTGTGGGGCGGGATCCTTGCGGCAGAAGGGGACTATATCATCATGGGTGATGCAGATGAAAGCTATGACTTCTCAGCACTGCAGCCTTTTATTGAAAAATTGGATGCAGGATATGAGCTTGTGATGGGAAATCGTTTCAAAGGAGGAATAAAGCCGGGGGCAATGCCTTTCTTACACAGATACATAGGGAATCCATTACTCTCCGGTCTGGGCAGGATATTTTATAAAACGAATGTAGGAGATTTCCACTGCGGACTTCGTGCCTTTAAGAGGGACAGCATACGGGAACTGAATTTGTGTACTACAGGAATGGAGTTTGCCAGCGAGATGGTGGTCAAAGCAGTTCTGTTCGGACTTAAGATTGCGGAAGTACCGGTTACCTTGTCTCCTGACGGGCGGGATAGGGCGCCGCATCTGAGGAGTTTTCGCGATGGATGGAGACACCTGAAGTTCCTTTTGCTGTACAGCCCCAATTGGCTATTTCTGTACCCGGGGATTTTTTTCTTTATCATCGGAGCTCTATGCATGACGTGGCTGTCTTTTGCCCCGATATCTATAGGCGGCGTATCTTTTGAAATTACTACGATGTTTTACTGCGCCATGTTGACGATTCTCGGCCTGTCAACGGCGATGTTCTCGCTGTATACTAAGATATATGCTGCACAGATCGGACAGATACCGCAAAATTCAAAGATTAATACCTTTTTTGAGAAGATAGCTTATGATTATGGGATTGCGTTGGGGTTAGCATGCCTGTTGATTGGAATGGGGGGGGTATTTGTCACATTGCTGTTATGGGGGAAGGCGGGCTTTGGCAGCCTGGAATAAGATTGCAATGCTGTCAGGTACTTTAGTGATTTGGGGATTCCAGTTGGTTTTCGGGAGTTTTTTTGTAGGTGTTTTGCAGATGAACGACAGAAAGGAGCGCTAAGATGTCGATACAGATAAG
>JAMPAW010000095.1 GCA_023666975.1 Clostridium sp.
CGCAAAACAGAGCTGAACGTAAACGTCAGGATGCCGTTATAAGAGCAGATTCCGCCTTTCATATTCTGCCCGCTCGACATTGAAAGCGTCGTATAAAAATGCCGGACATACTTTTGATAGGGCTTCCGCAGCTCAATATTTCCGATATTCGTGACCGTTGCCGTCGTTGCCCGCGCCGAGGTTCCATAGACAAGCTTAATGCCGATATTTTTTACAAAAAGCGGAACCGCCCGCAAAATCCAGTTCTTCTCATTCGATACGTTGTAGGACATAATATTATTCAGGTTTTCCGGGGTGATCTGCGCCTTCAAATCCTCTGCTACAAGCCCGATGACCTCTGCCAACGTATAATTGTCTTTTTCCGGCCGGAACACCGCCGACACCATGGCAAAAAAATTCTTCATCGTATGCGAATCATAATACGGCCTTAAATTTACCGGCACACAGCAGCTAATCGGTGTCTTTGACGGCTGCGCCTTTAAGTACTCCCTGTAAACACTGTACACAAACACGCCAACCAGATACTGGTTGATGGTCACTCCGTATCTCTTCGCCGCCGCTTTTAATTCATCCACCGGAAAATACCCGTGAATCACGCCCATTTCCCCCTTGGACAGCCGTTCGCCGCCTAAACAGACCGCTTTCTCCGACTTATAGACTTTATTATGCCCCTTCTTGAAGTTTTTAATATAGCTGTCTTCCTTGTCCAGAAAAATGCCGGAGCTGATCTTATCCCGTTCCACCTCTAAAAGCTCCGGATATTTGAGCCGGAGATACTGATATACCAGTTCCTTTAAAAATGTGATTCCGCCTGCCCCGTCGGTCAGGGCATGGAACACCTCGAGATTAATCCTGCATTGATAGTACGTCACGCGGAACATATAATGGTTATTCTTACTCTTGTCAATATAGGCACCGGGGCTGGAATACTCCTCCCGTACAATGGGTGCCTGCCTTGTATTTTCCTCAAAATAATACCAGAATACCCCCATGCGCAGCCGCATGCGGAAAATCAGGAACTTTGGCAGAATGCGGTTTAATGCCTCCTGTAAGAGCACACGGTCAATCTCCTCCGTAAGGCTTACGGAAATCCGGTATACATTTGTCATTTCCTCCGTTGCAATAACCGGAAAAAGGTTCGCCGTATTGTCAAGCTTGTCCCATGCCAGCTGCTCCCTCCGGCGGCTGCTGTTTTTCTTCCCGGAAGGCACGCTTTCTGGTGCTTCCTTCCCCACGGGGCGCACATCCTTTGCGATATTCTTTTGTTCTTCCTGTTCTGTTTTATCTGGTTCCTTCGCTTTTTTCCCCATCACCATATCCTTTTAATGATCTTTTAGTTTTAACCCGGAACCAGTCTTTGGCTCCTGCCGGGTTCCCTCACCCAGGCCGCTTCCGTAATCCGTCTGCGGGCTCTCCGGCTCAAAACTCCATGCCGGTTCGTCCGGCTCCACAGGCTGCGCATGTTCCGCTTCTGCGGTTTCTGTCCCTGCGGAAATTTCGGCAAAAGCCGAGGAGGGCATATCCGCCAAATTGTTTCCCATCACGGCCGGCATCGTTACCTGGCTTTCTTTTTTGGATTTCAGGGCAAGAACTACAAGAACGGCAATGCTGACTGCGAGCATTCCGATGCCTGCCAGTAAAAAGCCCAATGCACTGTCAAAGCTTGTCTGGACAATATAATAATCCAGAATATACGAATCCACCTCCTGCTCCGCAAACCCGAGGTCCAGCATATAGCTTCGCAGATACCCTCTTGTCTTCTTCGGCATTTTCTTAACCTTTCCAAGAACCGTTACCGGCTCCGGATCTTCACTGCCCTCGCCCGACAGTACCAGAAAAACCGCATCCGTCTGCCGGTCAAGCGCCTGAATCGTATCGTCAAATTTCGCTTCAAATCCGGCATACTGTGTCTCCCCGACCGGTATCATATAGCTGTAATCGGAACTGCCGGTTTTCACTCCGTTTGTCGTCGTATAGCTCTCCTGAAACGTGCCTAAATTTGCATAAATCTCTCCCTCAATGATCATGCCCTTCTTAAAATCCGATTCCATCAGCCCACTTAACGCATACCGCGGCTTGCGGCTGTCCATTAAATCCACGCCGCCAATATAGGTAAACACCACGCCAAAAATGACGAGCAGCAACAATAATCTTCCAAATAAACCCTGTACGTTTTTCATCTTTTCTCCTCTCCATGGTTCTCCCATTTTGCCTCGCAAAACCGTTTATATGCCGGTTCCTTTACCGGTTGATCCTTGTCCGTTTCCGCTGCGTTGAATCCAGAATCTTCTTGCGGATACGAATGTGCTCCGGCGTAATTTCCAAAAGCTCGTCCGTATCAATAAACTCTAATGCCTGCTCCAAGCTCAATATCCTCGGCGGTGTCAGCTTTAACGCTTCATCTGCACCGGAAGATCGGGTATTCGTCAAATGCTTTGCCTTGCACACATTAATCTCAATATCTTCCGCCTTGCCGGTCTGCCCGATGACCATGCCGGCATAGACCATCTCCCCTGCCCCGATAAACAGCGTTCCCCGGTCCTGTGCATTATAGAGGCCATAAGTTATCGAGGTTCCCGTCTCAAAAGCGATCAGCGAACCCTGGCTGCGGTAATTTATATCCCCCTTATATGGAGCATATCCGTCATAAATGGTATTGATGATACCGGTTCCCTTCGTGGAAGTCATAAAATCTCCCCGAAAGCCGATAAGCCCTCTGGCCGGAATGTTAAATTCCAGCCGCACCGTACCGTCATGGGCAGGCGTCATCGCCTGCAGTTCCCCCTTGCGCTCGTTCAACATACTGATTATCGTCCCTGAAAATTCCTCCGGCACGTCAATATACGCAATCTCCATCGGTTCCAATTTCTTCCCGTTTTCGTCCTGCCGGTAGATTACCTCCGCCTTGCTGACCGCAAATTCATAGCCTTCACGGCGCATATTCTCTATCAATACGGATAAATGCAGTTCTCCCCTTCCGGAAACCTTATAGGTGTCCGTCCCCTCGGTTTCCTCCACGCGTAGCGATACATCAGTATTCAGCTCTCTGAACAGACGGTCACGCAGATGTCTGGAGGTGACAAATTTGCCTTCCTTTCCTGCCAGCGGTGAGTCATTGACCATGAAATTCATGGAAATGGTCGGCTCAGAAATCTTCTGAAACGGAATCGGCTGCGGGTTATCCAGCGAGCAGAGGGTATCTCCGATATGAATATCCGCAATACCGGAAATGGCCACAATTGAGCCTATACCGGCCTCCTGCACCTCCGTCTTATCCAGACCTTCAAATTCATACAGCTTTCCGATTTTCACCTTTTTACACTTGCTCTCATCATGGGCATTGACCAGCAGCACTTCCTGATTCAGCTTAAGCGTTCCGTTGTCAATTTTACCCACGCCAATACGCCCTACATATTCATTATAATCAATGGTTGAAATGAGCACCTGCGTATCCGCTTCCGGGTCTCCCTCCGGGGCCGGAATATAATCAATAATCGTCTCGAATAGCGGCGCCATATCTAACGCCTCCTCTGACATGCTCCTCTTAGCAACGCCGTCCTTTGCCGAAGCATACACAAACGGGCAGTCCAACTGTTCATCGCTTGCCTCAAGATCCAGCAAAAGCTCCAGCACCTCTTCCTCAACCTCTTCGACTCTCGCCTCCGGACGGTCAATTTTATTGACACAGACAATCACATGAAGATTCAGCTCCAATGCTTTCTTCAGCACAAATTTTGTCTGCGGCATGGCACCCTCAAAAGCATCGACTACGAGAACCACTCCGTTGACCATTTTGAGAACACGTTCTACCTCCCCGCCAAAATCGGCATGTCCCGGTGTATCGATAATGTTAATCTTTGTCCCTTTATAATTCACCGCCGTATTTTTGGAAAGAATCGTAATGCCCCTCTCCCGTTCTATATCATTGGAATCCATTACCCGTTCTTCCACTTCCTGATTTTCCCGAAAAACACCGCTCTGCTTTAACAGCTCATCTACCAGCGTAGTCTTGCCATGGTCAACATGGGCAATAATGGCGATATTGCGAATATCCTCTCTCGAAATTTTCATCTTCTCCTCCTTAGCTCTTCCTCTCTCAAATTCCAGTTGCACAATATAGACAACGAATCTCTTTTTAAACGCGACTACAAGTGTAGCACAAAGACCTAAAGGTTTCAAGAACATTTGCGAAAAGACACTCTTTTTGACGGGACACTACCAGCAAAGCGGCAGATAATCCCGTTATCTGCCGCTCTGCATTCAATTCCAGACAATAAATCATCTGTCCGCCAAGGGAAATCAACCCCTCTTATATTTGTTCCGGTCCTCCTCGGTTATGCTGCGGATTACCCGGCAGGGATTCCCTGCCGCCAAAACTCCCGAAGGAATATCCTTATTCACCACACTTCCGCCGCCAATCACCGCACCGTCTCCTATCGTAACGCCCGGAAGCACCACGACATTACCGCCAAACCAGACGTTATTGCCAACGGTAATCGGCCACGCAATTTCCAATCCCTCGTTGCGCTGTTCCACATCAAGGGCATGTCCCGCCGTATAGAAGCCACAGTTGGGAGCAATAAAACAGTTATCGCCAAAGGTCACCTTTGCACCGTCAAGGATAACCAGATTATGGTTAGCATAGAAATTCTCACCGATTTCGATATTATAGCCATAATCGCACCAGAAATTTTGTTCAATCCAAAAAGAATCTCCGATTTTTGCAAATATCTTTTTGACCAGTGCCTTCCTCTCCACTTCTTGGGAAGGCAGTAAGCGATTATACTGCGCACACAAATCCTTACAGGCGATACGTTCTCTTTCAAGCTCTTTGTCATAATTGGCATCATAGAGCATGCCCGCTCTCGCCTTCTCCTTTTCTGTCATGCACAACCCTCCCTATGTGATGATTTATTTGCCTGTACTCTTCTTTGCCGCCGTACCTTTGGCTGTATTCTTAGCCGCACTCTTCTTTGCCGTTTTTGCTTCCACATAATCATACTTAAATACACATACGGAAAGCGGTGGCAGATGCATGGTAATGGAATGTTTCCGTCCGTCCCAAGGCTCATTGGAGGCCTTAATCGGTGCCACATTCAGACGGTTTTTGCCGCCAAACTCCTCTGCATCGGAATTTAAAACTTCCGTATATTTGCCGGCACATGGAACTCCGACGATAAATCCGTCTCTGTCGACAGGGGTAAAGTTACATACATATAACAGCTGGTCTTTTGCAGTTGAACCACGGCGGATAAACGAAATGATACTGCTCTGCGGGTCGTCACAGTTAATCCACTCAAATCCCATCTGGTCCTGATCGTTGTAATAGAGGGCATCATAATCATGATACAGCTTATTTAATGCCTTCACATAATTCTGCATTCCCTTATGGCTTGCTTTGTCCTCGCCGTCTAACAAAAACCAGTCAAGGCTCCTCTCCTCGCTCCACTCGCGAAGCTGTGCAAACTCCTGTCCCATGAACAAAAGTTTTTTACCCGGATGCCCATACATAAAGCCATACGCCGTGCGCAGATTGGCAAACTTGTCATCATGCAGCCCCGGCATTTTATTAATCATCGAACATTTCAGATGAACGACCTCATCATGCGAGATAACCAAAACAAAATTCTCCGAATATGCGTACATTAAGCTGAATGTCAGCCGGTTATGGTTAAATTGCCGGAAATACGGGTCCAGCTTCATATACTCCAGAAAATCATTCATCCAGCCCATATTCCATTTAAACAGGAAGCCCAGTCCGTCCATGGAAACCGGCGCCGTAACACCTGCCCATGCTGTAGATTCTTCAGCGATAACAAACACTCCCGGCTGCTGTTCCTCAATTGTCTTATTTAATTTCATTAACAGCTTAATGGCATCATAATTTTCATTGCCGCCGTCCTCATTCGGCAGCCAGTTACCGTCCTGCTTGCCGTAATCGAGATATAGCATTGAAGCCACAGCATCGACACGAAGCGCATCAATATGGTACTCCTTAGCCCAGAACAGCGCATTGGCAATCAGGAAGTTTGATACCTCATTTCTTCCAAAATCAAAGATATAGGTTCCCCAGTCAGGGTGTTCTCCCCTTCTTGTGTCCGGGTGTTCAAACAACGGCATACCGTCAAATTTGCCCAATCCATATGCGTCCCGCGGAAAATGTGCCGGAACCCAGTCAAGAATGATGCTGATACCGTTCTTGTGCATATAATCCACAAAGTACATAAAATCTTCCGGGTCACCATATCTGCGGGTCGGTGCATAATAACTGGTTACCTGATACCCCCATGACCCGTCAAAAGGATATTCTGCAATACCCATCAGCTCAATATGTGTATATCCCATATCCTTTACATATTCTGCTACCATAGGCGCCAAATCACGATAGGAAAAGAATCCGTTTACGTCATCTTCCACCCGTTTCTTCCATGAGCCTAAATGCATCTCGTAGATCGCCATCGGCTTTCTCATCGCCTCGGTTCTGGTCACCTTGCTGCGATTCTCTATCCATGCGCTGTCTTTCCAGCGGTACTTCGTAATATCCTTTACTACGGAAGCATTATCCGGCCGGAACTGCGAACAGTTTCCAAAGGGGTCTGCCTTAAAGATTTCTTCTCCGTAACGGGTCAGAATATTAAACTTGTAAACAGCGTCCTCTCCGACGTCCGGAATAAACAATTCATAAATGCCTGAAGAGCCAAGCAGGTGCATCGGGTGAAGCGCACCGTCCCACATATTAAAATCTCCGACAACGGAAACACGTCTGGCATGCGGTGCCCAGACTGCAAAATACGTTCCCGACACACCGTCAATTTTCATCGGATGCGCACCCAGCTTCTTATAGATTTCCCAGTGATTTCCCTCGGAAAACAAATAGATATCCATAGAGCCCAACTGGCTTTCAAAACTATACGGGTCTGCAGAAACCACAGTAGAACCGTCCTGATAGTTCGTCACCAGCCGATACTTATTGCCGGTAAATTTCTTCTTGGGAAGATATAAAGCATAAAAACCGTTGTCATCAATTTTTTCCATATCATATTCTGTCTTCCCTGTCGGTGCAATCACCTTGCAGCTGGCAGAATGCGGTTTAAATGCCGTTATCATCTGTCCCTCACCATAATCATGATTACCAAGCAGGTGCTTAGGCGCATTGAGTCGGCCTTCCATCAGTTCATCATAAAGTATCCAATTCATCCACTGTTCAATCTTTACGTTCATAATAACCTCCTCGTTCCAGCAAATATTTAGTCTTATATTACCACTTTTTATTTCTTCTGTAAATAAAATCCGTTTATTTTATGGACGGCTGTCTATTTGTATTATTTCAACCGGTAATCAGTGATGAAACAGCCGGATACCGGTAAATGCCATAACCATATCATATTTGTCACAGCATTCAATGACCAGATCATCTCTGACCGAGCCTCCCGGCTGCGCAATATATTTGACTCCGCTCTTATAAGCTCTTTCAATGTTGTCAGAGAACGGGAAAAAAGCATCGGACCCCAGAGTTACTTCCGTGTTGCCGTCCAGCCATAATCGCTTTTCCTCTCTGGTGAACACATCTGGTTTCACCTTAAACCGTTTCTGCCATTCACCGTCTCTCAATACATCCTCATATTCATCACCGATATATACATCTATCGCATTATCCCGGTCGGCACGGCCTAAACCGTCCACAAATTGAAGCCCAAGTACCTTCGGTGACTGACGCAGATACCAGTTATCTGCTTTCTGCCCTGCAAGTCTTGTACAGTGAATACGCGACTGCTGTCCCGCACCGATACCGATTGCCTGTCCTCCCTTGACATAGCAGACGGAATTTGACTGGGTATATTTCAGCGTAATCAGGGAGATTTTGATATCCGTCAGCGCTGCTTCCGGCAAATCCCTGTTCTTTGTCACAATATTCGATAACAAATCTGCGTCCACATTTAACTCGTTTCTGCCCTGTTCAAAGGTAATCCCGTACACCTGCTTGTGCTCCAATTCTTCCGGCACATAATCTTTATCTATCTGTATAATATTATAATTCCCCTTTTTCTTTTCCAGTAGCAGCTTCATCGCCTCTTCAGTGTACCCCGGTGCAATCACGCCGTCCGACACCTCACGTTTAATCAGCCTTGCCGTATCCTCATCACAGACGTCTGAAAGTGCGATAAAATCCCCAAACGAAGACATTCTGTCCGCTCCTCTGGCTCTGGCATATGCACAGGCAAGCGGTGACAGCTCACCCAAATCATCTACCCAATATATCTTCGCCAGCGTATCATTGAGCGGCAGCCCTACGGCTGCTCCTGCCGGGGAGACATGCTTAAACGATGTCGCTGCCGGAAGTCTCGTTGCCTCCTTAAGTTCTTTCACTAGCTGCCAGCCATTGAAGGCATCCAGAAAATTGATATAACCGGGATTACCGTTCAACACAGTAACCGGCAAATCGCTTCCGTCCTCCATAAAAATTCTCGCTGGTTTCTGATTGGGATTGCATCCATACTTCAATTGAATCTCTTTCATTTCTATCCTCCTGGCTATCCTTAACTGTTTTTATTGACAATGCGTGTCTCATACTTACCGGTTGCGATATCAATAAAGCGGACAAACAGCGAAACTTTATTGTCCTCATCCAAACTGTTCCATACCATATCCGTGAAGCTGTCGATATCTCCGCTTATCGCTACACGTTTTGGCTCCCCTTCAAAGCTGGGAAGCGGTTCCTCGTTTCTGGCATACGTGTGAATAAAGCGGCCCTCTCCCGGCTTCGGATTCTCATAAGAAAAGGTATAACGGCTGCAGGAAGCGGCGTCTCCGTCAGCGCTCTTTAAAATGGACATCGCATAACCAAGTCTTCCATTGTCTACCTGCAAAACACCCGAAATACGCGGGGTAAAATTCGGACCGTCCGGTTCAAACTCCCTTGTCCGCAATGCCTGTTCAAAGGTCAGTCCCCTGTCCAGACCGTCATAAACGGTATCTGTCTGGTCGCCGTTCGTGACAATGGTTTTGTTTCCCAGAACACGTACAGGTGCATAGATAATCAGACTTGGGTCCTCCAGCTTTGCCGGGTCAAAAGCCTCTGTACGGATTCCTTCACCCTCGGCTACAAACACACGGTTGCGGCTGTTTGAACTCCTTCCCATAATAAAATAGGCAGTCACCGCCTTTGTTCCGTCTTCCGTCAGGCCAATGACAATTCCTCTGCCGGGATATGCGCTGCCCTTTAATTCTTCCTCCAATGATATCTTCTGCATACCGAAATATCCTCCTTAATCAAAACATAAGGGTATCATATCGAAAAATCACGTTGAATGCAATACCCTCCTCCGACTTATTTTTCAAAACCCTTTTCTGCGGTTGCTCTTTTCTGTTCCTGGGCAATTTCATTTACGATGTCACAGACACGGCTGGCCAGTGTCAGCAGCACGTCCATATCCTCTTCTCCCATACGCCGTATAATTTCTTCAAGCATTGCATGCTTTTCTGCCTTGTCCTTTTCACAGATTTCCCTGCCTTTGTCTGTCAGCGTGATATAGACATTTCGCCGGTCGGTCTGGGAGTGATTCCTCTGCACCAGCCCCTTTTTCTCCAGAATACTGACCTTCTTCGAGGCGGCAGACATACTCATTCCAGTCACTTTCATGATTTCCCTAAGCGTAATCCCCACTTCCTCCGATACAGCTGCCTCCGGCAATACCTGTACACAGCACTGCTTGCCGTTTTTGGCATCCAGCATCATGGCCATTCCCGATAGGATAAAAAATTCCACATTCGGCAAATCCCCGCCTCCTCGCAATGCACTCTTGCTTTGATGTAAGCGGTTCATCACCATATATACTCTTTTGGCGGTTTCGCTCATTTTATTTTCCATTTCTTCAACACCTCTTTGACCGACAAAAAAGTCCAGCCCGCCGTATACCCTTAATCCGAATTTTGCTCGTCTTAAAGACTATCCTGCCACATGACTGAACCCCTTTGCCCGATGAAAATATTTACGGTAAATTCTTATAAACAACTTTTTTCTTGTTCTTTTTCTCCTTATAGAGATTGGTATCGGCAACATTTAGCACATGGTCCAGATTCGTATCCTCGCCAATCACAAACTCATAGGTGCCGATACTCATATTCACATAATATGGCTTGTCGTTCTCATTCATTGCCGCAAGGATACTATGGATTCGCTGTTTTAACTCATCGGCAAAATGATCATGGCTGATAATGGCAAAAGCCGCAAACTCGTCTCCGCCCATTCTTGCCACCACATCAGACTGCCGGAACGATTCCGACAGAGCATTGGCAATCGTCTTAAGCGAAAAGTCACCCTCGTCATGGCCAAACTCGTCATTGACAATTTTCAGGTTATCCATATCCGCATAGACGGCAATCGCCTTTCTGCCATAATTCCGCTCATCTTTCAGAATGCCGCTAACGGTATCGAGAAAACCTCTGCGGTTCGCAATTCCTGTCAGCGGGTCCGAATGGCTCATAATATCCAGCACCCTGTTATTTTCCACCATTTTGGCAAGATTCAGTTCCAGCTCCTGCTTAAGGGCATTCTGTTTATTTAAGATTTCCAGTACTTCCAGGGAAACACTTACCTGACTGGCAATCTGTAAAACATAACTGAATTCCTCAACTCCTGCCTCAGCCAGAATCAGCCCGTACTGCTCCTCCTTGGAAAACAGCGGCAGCACGATCATATCATACCGGCGGGTAGACGGCAGATTCTCATAGAGAAACAGCTCTGCAGCGGCAACGCTCTCTTCCTCGCCCTCAAAAATGCAGACGTTGTCCTCATCATAAAATGCCCGCATATAAAGGGTGTCCGGTTCTTCCCAGACCTCGTCCTCCTTGTGCTCTATCACACAGCCATAGCTTAGCACATAACCGGAAGGAAAATCCATTCCCATTAACTTATCCAGAATACTTTTATATTTTTTGAGTTCATAATCGGAAAACTGCAAGATATCCCTTGTAATGTTTGCCAGCACCATCTGGAACACCTTCGACCGCTCACTGCTGGCCATCATCTGCTTGGTAAACAAATCCATGAAGTCTTGATTAATCTTGGTTATGCCTGCCAAAAGGCTCAGCCGGTCAGCCTCCTTCGCAATTTGCGGACTCACATAATCATACAGCATATGGTTAATCGATAACAGCAGATTGAGATTAATATAACCGGCATTATACGTCTCACTGTACTGATAGAATGCCCTGCCAAGCTCCTGCAGATTCAGATGAAGATTGCCGTCATCGTCGATGAGACGGAAGAAATAGTCGATATACTCCTCTAAAAGCTCTCTCATCTGTCTGGTCTGTTTGCTCTCAAAGTAGTTATTATAATATTGATCAAAAATCTCTTCCGCCAGTTTTTTCACAAAGTGATTGTCCCCGGACTTCATCGCCAGTTCAATGATATGCTCATCTTTATCACCGCAGCCGCAGGATTTTCTGGTCACCATGCGGGATTTCACGCTTTTGTTGACAATCTCGCCTTTCATGACATTCGGACATTCCATAACCGCCAGATAAGCCAGTTCTCTCGTATCCGCCCTGACACTGGTTAAATTCGGCTCTAACAGCATGGCTGTCGGGCTGTCGTCAAAACCGGTAATCAGAATATCTTCGCCCGGACAAAGCTTATGCTTCTTAAGCACATTATATGCCCCGACTGCCATTTGGTCATTGGCACAGACAATGGCTTCAATATCCGGGTGTCTTTCGAGCAGTTCTTCAACAACATCTTCTGAAAATTCGGAGAAATTGCCATAGGCAATCCAGTCGTCCCCGGCCGGCAGATTCCGCTTTGCCATTGTCTCTTTAAATACGTCCAGCCGCTCCTTTGCATCCAGACTGGTGCTCACCGGGCCGCTGACAAATCCGATTTTCGTACAATGGTGCTCATCGGTCAGATGAAGGATTGTCTCACTGAGTCCCGCTTTATTGTCTACACAGATGCTGGAATGCCCCTCCTGCTGCCCTGCCAGCAAAATAACCGGAACATCTCCTATCTCCTGCAAAAACTCTCTCTTTTGCTGTTCGTCCAAAAAGGACATCACTGTACCATATTCAATAATAATTGCGTCAAAGGCGTTTGATTTAATAAAAGAATACAGAGTATTATACTGATACCGATAGCAATTGGAATCAAAATCATCATATTTGGCATCCACAATACCTGCCGGCAGAATAAATAGATTGGCATCAATTTCTTTGGCTCCCATTAATGCCCCCTCACATATGGCATGGGAAAACTCATTTTCGAGCATAGCAACAAAAAGTGCAATATTCTTACGTTTATTCATCAGACCGTCTCCATAACTTAGATAACATATGCTTTGTCGAGTGAACTAATTACACATATTATACAATACAATAGTAAATAATTCCAGTAAAATTTTATGGTAACTCAGGGCAATGGCTTAATGTTTTTGTTTTGAATACCGGCTGGTGATGTCCATATTCCGTTTCGGGAACGCTTTCGCTTCATTGCAAGCATAGCGGTACATAAGGCTGCAAAGAACACAGCCTGCCAAGGCACACTTTCACACTAAGTTCGTGTAAACACTCACTAAGTGTTCAATGCGAAGTACCGACGGTTGCAAATATCCCTTCACGGATATATGGACATCACCAACCAGCATCTAAACAAAAAACATTAAGCCATTGCCCTATATGGTGACGGTCTTTGTATTGCTCCCTCTCCGCAATCGGTCAGCCATTTTCCAGCATCAGGGCAACATCGTTCTCTATCTGCTGCCGAAGCTCCTCTACACTGTCAAATTTCTCCTCCGGACGGATAAAATATAACAATTCCGTTTTCAATTCCCTGCCGTAGAGATTGCCGCTATATCCGGGAATATGTGTCTCCAGACCAACCCTGCGCCGTCCTTCTATCGTCGGCTTCTTTCCC
>JAMPAW010000096.1 GCA_023666975.1 Clostridium sp.
CTGCTTTGGGAAAATGTAGATTTCAGGAATAAATTTATCAAAATCGACCATCAGTTATTGTACGAACTGGATGAGGAAGGAAAGCGCAGATTTCAAATCTGCCCGCCCAAGACAATCAAAGGCATCCGTAAAATTCCGTTGACAGCAAAAGCACTGCATGCTTTGAAGAAGCAGAAAGAGTATATGCTAAAACATGGAATGCTGGAGAATTTTACGGTGGATTCCCACAGTGGCTTTGTGTTTCTCACAAAGAGATTCCAGCTTTGGGGTGTTGCACAGATGGATATTATTCTTCACAGGATTGTATACGATTATAACAGTATTGAGGTGGCAAATGCCATTATTGAGGACAGAGAGCCAGAACTTTTGCCAAACATTACCGCACATATTCTAAGACACACCGCCTGCACCAGAATGGCAGAGGCAGGGATGGACCAGAGGACATTGCAGGAGATTATGGGACACAGCAATCTGGCAATTACCATGAAAGTATATAATCATGTGGACGATAAACGCATGCGGGAAGAAATCGAGAAGTTTGATGCAAAGCGGGATGGTAAGGAAAAGGTTTCCTGAACTGTTCCCTGTTTTACACCAGTTTGTACACCAAAACCGCCTTAGATTTACACCACTTTTACACCATTTCACTGAAAAAATATGCAAGATTATGAAAAAATAACTGGCACTCACCACGTTCACAATCCTCTTTAACCCCAGCAACTATAAGGGTTTCAACAACTTTTACAAAGATACTCCAATCCCCCAATTCTTACAAAACCGTAAGATAAAATGTCACCCAACTGTAATCTTGAAGCAGTATAATGAGTATAGCCAAATCTCAGGCTATACTCTTTTATCAGGAGGGATTTTGGGAGAAATTTCAGGAGAAAACAAGGGGGTAAAGTATGAATGATTACAGGAAACTGGCAGTCCGGTATCTCAAGCTAAACCGCAAAAGGAGTATCGTGACGGTGGTCGGTGTGACGGTAGCGGTTACGATTTTATATGTGATTTTGAACCTTGGCTGGAGTGCACTTTTAGGAATGCGGGAGAATCTGCGGGCTTCGCAGGACTATGAAATTGTATTTCTGACGGAAACGCAGGAACAGATTGAACAGATTATGGCAGACGAGAAGGTGAAGAGTGCTTCCGTGGGGCAGTATTATCACTATGATTATTATGAGCCGAAAATGTATGACAATGCATTGTATATCAACACGACAAGCCCTTACCGCATGGTTTCAGTCTTGGAAAGCCTCCAAAGTAAATACGGCGTAGAGGGGGAATTAAATGACCTGCTGGCAGTGACTTACTTTCAGGCAGGCGACGGGAGCCTGATAGAGATTCTTGCGCTTCTCATTCTGTTGATTTCCTTTATCTTTGCCATTTTCGGCGTGGGAATCGTCAGAAATTCGATTCAGTTGTCCACGCTGGAGCAGATTAAGGACTATGGGAATCTGCGGTGTGTAGGAGCTTCTAAGGGACAGCTTAAGGCTGTGATCTATATCGAGGGTGCCATTCTGGAAATTTCCGGAATCATTGCCGGGGTTGTTGTGGGAACGATCGGCAGTATGGTAATCGGGCATTTCCTGGATGCCGGATTTTTGTTCGGAGAGTTTGTCTCCTCGGATATCGGAAATGCCGCACTCCGTGTGGGCTTTCATGCTCTGCCGATTGCGCCGATTGCGGTTGCCTTTTTAGGTGATTTGTTCTTTGCGATGGAAGAAAACTGTAAGGTGATTGCCAATATGACACCGGTCAGCGCAATCCGGGGCGAATACCGAATCCGCAAGGAGAAAATTAAAGTGAGAAAGAAGAGTATTTTTGGCAGGCTGTTTGGAATCGAAGGGGATTATGCCTACAAAAATATGATGCGGAATCCGGGCAGGTTCTATAAGACCGTATGGTCGTTGGGAATTGGCATTGCGGCATTTATCACCATTGCCGGCATTGGCAGTTCGCTGAATAAAATTATCCAGGATGCGCAGGAACGCTATAAATACTATCATGTCTTTTTTGAAAATATTTTAGACCCTGAGGACAGCATAGATGCTGTGCAAAGCAGCCTGCCGCCGAGCGATATACTGAAAAAAATAACCGCTTTGGACGAGGTGACTGATGCAAAGCGGATGTATTCCGCAGCAGTTACGCTTGCGGACCGGAAAGCATTTTTTGAACACTATACCGATGAATACCTGACAGAGTCCGGCAGGGGAATAGCGTATGCAGCACTCAATGAACGTGCAGAGGATGAAAATGAAGACGGGCTATTTTTCGGGCTAAAATATATTGCGGATATAGACTGCTATGGGTATGACGAGGAGGATTATGCCAGATATCAATCCGCACTGGCAGAAGGAACGTTAGATGTCAGTGAAAACGGCATTGTATTGGTAAACCATGGCAGGGTACTAAAAGCAGAGGAGGAGACAGAAAGCCTCTCATTGGAATATATTGATGTGGACTTTACGGATTATAAAGTGGGCGATACCATTGATTTGTTAGATGTGGAAAAACTTCGGGCGGATATTGCCAAAGAGCTTGAAACGGCAACGGAAGAGTACGAGGCAAAGAAAGCAGAACTTCCAAGTCCCTCGGAAAATGAAATAGAATGGCTCAATGCCCGGAATGCGATAGAAGACGAGTATGCGGATCAGAAGAGTCAGGCTGCAAAGGAGTGCAGGGAACGGCTGATTGCGGAAGGGTGCTATAAGACATATACAATCGAGGGCATTGTCAATGATGATGTCAACCATATGGGACAAGGTCCCGTGTTTATCCTGCCTTTGGAACGGTACTTTGCACTGACCGCAACAGACGAATCGATGGTGACAGGCATGCAGTATCATTTTGATTCATTCCCGGTCAATAAATATAACCGTATTATTTATGAGGACTGGCAGTTGTCGAAAGAGGATTATCTCTTAAGCTTCGCAGTAAGTGATGAATCCGGCTATTCAAACGAAATGGAGTTCCTGCAAAGCATAAAATACTGGTTGGCCGGATTTTTACTGTTTGTTTTGTTTGTAGTGATGATGTCTGCATTTAATATCATTAATACAAGTGCGGGTAACCTGCATTTGCGGAGAAAGGAATTTGCGCAGCTTCGGGTGATCGGCGTTTCCAAAAAACGTTTGATCAAAATTGTGCTGTTGGAGGGTGTCATTGCAACGGTTGCCGCAAATATTGTGGGAATTGTGATCGGCTATCTGCTGGGTTTTGGCATGTTCCGGCTGGTGATTACCACGCTGTATGCGTATCAGTATCAATTTCCGCTCGGCGCAGCGCTGGCTGGGCTTGTGGTATCCACCCTGATTCTCTGCGGCTCCATTTATGTGCCGCTAAGGGATATGCGGATGGATATGGCTGGCGATCTGGCGACCGGAGGAGATTGAGGCAGGCAATTGCGAAACTCTTTTTTGCTAACATTCGTTGTAGAATATAGACAAATCAACGCAGGCACGCTTGCGCTGCTTGTCGCTCGTAGCGGTGCTAAGCTCGAAAATACCTCGCTAAGCACCGACGGCTCCAAAGCACCTTGCTTATGATATTGTCTATATTCTACAACCAGGTTTTGGAAATCAGGAGTTTCGCAATCGCCTAAGAATAAAGAGAGAAAGAGGAGGAATTTCGTATGGATATCGTAACGATGGAAAATGTAACAAAGGTATATGGTGAAAATGAGACAAGGGTATGGGGACTGCATGACGTCAATCTCAAGGTGGAACAGGGGGAAACACTGGCCATTGTCGGAGCATCCGGTTCCGGTAAATCCACATTGCTGCATATTATGGGTGGTGTCGATACGCCGACTGGCGGAAAGGTTGTCGTAGACGGGAAGGACATTACAAAGTTAGACGATGAGCAGATGTCCGTGTTCCGCAGAAGAAAGATTGGCTTTGTCTTTCAGGCATATCATTTGATTCCGGTATTGTCGGTCGAGGAAAACATCACCATGCCGATTCTGCTGGACCACAGGAAGCCGGATAAAGAGTATATTGAACATATTATGGATATGCTGGGGCTTCAGGACCGGAGAAAGCATTTGCCGAACCAGCTTTCCGGCGGGCAGCAGCAAAGAGCGGCGATTGCACGGGCACTGGCAAACCGGCCGTCCCTGATTCTGGCAGACGAGCCGACGGGGGCGTTGGATTCCAAGAACGGAAACGAGGTCATCACGCTGCTGCAAAATTCGGTAAAACAGTTAAACCAGACGTTGGTCCTGATCACGCATAACATTGATTTGGCGCGGGAAGCGGACCGCATTGTGAAGCTGGCAGACGGGGAAATCGTGGAATAGGGCTGATGCTGGAAGGAGGAGAATGAATTGAAGAAATTAGGGTATTTATTTTTATGTATCTGCATCGGGCTGCTCGGGAATGCCGTAAAGGTTCAGGCGGCAACGCCGAGAGTGATGGTGTCCGATTATTCGGTGAAGGAAGGCGAGGTCGTCGCAGGGAAAGACTTTACGCTTACGGTTACCCTGAAAAATACCGCCGCCAAGGCAGTGAAAAATGTGAAGCTTTCGGTGACTGCGGAAAATGGGGAACTGCTGCCGGCAAAGGGAGCCGGAACTGCCTATATCGAACAGATTGATGCGGACAGTGAGGAGCCGGTCACCTTTCCGATGACGGCGGCAAGCGGTCTGGAGGAGAAAGCATATAAACTTTTGGTGAAGACGGAATATGAGAGCACGGGAGGCTATGAATATACGGTAGACGATACGGTTTTTATCCCCATTTCGCTGGGACAGAGGCTTTCGGTAACCGATGTTTTTCTGGCAGAGGATTATGTGGAGCTTGGCGATACCGTGGAGATTAGCGCCGTTGTCAATAATCTGGGCGAGGGCATGCTCTATAATGTGTCTGCAAAAGTGAAGGGTGACAATGTGCAGGAGCTGGAAACGTATGTCGGCAATATCGAATCCGGAAAAAGCGGCACGATTGACATTCTGACGAAGGCAGTCCTGGTGACTGCGGGCGACCATAATAAAAATAAGATTTTTGTTGCCTATGAGGACAAGCAGGGAAATGTCTTTGAACAGGAGACGGAGATCACAATCTCGGTCGCAGAACCGATGTATGAGAATCTGGAAAAGGTAAAAGAGGGAAATGACAGCTCCGGCATGGTAAAAGGGATCGTGAAGGTACTGCTGGTGGTTTTGGCCCTGGCAGGCATAATCTGGTTTTTGAGAATGCGCAGGAAACGGAAGCAGCAGATGCTGGATGAGTTTATCGGTTGATGGAAGAATGGAGAGAGTGATATGGCTTGGATTTGGCATTTGTGTTTCACGAATATGAAGCAAAGAGGTGTGCGGACGTTTCTGACCATTTTAGGTGTTGTGATCGGCGTGATCTCGATCGTCTCCCTGCTTGCCATCGGAATCGGGGTGAAGAATGAATTATTGTCGATGGTGGAAACAACGGGCAGCGTGACGGAGATTACGGTATACGGTATCACGGAGGGCAAGCGCAAGGACAAAATGATCACGGACCGCAGGGCAGCCGATATGGAGAAAATAGAATATGTGGAAGCGGTTTATCCGCAGCAGATGTTGTCGGCAATGATCGGGTATAACCGGTACAAGGGCTATGCCCAGATTATCGGGGTGCCGAGGAGCTATTTGGAGCAGATTGCTGTGGGAAAGGGGGAAAGCCCGTCGGCCGAAAGCCTGAAGCCGGAGCTGCTGGTAGGCAGCTATGTCTTAGATATGTTTTTTAACGAGGGCACGGGGACATCTTATTCGGAGCTGCATAAAGAGGACGAGGAGAAAGAGGATTTATCGGGGGAGAATTTGTCCGTATATTTTAATATGGATGAAACGGAAGAGGGTTACCATTTAAAAGTGGCCGGTATGACAAAGGAGATTTCCTACAGCATATATTGCGACCTGGATACCTTAAGAAAATATTTAAAGCGCATTGCGAAGGAGGGGGAGATTCCGGGGCAGCCGGTAGATGCCAATGGAAACCCTTATAATGAGTGGATTTATGACAGTGCCATCGTCAAGGTGGACGATGTGGAGCATGTGGAAAAGGTGATGAAAAGGCTGCAGGATATGGGCTACCAGACGGAGAATAATAAAGAACTGCTGGATTCCATGCAGCGTGAGGTCAAAATTGTACAGATTCTTCTTGGCGGAATCGGCATGATTGCGCTGGTTGTCGCAGTGATCGGAATCGGCAATACAATGACCACCTCTGTTTATGACCGTATCAACGAAATTGGCATTTTGAAGGTGCTTGGCTGCGATCCGGATGAACTGCTGTATCTGTTTTTGCTGGAGTCGGGAATTTTAGGCGGCTTAGGCGGCCTGATCGGGATTCTCATCTCGTATGGCATGACGGAAATTGGCGTGAACAAGCTGGCCGTTAAGCTGTTAAATATGCCAAAGGGAACGGAGCTGGCTGTGATTCCCCCCTGGCTGGCGGTTTCTGCTTTTCTCTTTGCCATTTTACTCGGCGTGCTCGCCGGTTTCTTCCCGGCAAAGTGGGCGGCAAAGTTAAGGCCCATTGATGCGGTGAGGAAGTAAAATTGGATTGTGGTAACAGGATATTGACATATGGCACCCCCGTAGCTTGCTGCGGGGGTTTATTGATCTATGTAAGAACTAAAAAGATAGACAAAAGTTGTGAATGATTAGTTATCAATCTGAAAACTAAATCCAAAAATTAAATGAAAAAACATAAATGAAATATAACAGTTACGTTTAAAATATTGCATGATAAAAAAAGAATATAATTTAATAAAATAAAAATTTTTGTTGCCGTAATCAAATGATTCTAGTAATATAGTATCTATATACAAGCTGCGTGAGAAAAGATGAACACCAAAGGAAATAATTTTTCCTGAGGTGGATTGAGGGGGAAGTTTAGATGGCAAACATAAGAAAAAGAGTAACGGCAATTGGATTAATCATCGCTATGGTGCTTCAAATTTCGCATTTGGAAAATTATAGAGGCGCATGGGAGGTATTGGCAGCATCAATGGAAACCGCCACAGATTCTACGGAGGCAGATTGGGAGGAGGATAGCTTTCAATCTGATGTTCAGGAAGCAGATGGGTATGAGGCGGAACAACAGGAGGTAGAGCAGGAGGGAGAAGAACAAGAAGAAAAGCAGGATGATATACTGCAATCTGAGACGATAGAAGAGAATCAGGAACTACAGCAAAGTGAAAAAGAAGTTGATGATGGTATAGACTGGCAGGAATTTGCTGTTAGTGGTGGTGTTATTGAAGGAGATTATAGCAACAGGGAAGCAATTAAGTTAATGGGGGATATACGGATTACAGGTGATTTATCGATCAGTAATCCGATTAATTTGAATGGACATGCCCTGATTGTGGAAGGGGCTTTGGCTCAATCCGATAACCTGACCGTGAATGGTGACTTGATTGTCAATGGTGATTATGTCTGGAGAAAGGGCGATATTACATTTGAAAATGGATATATGCAAGTGGGTGGAAATCTGCAGGTAGAAAGTCAGTTTGAACACGAACTTTCCATGGTGCATGAGGAGGATTATATTTTTGTAGAGGGAGACTTTTTGTTAGGGGAATACAATAGATTATCGACGAATATCACAGACGGAACACTTGAACTGAAAGGAGATTTTATACAGAAAGTAGTGACGTCATGGTATGATATCGATTATCCCCAAAGTGACTTTTATGCCGGCGGCAACAGCGTATTAATACTTTCCGGAGAGGGGAGGCAGAACATCTATGTGGCAAAGGAAACCTCGGGTTTTCGGAATATTGCCGTGTCAACATCTAATCTGGAAACAGATGAGAATGGTCAATATCTCTTTGGAGACAGACAGATAGGATTCAGCGGCTTGTGTAATTATGAGAAATATGAAGATTGCGGATGTCCGACAACGTATGGTTATGCAGCGTATGACAGGATAGAACCGGATTGTGGGATAATCTATGGCTCCTGTTATTATACAGGGGAACCGCTACATCTGAACGGAAACAGTCTGAGGGTTGTCGGGGATTTTATCCAGAATGGAGATTTATATTCAGAAGGAGGGAATCTGTATATATATGGCGATTACAGAATCCAGTCTGTAAATGGAAGTGGCGGATATGGGGAAACCGCGGGTAAACTCGTCGTGCAAAAGGGCTGTTCAATTTGTGTACATGGAGATTTTGTGACAGAATCGGTTACTGATCATACGGGCTTGTTGACGAATGGATTTTGGTATTTATATGGGAATTTATATCAGCTTGGTAAGACAGCGAAAAATTTTGTAACCAGTGACGATTTGAAAATTTATCTTCAAAATAAAGATTCCAAAAAAGCGAGGGAGTGTCATATTGCAATGGACAATCCTCTGGATAATCCACTAGCTTATTTGTATGGTCCGTCGTCAGAAATCAAAGTTGCAGTTGATAAGGGTGTATATATCACTGGTTATTCATCTTTTGGAACTTATTCCGGCTATGTTATTGTAAAAGATGTAAATGTATCTTCTGATTATGGAGGGGATGTAAGGATTATGTCCGATGCGCAGATAAATAAAAATCTGTGGGTGAGAGGGAATGTTACAATAGAAGCAGATACCAGAATTATTTCCACGATGCAGGTTACCGGAAATGTTGAGATAGGAGCAGACGTAAATATTATCGGCTCGATGCAGGTTACCGGAAATGTTACGATAGGGGCAGATGTGAATGTTGCCGGTTCCGTGCGGGTCAGCAAAGACATGATAATGAAAAAAGGGACGCTTACCGTTGACGGAGGATATGTTTCTGCCGACGTGCTGAGCTTTCAGGACGGAAGCGACAGTGCACTGGTGATGGAAAAGGACGGCAGCAGCCTTTATTGTGGGGATTTCTATTATGGGAGCAACCGGGAATCGGGTAAACTCACGAATGGCAATCTTCAGTTTGCCAGAGATTTTTATGTCAAGGATACAGGAACTTCCAATAATTTTGTGTGTTCCGGCAGCCATAGAGTGACGGCGTACGGAAGCGGAAATGGGAAGCATATTACAATTGAAAGCCCGGACTCTAATATAGAAACTTTATATGTCTCTTCTGCGGATTCGGTGAGAGCAACGGACGGCACAGTGATTCATACGGTTATCGATTCCTCTGGAACATATGTGTGGGAGGGGATTGAGGGATATACCTTGGACAGAGATGAAACTTACGACGAGGATGTGTTTTTAACCAGTGGTACACTGGACCTAAACGGCCACACATTGACGGTCAATGGAGATTTATATGCAGAGCAGGGGACAATCTATATTCATGGCGGCAATTTAATTGTAAACGGGGATTTGAAATTTGTATTCCGCGACTGGCAGAGCGGCAAGCCGCAGGTGAGGGATTCCAAAGCGGATTTGGTAATGAGCCATAAAGAAGACAGAGTGGATATTAACGGAAGCTGGTATTGTGTTTTTCAGTCAGGCAGTCTTGGCAAGATGCAGAGAGGTGATGTATATCTCAGCGGAAATGTAATGCTTAATGGGACAATGAGCGCAAGTCCGTCTGCCAGTAAAAATATGATGGACGGGAGCAATCTGCATTTGACGGGTGATACAAAGCAGACGATTACAGGAGATACACTCTCTTTTTTGCTAAAAACGGGAGACTTTATTGCTGAAAATGGACAGGAGATAGAAGTTAAGATTCCCATGCAGGTAGGAGGTATTTTGCGTTTGCCGGAAAACTATCGCTTCTACAAACTCACCGTGCAGAATTTGGGGAATATTGACGGACATTATTTTAAAGGTGACATAGAAGCAGTCCAGTCGCAATTGACGGGGGATATCCAGATTGAAGGCAGCCTAAATATTAAAGGGTTGACTGATTTTTGCGGATACAGTATTCATGCTGGCAACGTTACCGTAAACGCAGAGACTTATCTGTCTGGTGGTGGTCTTTACGCAGATGAATTATATATAAACAACAAAATCTATATGCAAAATCCGGAGGATGTGATCCGGACGGGCGATGTATATATCAATGTCAGAACAAGTGATTCAGATTATATGACAGACGGAAACATCTATATCACAGGCAATTTTACGGATGATACAGACAAATATTATTCCTTTCTGCCCTCCGGCAGCCATGCGGTTGTTTTTGATGTGCCGGGAGATTCAACGGCAGATATTACGTTTAATAATGGCAAATCCAAACTAAACCGTGCCGTATTTAATAATCGGATTAGTAACTATACGATCAATCGGGAGCGGAAAGACATAGCGAATGAGCTGATCATAGGGTATGACGACAAGGAAAAGCCAGCACCTCCCCAATCAGTTGGCTATAAAAGCGTTCTCAGCTTTATGGTGCACTTGCAATGGAGCGAAGCGACAGACAATATGGAGATTGATTACTACAAGCTGTACAGAGATGGCGAATGTATCTGTGAAACAGAGGAAACGCAGTATATAGATGTGGTACTTCGGCCGAGGACCACATACAATTATAGTGTGAGTGCAGTAGATGTGGCAGGGAACGAATCTGAACAGAGTAAAGTGGAACAGATAACAACATCTGGAGACGGGCAGGCACCGGTACTTTTGAAGACGCCAAGCATCAAGGTGGATGAGGATAAATTGACGATGGCGTGTAAGGGTGCTTTCGTTGATAGGCAGAACTATGTTGATTATTATGTTTTGACAAAAGACGGGGAAGAAGTTGCACGGCTTATCGATAATGCAAGTGTTGCTTATTTGGACCTGAATGGCAAATATGTCTCTCTGCAGGTTCGGGAGGGCGATCCTGTCTATACGGAAGAGGGGCTGGAATACGGACAGCTGCATGAATATTGTTTATATGCAGTAGATGCGGCAGGGAACACATCAGAAGGATGTGTAATGAATGTTGTGGCCAATTATCCACCGGACATGGCAAAAGGATTTTCCGTAATATCCGAAAGCGGATATAATATTATTTCTGTGCAACGGAGCGGAACTGCGGAGTGTGAATCTTACAGGGTGTACAGAGACGGTAAATGGGTAGGCAGTATCAAGAACAGCGGGGAAGGTACGGGAATGTATATTGATACAGAGGTTGAGTTGGGAAGCAGTTATACCTATTGTATCAGACCATGTAATATGTACGGTACTTTAGGAGAACCGACAGAAGAATGTGAGATACAGACTGTGGGTGAAAATGTCTCTCCGGTTATTGAAGAGGTGCGCAGCAGTATTCCGGGAAATATCATCAACGAAAATGTACAGCTTCAGGTGAGGGCAACGGATAAGGGAGGATTAAAGGAAATCCGTGCATATATAGTAAAGAGCGGTGAAGAGGAACAAAAGGTGGTGTGTGAGCAGAAGGCATATGCTGTGGAAGATTCACTGACAGCGGAATTTGGGATTAATACAGAGAAGCTGCTGGGAGTCTATGATCTCCATATTGTTGCGGTAGATTATAGCGACAATGAAACAGAACAGATTATTACCTACAAAATTAACATTGACGGATTGAAACCGGTTAAGGTTGTGAAAAAGAGAACAGCGGAAACGGAGATTTTCTTGGAATGGGAAGCAGCAGAGGGGGCAGATTATTATGCTGTCGAATATAAAAAACAAGGAAGTTACAGTTATACACAGATAAGTGGGATAACGAAGACAAACTGCAGCATCAATAACCTGCGTGACGGAATGGAATATCAGTGCCGGATTGTTGCTTATGACAAGGACGGAGTGAGGGGACTTGCCACGGAAGACATTGTTCTTACCACAAAAAATGATACGGATGCTCCGAAGATTACGAAAGTGTATGCAGGTTCCAGTGTGCTTGCCTTGGATACATTTCTGGAAGTGGGTTATCAGGATAATATAGAGGTAAATAAAGTCCGTGCATATTACCGGATATCCGGTGAAAATAACTGGACTCTGATCAATGAAGAGGAAGTAGATAAAAAGTCAGGCAGTGTCCAATTAGCTTGGAATAAGGAAGGACTGGAATCAGGAGTCTATGAGGTATGCTACCAGGCAGAGGACCGAAACGGAAACCTGAGCCGGGAAGTGATAGAATCCTACCAATTGGATTTAGATGGTCCTGTGATTCGCAATCTGGTATTGACGCCAGAGGACTGGCAGATAAAACTTCAATGGGATGCCTTTGTGGAAGAGGATTACACCCGATATGAGATTGGACGTATCCGGGCAGCAGAATATGATGCTGCTGTCAGCGAAGGCAAAAATGATCTGCGTAATGTATTGAAAATAGCGAGCGGAAAGGATTTGCAGACATATGAGGAAATGATATCTCCGAGCGAAGAATATGTTTATATTCTGTATGCCTACGATAAATACGGAAATGTTACTACAGCCAGTGTGCGCGGGCGTTCTATTGATCATGATATTTTTCCTCCGACGGTAGCATCGTTGTCACCGATATTTGGGGCTGCGGATGTGGCAATTTCGCTATCGGCTGCAGGATGTACGGATAATGATGAAGTGGCTTATTATGAATGGGATATGGGAAATGGTGATGTAGTGCAGGGGATGGATTGCGAATATGTTTACCGTGAACCGGGAACCTATAATCTGACACTGACGGCAGAAGACAGGAGCGGTAACCGTACATCGAAAACAACAACGGTAACGGTAGGGAAAGATACCGGAATGGTACAGGTGATAGTTGTTTGCGGCAGCAAGAGGGTGCAGGGTGCTGATGTAGTGGCATGTGTAAACGGGAAGGCCTGCCACAGCGGAGAAAAAACAAAGACAAACAGCCAGGGAATACTTTCTTTTCCGATGGCAGCGGGAACTTACCGGTTTGCGGCATATAAGGAGGGCTATATACCAAAGGAGCTTCCTGTATAATTAAAAATATAGAGGATCCCAAGAAAGAAGGTTGA
>JAMPAW010000097.1 GCA_023666975.1 Clostridium sp.
GTAAACGCCAATACCAGCGCGAGCACTCCTCCAAGCCCCGCGGATAAAACAATATTGACCGTCAAGACCGAAAAGCAAAAAAATCTCTTCAGGAAAGTATAGCTTTTCCTGACTAAAAAAAAGTAAATTACCAGCAAAATGCCGCAGCACATTGATAATTCGCTGGGTTCAAAATAAAACAGCGGAAGCCTCGTCGTCGAATAAATATTTACCGTGTCGTTATGACGCCACAGTTCGCTTCCCAAAAAAGCAAGCGCAAATAAATCCAGGATAAACAAAAGCCAGATTACAGTATAAAACCATCTGAAAATATCCAATTTGTGAATATTTCCTCTGACATATAAAAACAACGCCAGTCCTGCCTCAATTTTCACAAGGTATATAACAGTTTCAAAAAAAGGGAATCTATGTATGGCAAAAATCCATATCACCGTACCGCTGATCCAATACAGCATCGACCATTTGATCCATTCAAGACATACGGACCGCTTTTTCAGGACAAACGAGAGCCCCCCCCAAACTGCCAAAAGATAATACAAATCAAAGCTGGCGTTGGTTCTGTAAAATTGCCTGAACACATAAAAAAAAGCCTGGATTCCTTCTACCAACATGATCTCTCCATAACTTCCCGGCGACTCAAGAACAGTTTTTCATATTCCGCAGTGATTTTTCCCCATGAATAGGCTGTCTCTACCCTTTGTCTTGCCTTTTCTCCCATATCATCCAACTGCTTATTCTCAATTTTGTCGCATCGATCTATTAATTCCGCAAGGCTGTCCTCCTTCTTTATCCAATACAATGCCGTCTCCCCGGCCACTTCACGGTTAAAGCATACATCCAACAAAAGATTCAGCCTTGTATTACCTAACGCCTCAAGTAAGCTTGGATTCGTTCCTCCGACCTCATGCCCATGAAAATAACCGTACGCATTCTGACGGATTTTTTTCAACAGCTCCTGATCATACACCGTTCCGACAAACTTTATTCTCCGATCATCATCAAAGTGGAGCTTTTGGTTCAATTCATTCAAAAACTTGATATTCTCCGTCGCAATAATCGCAAAATCTTTATCGGTCCTGCTCTTCATGAACTCACGGATCATGGTCTCATAATTGTTTTCAGGTACAAAACGTCCTACGCTGATAAAAAACTGTCTGTCGCGCAACCCGTGTCTTTGCAGCCACCTCACATATCTGGGATCATCATCCGCCATTGTTGACGGCATCGTTTCCGCGCCGTACGGAATATATATTGTCTGAGGACCGTATGCGGCGTATTCCTTTCGAATATAATTTTCAATATTAACACTGTCGCAGATTATCAAATCCGCTTTTTTCACCATAAGCCGTTCCGACCACTTCCAGTATCTGCGGATTGGCGCCGGCCATTTAGCCCTTTTCCACTCATGCCCATCCGGGTTAAGATAAACCTTCCCGCCAAGCTGATGAAGTCTTTTAATATAACCGGAAACAAATGGCCCTATCCTACAAGCGAGTATATAAATAATAGCGTTTTCAATTCTGTTTTCTTCTATATATCTGCAACATTTCCTTAATGCTGCCATATCATACACAATCGCCTGCGCAGATCCCAGCCAGTTTGGAACGTGAACCAGAAAACAGTCTGCCCCGCAGTAGCAGAACCTCTTATTTCTTACTTCAGATGCCCCCTCCAGTTGCGAAGCTTTCATACAGCCTTCACCGTTCGCCTTACAGGCTACATGATATTGTATAGCATCATGGTCATTATGGTATTCGAGAAGCTTTTGTACAAAGCTTTCATATCCTCCATAAAAAGATACGCCCTTTGCACCAACAATAAATACATGCTGCATTTCTATCACCTCGCCGCATTTTCATCAACAATCAAAGTGCGTTCTATTCACTCCTGGAAAGATTTTTATCTGTTTCTGCCATTTAGCTTCCGCCAACCACAACCTTTAGCGACCACACCAAAAGAGCCCCTTATTCGGGGCTCCCTCTTTGAGATGACCACTTATCTGACCACTATTTCGTGATCAGAAGCTCCAGACACTTCCTTTTCTGCTCCATATCGCTGTGAACATAAATATTCAGTGTAGTATTTACCGACGAATGCCCTAACAGCTCCGCGACCGTCCTGCAATCCGAGCCGTTTTGTATACTGAGCGTAGCAAAGCTATGCCGCAGAGAATGAAAATTTAAATACCGTAAATCCAACTGCTCCAACAGCCTTTTGTATCGCTTTTGAATATTCCGCGGCTCCATACATCGCTTAGTTCCGGTCAAAATAAAGCTCTCCGGAGATTTCAGATGCTTCTTAAGATCATCTGTCAGACTGCACGGCAGCGGAATGTCCCGTATGGAGGAAGCGGTTTTGGGCAGGCCAATGTGCAAGACGGTTTTTGGAGAATCGCCGTCTTCCGAATGATAAGAAGCATTCTTGATCCGATATACAGTTCTTCTTATTTTAAACTGTATATTGACCGGGTCATAATCTTCCCAGCGCAAACCGCTTAACTCACCGATCCGCATTCCAGTGTACATACAGATGAGGAGGCCAAAAGAAAATGCGTCCTCCTGACGCCTCAGATGTTCCTCTAAGTGTGTCCACTCCTGAACAGTAAATATTTCAGGCATTCTTTTTTCGGCTTTCGGCAGTTGGAGTACAGAGGTCGGAACTCTCCACTGGTGTTTTTCCTGCGCAGACTTTAGAATCGTCTGAAACAGAATCATGATAGAGCGTATGTAGGCAGGCGACAAATTCTCTTTTAGCTTTTCACCGACAAAATTCTGAGCGACGGCAGTCGTCAATCCTTCGACGCGCAACTCTCCAAAATACGGCCGCAGATGCCGCTCCAGCATCGTCTCATAAAAACAAAAGCTGCTGGCCCGGACGCTGTTGCGGACGTCCGTTTTCCACTGGTCAAACAGGCTGTTAAATACAACATTTTCCCCTGTAACGTCTGTACATGAGTTTGCCTTTAGCTGTAGGGCGCCTATCATCTCGTTTCGTTTTTGTCTGGCATCTGCATATTTTTTTGCATAAATGTATCCGTACTGAATACTGCCGTCTGTTTTGCGACCCTTTTGATACCGCGCTTCCCACCTTCCGTCTTTCCTTTTGCGGATGTTTTCTCCTTTTCTGGGCATAATTGTTCCTCCTCGTAAAATGGATTTAGGTTACCTGAAAAAAATTTATAGTTCTGACTGGTAAGTGACATTATAGGTAGTGAGCTGCGGCATGACCACTTATTTGACTGCTTACAAGACATGATTTCTGATAAAAGAAATATTTTCTATCGGTTTTTTGATTGTTTTGCCAAAATGGAACAGGAAATGTCGTATGGAGGTATTAGGGCACTGATTATGGAAAATGCAGCAAGTCGATTGATTGTTCGGAGACAATTGACTTTTCAACAGTATAGTGATAAAATGAGACCTTGTAAGAGTTTTGGTGATCTGTCAATGTAGAGGTGATAAATTGTTCGCTAAAGGTTGTGGTTGGCGATTGGAAAGGCACGGCGGGATATGGACAAGGAGTACCAATAAAATGAATCGTACAAATCAAAATGCTGCCCGGATTTGCCTGTTAGACACCTCTATAGACAACCTTACAGCCTCTGAGGCAGCGGCGGCAGTCGATCAGCTTGTACAAACCGATGGATTTCATTATGTCATCAGCGTCAATACGGACGACTTGGTGAAGATACATGACAATGCAGATTTAAGGGAAATATGCAATGACGCGGATTTAGTCTTAACAGACGGGCAGATATTGGTCAAGATCTCCCGCTGGATGAAGAAGCCTATCAAAGAACGCATTGCAATGACAGATTTTGTATGGGATGTGCTGGAATTGGCCCGCGAAAAAAATTATAAGATATTTTTACTCGGCGGCAGAGAAGATGCGCTGGCAGCGGCAGTACAAACCATATCCCGGAAATGTCCGGGAGTAACCGTTGCAGGCACATGTTCCCCGCCGGTTGGGTTTGAAAAAGACGACGTTCTCCTTGAAGAAATCAACGGTCAAATCCGACAGAGCGGTGCGGACATCCTTCTTGTGTTCTTGGGATGTCCAAAGCAAAACAGATTTATTTACGCCAATAAAGATAAATATCAGGTTCCGGTTTCCATCACCATGGGAGGATGCGTGGATTTTCTGGCCGGTTCGGTAAAAAGGGCACCCAAATGGATGCAGGAGGCCGGTTTGGAATGGTTCTACCGTTTTTTACAGGAACCGGGACGGTTGTTTAAAAGATACTTTATTGACGATGTACGGATATTCCGTCTGATATGGAAAGATGAAATAAAAAGGAGCGGGCAGAAATGAATTATCTGGTAATTGGGGGCGCCGGTTTTATCGGCAGCCATGTTGTCCGGCGGTTGATTCAGGAAGAATCAGAAAGTCATGTGACCGTTTATGATAACTTTTCCTCAGGCCAAAAGTGGCATCTGCGGGAAGCCCTGTCATCAGACAGGTTACATATTATTCAGGGCGACATCAAGAATTTGGACAGCCTTACAAAAGCGATGGCTGGTATGGATACCGTATACAGCCTTGCCTCTAACCCGGATATTGCAAAGGCAATGACACAGCCTGACATTGATTTCTGGGAAGGGACTTACCTCATCAATAATGTCGTGGAGGCAATGCGCCGGCAGGGCGTCAGGAATCTGTTGTATGCTTCCGGGAGCGGAGTTTACGGAGATGTGGGAAGCACCGTCACAGCAGAGGATTTTTCTCCAATGCTCCCCTCTTCTACTTACGGGGCGAGCAAGCTGGCCTGTGAAGCCCTGATCTGCTCTTATTGCCATATGTTCGGATTCAACGCCGCGGCATTCCGCTTTGCCAATGTGGTTGGCCCGAACCAGACCCACGGCGTAGGCTTTGATTTTCTGAAGAAGCTGCGCAGGAATCCCCGGGAGCTTGAGATTCTGGGTGACGGCAGCCAGAGTAAATCTTACATTTATATAGAGGACATTGTAGATGCGCTCCGAACCGTGGAAAAGAAGGCGTTGAACGGCTACAGTTATTATAACGTAGCCACCCTGGACCACATCACTGTGACAGAGATTGCCGACATTGTCACCCGGATCATGGGACTTGAAAATGTGTTGTACAAGTATTCCGGCGGGGACAGGGGCTGGAAAGGCGACGTCCCGATCGTGCGGCTGGCTTCCGAGAAGATCCGGCACTTAGGCTGGGCAAACCGGTATACTTCGGAGCAGGCGATCGAGCTGTCCGTAAGATCAATGTATACAGAGGCTCCCGCGGAACCTATCTGTTGAGAACGGCAGGCTTATCCCTTAACCGCTCCCGCCGGACGCGGATGAAGACAGGCTTGTCGAGCCGAGGCATATGAGAGGTGTAAGTCTGGAAGCAAACTTCCAATGCCAGACCTGTCGGTCTGTCATCAAAAGACAAATAGTAGATTAGCGCCAAAGAGGGGATTTACACACCCCCTTATGAAGCGGAGCGGTAGAGGAGGTGTAAATGTGATCATTGCCAGAAGCCCGCTGCGGATAACCCTGGGCGGCGGCGGAACAGATCTGCCGTCCTATTATGGGCAAAACGGAGGATTTCTGATCTCAGCGGCAATCAACAAATATGTATATATACTGCTAAATAAAACCTTTGATAAAACAATTGTTTTAAAATACTCCAAACTCGAAAAGGTAAAAGACTACAGGGAATTAATGCACCCCATCGTCCGGGAGGCAATCGAGATGCTCTCGCTGTGTCAGGAACCGCTGGAGATCTGCTCCATGGCGGATATCCCGGCAGGCACCGGGCTGGGGTCGTCGAGTACCTTCACCACTGCCCTCCTGAAAGCGCTGCATAGCTTTAAAGGGGATACCGTCGGCGCGAGAGCTCTCGCGGAGGAAGCCTTTGAAATAGAATACTCCCGTCTGGGCGAGCCTGTCGGGAAGCAGGATCAATATATTTCAGCTTACGGCGGGATCATCTGCATGGAGATCGACACAGGCGGCCATGTAGAAATCACTCCCCTTCAGATTGACAATGAGACCCTGTACAATCTGGAAGACAATCTGATCCTGTACTTTACAGGTTACTCCCATGTAGCCGGGAATATTTTAAACGAACAGGACAAAAAAAGCAAAGAAAATGACAAAGACATGCTGAAAAATCTGGACTATGTGAAGCAAATGGGTCTTGACAGCAAAAAAGCGCTGGAATCCGGAAAACTGGCAGAGTTTGCCGCCATTATGAACACCCATTGGCAGTATAAGAAAAAGCGCTCCGGCGGGATGTCGAATCCCCAGATTGACGAATGGTATGACTACGCTCTGCAGCATGGTGCGCTGGGCGGCAAGCTGATCGGCGCCGGCGGGGGCGGTTTCCTGATGTTTTACGCAGAGGACAAAATAAGGCTCCGCAGAGCCATGAACAGTCTGGGATTGGAAGAAGTACGCTTCCGTTTTGAGACAGAAGGGGCTAAATTAATTTAAATATGCAGGATTTAGAAGAACAATTGCGGAACACACAGGTCGTCGTATTAATGGGCGGCATGGGGACGCGTCTTGGAAAGTATTCCGGAAATATGCCAAAATCCATGGCGGACGTACATGGCAGGCCGTTTTTTGATTACCAGCTGCAGCTTTTAAAAAGCTGGGGATTTCAGAAATATCTATTTCTGGTCGGTTACCGTTCGGATGCGGTGGAAAATCATTATGGCGACGGAAGCAGCCAAAATATACAGATTACCTATTCCCACGACGGGAAAGAACAGCTGGGGACCGGCGGCGCACTGAGAAATGCGGCTGCACATTTGGAGGACAGTTTCCTGCTGATTTATGGCGATTCCTTTATGGATATCAATTATTTAGAAGCAATCTATCGTTTCCGGAAAGGCTGCAAAAACGGCGCTGCGGGATTGATGACAATCCTTCGCAACCAAAACGCCTACGACAAAAGCAATGTTCTGTACAAAGAAGACGGCTGCTTTTTATATGACAAAAAAAATACGACTCCTGACATGCAGTATATCGACTACGGCGTGAGTATGCTGCAAAAATCCTGCATTCTGTCCTATGCGCAGGGACTTGCCTTTGACGTGGCGGAGCTTCTGACCCTGCTGTCAAAACAAGGCCGGCTCGTCCCGCAGCTTGTGTCAAAACGCTTCTATGAAATCGGGCGGCCGGAATCGCTGGACGAATTTCGAGGCTACGTCCGTCGGCGCTTTCTCGAACCCGCAAAAGCCGTGTTTTTAGACCGGGACGGCGTCATCAATGAAATTGTCTGGAACGAAGACACCGAACAGCTGGACTCCCCTCTGAAATGGGAGGAATTTCATTATAAGCCAAAGGCATTGGAGGCCTTAAGCATATTGCAGGAAAAGGGCTATCTCTTATTTATCGTAACCAACCAGCCGGCGGCCGCAAAAGGGAAGGTCCGCCTCGAACAGCTATATGACATCAACACAGAGCTGCTGGAGGATTTAAAAGGACACGGGATACAAGTGGAAGCGGTTGCCATGTGTCCCCACCATCCCCAGGGAAGCCCTCATACCAAAGAGACGTTCCTGATCAAAAGCTGCGAGTGCCGGAAGCCAAAACCGGGATTACTGATGAAGCTCAAAGAAATATACTGCATCGACTGGAGCAGCTCCTATATGGTCGGCGATTCTTATACGGACGTAAAAGCCGGGCAGGCGGCGGGCCTGAAAACCGTTTTCCTGGGCGATTACAAATGCGACACATGCGCAAGGCTGGACTATCAAAAACCGGATCACATGATGAAAGACCTGGCGGAATTTGCCGCAAAGGCAGACTGAAAATTTTTTGAAAAGGAAAATCAATTGTTATGTACGAAACTTATGCAAAGCAGTATCTCGCAGAAACTATCCGGATTGCGCAGGACATAGATACCGTCCAGATCGGAAAGTGCGCGGAAATACTGAAGGACACAAGAGATAATGCCGGACGGCTCTTCATTCTCGGAGTCGGCGGCAGCGCCGCAAACGCCTCCCACGCCGTAAATGATTTCCGGAAAATCGGCGGGATAGAAACCTATGCGCCGACAGACAACGTGTCCGAGCTGACCGCCCGCACCAATGATGAAGGCTGGGAAACTACTTTTATAGAATGGCTGAAAGTGTCCCACTTATCCTCAAAAGATGTATTAATGGTTCTCTCCGTCGGAGGAGGAAGCGAACATACATCGTTGAATATCGTAAATGCCTTGAAATACGGCAGAGAACAGGGCTGCAGGATTATTTCCATCGTCTCCAGGGACGGCGGATATTCCAAAAAAATCTCCGACGCCTGTGTATTGATCCCGGTCGTTGCCGATACACGCATCACGCCCCATGCAGAAGGGTGGCAGGGAGTGATCTGGCATCTTCTGGTAAATGCAATCGGCAGCGCACAGGAATAAAGGAAAAAAATACCATGAAATTTGAAGATTTAAAAATTGCTATTTATGCGGACGGCGCGGACATAGACGTCATGCGCCAGGAATACAGCAAGGGTATTGTAAAGGGCTTTACCACCAATCCGTCGCTGATGAAAAAAGCAGGCGTACAGAGCTACACCGAATTTGCCAAAACCGCGCTAACGCAGATTACAGACCTGCCCATCTCCTTCGAGGTTTTTGCAGACGATTTTGACGGCATGAAAAGGGAGGCAAGAATCCTGTCTTCCTATGGCAAAAATGTGTTTGTCAAGATCCCTGCCACCAATTCCCTGGGCGAATCCAGCATCGGATTAATACGGGAGCTTTCCGCGGAAGGCATTAAATTAAACGTGACAGCCCTGTTTACGGTCCGACAGGTGAAAGCTGCCGTAGATGCGTTTTCCCCAGGCACGGAGAATATTATATCCGTGTTTGCCGGGAGGATCACGGACACCGGCGTGGACGCGGAAGAGATCATGAAGGAAACAGTCCGAATCTGCCGCGGGAAACCCGGAACCAAAAGCCTCTGGGCGAGCTGCCGCGAGGTGTTCAACATCATACAGGCCGACCGGTGCGGCGCAGACATCATCACCGTGACGGAGGATATCATGAAAAAGCTGCCCCTCCTCGGAAAGGATCTGGAGGAATATTCCGTGGAAACTGTGCAGCTGTTTGTGCGGGACGGGCGGAGCCTTGGGTTTGTGATTTGAGGCAGGGGATATCTTTGGGAAACTATAATTGGATGTTGGAACAGGAAGGTACTTTTATAGGTTATGAATATTGTTATCAATGCTGTATTGGCTAATATAGAGCCGCGAGGGCCTGGCAAATACATAAGTAATCTGCTTAAAGGATTATCGGAACTGGATAGTCAGAACCAATATTATATATATTATGGAAGCTGGATGTCCCAGTATTCTTTTTTGCATATTAAAAAAACAAACTTTCACTTTATTGAGTTAAAAATAAAAAACAATCAAATTACACGAAACTGGTTTTTAGCAGTACATCTGCCTCTTCTCTGTAAAAAGTGGAAACCGGATGTTCTTTTCCTGATTGATACTCAAGCCATAATAATCAAGCCTTGCCGTCTGGTTTCGACAATACATGACTTGGCTGAATTTGAAATACCAGAAAAATATCCACCGCTTCAGGCATTAATCCGCCGCTGTATCGTCAGGCGACAGATAAGACTGTCTGACCACATTATAACCGTCTCAAAATATTCCAAAAAGGACATTTGCAGGCGCTTTCATATCCCAGACAACAAAGTAACTGTGACATATAACTCCTTTCAGTTTTCTTCGAAGCGGGAAAAGAAAGCACCCCAACCATATTTCCTTTTTGTGAGCGAGGTGGAACGCGCCAAAAACTTACCGGTATTGTTAAAAGCATTCGCCAAATTAGAGCCGGATATACAACATAAGTTTAAAATAAAAGTTGTCGGCAAAAAAGGAAACGATTATCCGCATTCAATGCAGCTAATTGAACAGTTGCAGTTAAATAAAAAAGTGAATTTCTACGGTTATGTCAGTGACCAAGAATTAGAAGATTTATATGCTCAATGCTATGCTTTTATTTTCCCTTCGTTATTTGAAGGATTTGGTATTCCAGTTCTTGAAGCAATGGGGAACGGAGTACCTGTGATTTGCTCGGACTCCTCTTCTCTCCCCGAAGTGGGTGGGGACGCCGTTTTGACTTTTGATCCCTTAAATGAAAACGAGCTGGCTGAGCAGATAAAAAAAATTGTTACTGATGACACCTTACGAACGCGAATGATAACAGCAGGCTACAAAAGAGCTGTGTTTTTTACAAGCGACGAAAATATTTTAAAAACGCACCAAGTGCTGACTTCAAAATAATACACATTAATCAGTGTTTTCTTAGATTATATGCGGGGAAAGGCAGTGGAACGATGTGTCCTTCTGTATACATAATTTTAGTTAATTATTGCGGCAAAAAAGACACTGTTGAATGTATCGAAAGCATTCATAATATGTGTACCTACCCAAATTATAAAATAATAGTAGTGGATAATTCTCCAAACAACGATATCAATAACCTAAATAGTGCATCACTATCCAGCATTATATTGATCAAAAGTGATAACAATGGTTTTGCTGCAGGATGTAACCTTGGCATAAAAAGAGCTCTTTATGAAAAGGCTGACTATATTCTCCTGCTAAATAATGACACTACCGTAAAATCTCCTGATTTGATCGAGCAGCTCTTAAAAGGGTTTAAAGGCAATGTTGGAATGGTCGGTGGAAAAATATACTATTATACATCGCCTGATTTAGTTTGGTACGAAGCTGGATACCTTTCACCAATCAGGCTTCGGGCTAAAAACAGGAAAAAACAGGGGATAAATAATGTCACATTTATTACAGGATGTATGCAAATGATCAAAGCCGATGTCTTTAAACACGTTGGCTACATAAATGAAGATTATTTCCTCACCTATGAAGATGCCGATTATTGCATACAGCTTATTAAAAAGGGATATAAATTGGTTTATAATTCCACGGCACAAATTTACCATAAAGTTGGCAGAAGCAACCAGCCAGGCACGGCTTCTTCCATCTACTACAGCAACCGGGCGCGTTATATATTTTTAAAGAAATATCATCAGTGCAATATTCTTGCTCTTATTGATTATCACATTGAACTACTAATTAAGCTTTTACTGTATAGAGGGGCTAAAAAACAGGCGATCAAGCAAGTTTATCAAGTTATAAGAAAGAAAAGGTGTCCGTAATTGTCTCCTGCATCTTGTGTAAAAATACAAATATGCAAATCAGATAGAGCGTTTTGGAAGGTAATTATCACAATAATTATCTTTACAATTGTACAAGATTTATTTTGCGCTTTTTTACTAAAAATCGGAGTATCTGTTTTTTCTTTGAAATGCGTCTTTTATCTAAAAGAGGCTATCATTTTAGCTTTAGGCGCATATTGCTTTTTGGATCTGCTTCTGAAAAGTAATTTTCATATCAAAATAACAGAATGCCTCGTTATTATATTTTTGGCGGTGATCTTGATTTATATCATTATTGGTACATTCCGGAATGGAATATATGGCTCGTTATTGGGAAGTCGGCAGTATATAATACCAATGATGATGCTGTTCATAGGAATACACATTGGGAAAAGTTTATTTACCTTCAATAATTACTTTATTAAATTTAAAAATCTCGTAAAAAATTTTTCTGTTTTTTTAATTATTACTACTTTGATAGAACGATTTTTAGTCCCTGTTTCGTTTTGGGAATGGATCGATATGAACTTATTTTCTTACTGGGTAAAAAGAGGTATTTTAACATACGTTGGAAAAAATGATCTTATCCAAAACTTTTATACGGCAGATTCCCGAAGAGCTGTTGGCGTAGCTGGTGAACCTCTTCTTTTGGCCTATTATATGATCCCTTTATTTTGGATGCTTTTGATTTTTGCTCTTTTTCTTCCCAATAAACGTGAACGCCAAAAATGCGGGGGCTTGACTATAGGAATATTTCTTTGTCAAATATTTACGTTGACCAGAGCCATAATAATATGCGAACTTACGGTCATTGCATTTATTACCTTGTTTATTGCCCTTCGCTTACGCAAAATATATAAACCTAAATTAATTTTAACTATTTTGCTATGCGGATGCATTTTTGTCGTAGCCTATTGGGATAAAATATACAGTTTAATATATAAAACACTAAACAATTTAGATGGCGGGTCAGCTGGCATGCATTTGCACCAATTAAAAATCGGGCTCTCATATGTAATGAAATTTTGGTATGGCTTAGGCTCTGGAACTGGAAGTAATATGGTTGCTTTCACCGGTATCAAAAACCTGACAACAGAATTTGCATATTCCAATTTGATTGTCGATTTAGGTATGATAGGATGCATTTTATACATTTCAATTGCATTACACTGTTTTAGTATTTTTTTTAAGCATGGCTTTTCTGCTCCAAACAGCCCGCTGCGTATTATGAGTATTGCAAATGCCCTTATCATAATCACTTGGCTGCTTACAGGTATTTTTTCCCCACAAATGTGGGGAATGAAATCCGTGCTATTTACATGGCTGTCCATTGGAATCAATTGCGGGATGATAGATAATAAAAGCTGGCATTGTACAAAGCAGTATCAGCGGGCACATAACCTATCTACTATTTACACGGCTACAAATCTTCACAAATAAGGCAGAAAATATTATGAGCAGGAAATGGGTAACTATTTTTCCA
>JAMPAW010000098.1 GCA_023666975.1 Clostridium sp.
AAATGATTTCCATTAGAAATATTCATGATAGAATCGAAATTTTGGCGAAGGCAGATAAATCATAATGAAGAAAGCATCATAAAATGATTAATAGAATGATATGGAAAGAGGTAGGAATCATGAATATAGAGTATATTACATATCCAACTGATTTGAATAAAATAGAAGATATCAAAAACGATAATATTGATGTTATTGTTGGACTAGATAATGGAAAGACGTATACGCTTGTTGTGACTACACCACAAAATTACTATTGGTATATGGAAAAAGAGGGATTAGAGTATATTCCAGCAGCTCCTCCTGATATTATTGTGAAAGAATTGCGTCAGGATATTATCGAAAGAGCAATACAGGACTTTTGTCAAAATGAAGGATATTTTCTCATTAAGTACGCAGAGATGTAGAAACTATAGTTATGGCATTAAAAGTAGGGTGGTTATCTTCGTATTGGAAGGTGGCAGTGAATTATCGGTTATGGGTGTTTTGAACAGTGAATATAAAGTCATTAGAGAAAATGCAGAAAAAATGATGAAAAAGATTCTGACCAATAAATGAGTTGCATGGTGGTAGAAAGGAGGAGCATGGCTGTGTCAATATTGCTATGCAAATAGATATGGGAACATGGGGAACCGGTTTATATCAAAATGATACCAGTGCGGATGTAAAGGATGATTATATCAGCAAGTTAAAAGCTGGAAAGAGTGACGAGGAGGCTTTGGCAGAGATTCTTACAGAATATAAAGAGGAGCAGGAGGATATTGACTGTAAATATGATTTCTTTTTGGGGCTGGCAGATGTTTTGTGGGAAAAGGGAAGATTGACGGAAGAAATAAAGGAAACGGCGTTAAGATTTTTGGAAGAAGATAAGGAAGCCGAGCGGTGGGATTCTAAAAAGAGCAGAAAAGCAAGGATTGCCGTATTGGATAAATTAGAAAAGAAACTCAATAGTGAAATGCCGCCCAGAAAAAAAGTGTCAATTCACAAACCGTATATTATGGGGTGGGAAAAAGGAGATGTGTATTATTTTCAAATAAAAGAAAGTATAGCCGGATATGAGCAATATATTGGCTGGTATGCATTGTTTTATATTGACAAAATTTATTTGAAAGATTGGTATGTACGGGGAGTGGAAGATGAAGTAGCAAGCACATATTTCTTTTTAAGGAAGGACAGACCTAAAAATGCAGAGGATATTTTGGAATCCAGGAATATTTGTTTTTTAAAAAGTGATTTAGGAAACAGGTATAATGTACATATTCATGAAACTTCGAGGAAAAGCCGCCCCAAAGATTTAACATATCTTGGAAAATGTAATAAGTTCCAATATCCGTCGAATGATATATCGGACAACACATGTTTCTTTTGGAGTAAATATATTTATGAAAGAGATATTTTATGGGGTTATGAATTTCAATTGAAATATGAACAGGAATGTAAAGGCACAATCGATTCCTGATTCAAGTATAATAGACCCATATAATCCGCAATGAGGTTACGAATAAAGAAACTAAAATTATAATTTATACGTTGGACACTAAAATAATATTAAGGGAATCGAAGGGTTATAAAGATGAAAAAGATAGATTTAGATAGAAAAATATCAACAGAAGACACTTCAGAAATATATTTGAACCAAATCCAACCATATATTACAAAAGCAGATGAAGATGTTATGAATTGTTATTCAACTAAAAAATATTTGGAGGAGATAGTACCACAATTATCTGATAGAGATTTATGTTTAGTAATCCAACTTATACATGAGATTAATAAGGCGGGATGTCACGTATTGTTTATGTACAGAATCGATTCGCTGGAAACGGATGAAATTATAAGAATAACACCAATCCTTATAAATTATATAGACCATTTTGAACGTTTGTCAACTAATTTTTCAATAATTATTAATCTTGGGAGACAGGGTAATTATCAGGCAACCGATCTTTTGATAAAAGAATTTAAAAAACCTAATATATACAAAAAAGAAATAACGGACGAAATGACAGATCATCAAAAATCCGTGGCATGGAATACTTCAAGGAGATGGGCTGTTTCAAATGCATTATTGCAAATTAGAGACAAATCAAGACTGGATGATTATATAGAATTTGCTTATAACAGTGATACAAGAAAGGACTGTCTCATCATAGCTGATTTAGTAGGTAAGTTTAAGTGTCAGAAAAGTTATGATTGTTTAATTGATCTATTATCCGATGAAGATTACAAGTTACAGTCATCAGCATTGGGGGCGTTGAAAGGTTTTTACAAATATGACGGTATTGAAGAACATATCCGTCCTTTTTTGAACAGTGAATATAAAGTCATTAGAGAAAATGCAGGAAAAATAATGAAAAAGATTCTGACCAATAAATGAGCTGCATGGTGAATATTTACATTTAAAATATATGGGAATGATATGAGTTTTGTAGCATGGCTTGAGGAGATATTTTATGAGAATTAATTGCTTTTATGATGAGGATATGGAGTATGCGGATATAGTATATATTCCGGATATGGTAATGGATGTAGAAAAGGTACAAAATGATTTCTTTCAATGGCTGTTTGACAAAAATAATGACCACCAGTATTGGATTGTTATTAATGGCGAAAAGAAAGCTTGTAAATATGGAACACAAGCATTTATAGAATGGATTAATAATACAGTTTTATCAGAAGAGATTGAGAAGTCCTATGTAATAAGAGAAAATTCAAAAGTATGGGATTTGAATAATAAAAGTTTGGTATTTTAATAGGGGTAAATCTATTCGTGTTTAGAAGAAATAAGGCAATAGGTGATATGACCGGAAATAGGGATTTGAGGGAAGTTTGTTTACTCAGCTTGTAAGCGAGACAACTGAAAACGGAACCACAACCTTTGCCTATGATGCAAACGGCAATTTACTCCATATAGGAAGTCTATACCTATGACTTGTATAATCGCCTTACTTCCCATGCGCAGGGAGAGGCAAAAGAAACCTATACCAAAGACAGCGATGGAAATATTCAACAAACTCTACAATGGATAATTGACTATTTTGGCTTGAATAGGGGGTGTAATGATGAATGAGTGGAATAATATAGATTCTGAAAAAGATATTGATAGCCTTATGAAAATATATGATAATTTTGAGGATAGCATTATTGTAAAATTTGAGTTTGTCAGTGGAAATTATATTGATGACAACTTAGAACAACATGAATTTGATGCAAATAACTTACTGGTATTATTTCAAAGGATGGATAAAAATCCGTTTTCAATAGAAATTATGTTTGAAATGACTAAAAAAATAAATTTTTATGCTCCTGTTCAAGGGGATGAGGATTATAATCTTGCAGATATTGATTATGCTAAAATTGTTAAAGATGCTAGATATTTTTATTGGACTATGTGGAGAGAATTTAATCCTTTCAATGCAGATTATTTAAATTATAATGATTTTACGTTAATTCAATCAAAAAAAGTAAAGTGGAGAATTGTTTCTTGATAAAATATGGATATGGTGGTCATGAGGATACCCACCTGCTGCTGATGGATGAGCAGGGAACGGTAACGGGCATCTAACGCTATGGTGTATGGGTATAAGAGGAAGGAAGTTAAAGATTTGAAGTATGATGATGTTATTGAATTGCTTTTAACAGAATTTCCAGAAATTGCAGTGCATCTTCAAGAAGAGGAATATTTGCAAGGAGTACCACATTGTATATTTGGTATTTGTTTTGTCCCATTTGTTGAAGAGCTATGTGGTAATTCCAGGGAAGAAGTTCTATTAAAAGTTGGATTTTTTCTGGAAAAGCTAGAGACCTCTGCGGATGATAAAATCAAAGAATTAGTCAATGTATCTTTTTTAGAACCTTTTGTTTATGGGAATGAAAAAGAAGAAGTTATGTATTTACGAAGTTTTCTTGGGGAGGAGACAAAAAAAGATTTAGATTGTTGGTTAGAAGGAACAGTTGCACCTAATTTTGGACAACTAGGTGATCCATCGAAAGTAATAAAGCAGTGAGAGCGAGATGATTTATTAGGTGAAGAAAAATATATAGGACAAATTAGAATTACAATGTTCCATTATTGTTGATGTCATCGGGTTGAGTGTAACATTGATGTTGATAAAGTCAAAAAGGATTCTAAGGAGTATTACATGGATAAATTAGATGTTTTTCTACACAGCAGGCAGTTTGCAGAAGTAGAAAAGATATTGCTGGAAAACTTAAAAAAAGATACATATAATATTGATTTACTGTTAAAATTGGCGATGATAAAGTGGCAATTTGAAGAAGATGATGCGGCAGTAGAGTATCTTGACCGAGTGATAGAAATAGAGCCATATAATTTTCATGCGATATGCATAAAGACATATTTAAGGTTTTATTATTATCATGAAATGCCAGAGATAGAAAAAATTGAGCATCATACATGGAATTCGGCATATGAAATGGCAGTTGCTTATTATATTATTTCTTGGAAATATCATTATAATGATGAAAAAGTCCATGATGAAATAAAATGGTTAAATAAATCCATTTTCATGTATCCAGATTTAGTTTATCCCTATGAACGGCTAGGTTATGCAAATGAGCGGATGCAGAGATACCAAGATGCGGTTCGATGTTATAGGAATGCGGTAAAGCATGTGGTTTCTACTGAATTTTTTGGCACAGACTATATAAGCGCACAGGCATTTATTGATGAATATATTACGGGAATAAAAATGTCAAGTCTTAATTATGATAACCTGTTAGAAGAATTTGAGGAAGCAGAAAAACGGAGTGAAATATATGAAGATATGAGGTAATGAGGATAATATAAATGGATATGTTCAGCTGCATTAGGTATTGCTGAAGGTAAAAAATATTTTTGTTTGCCATGGATGTATACAAGTGTGATGGGTTATCAGGAATATCGGAATAATCAGATATTTCAGGCTATTAAAAAAATTGGAGGTAATATTATTTTCCCTGTTGAAGGACTAAATAAAATTAGGTTTATACATGAAGAGGATGTATGCATAAGAAATATTAATGAAATTTTATAGGAAGCTTTATTATAAAGCGGAAACAAAGCAGAATAATAAGATTTTATTGTATAGGCAAGGGGGTTAAAGCCATGGAGACACAATATTATGTTCAAAAAACCAGTTGGTGGATATACATAAAAATAGTAGCTGATGCAATTGATTATTATGATGTAAAAGATAATGATAAAGAAAATATAATGCATATAGGAAAGGGATTGTGGATTAAATATTCAGATATCCCATTGATTAAAGGAGAATTATTTTCTGAAGATGATTTATTGTATTTAATTAAAGGCATTGACATGGTAAAAGAACAAATTAGAATGAATAGTAAATTTAAAGAGACTGTAATTGTTATAAAAAGTTTACAATATAGTCCATGTGATTTTCAGGAGGAAGGATTAATAGCTGCAATGCTGCAATGGTCTGCACAATATTTTCAATTTGATTGTCCCAAGTTTAAGGTAGACTTTGATAAATTGAATAATAGATATGTGTTTGAGTTGGAAGAAAATGGATAATAGAAAGCTATGTACTATTTCTAAAACCCTTGCATAAAGGAGGCCGGTAATATGGAGTTAAATATTAATTCACCACAATATTATTCAGATAAATTTGGTATAGATGATGAAATTTATCAGCTATGCCAGGAAATCTATCAATATTTTAAGGATAAAAGTTATAGTGAATATATTAATACGATTGGAATTATACCAATCATTGCACCGAAAGAGGTGCTGGACAAGGGCTTATGCAAAAATGGAAAACACTGTGAGCTGAAATATGGTTTTGCCAGCATTAGAAAAAGTATTGATTTTGAAAAATATGTTTCAGGCGATATGGAAAGGAAAAAAGAGTTAATTGCGAAATGTATTTTAGATGCAGTGAAATCAATTAAAACGAAAGGAAAAATTGATTTTGAAAGCTTTGAAATGGATTTCTCAGCATTTTGTAGAAATAATAATATCAGTTTATAAAAGTATTCATCTATATTTAAGTTTATGCTTTGGGAGGATTAGAATAGTATGAGATTCAAAGATATATATTCTTGTGTTGATAAGAACGATTTATTTATCCCTTCAAAAGAAGAACAGGAAAAATTAATAGCAGAAATGCTTTCCGTCTATACATCTGCAAAGGTTTTGCATTATTGTTGGACAGCATTCCGATGGAAAGAGTGTTTCGTAACAGGCTAGAAAGGAAACTTACATGGAGTGGGAAAAATTTAATTGTTGCCAACAGGAGCTCAAATTTAAAAAGATAAACAATGGATATCAGTGTGTATATTGCGGAAAATTTTTTAAAAGTGAATCAGTAGAGTATAGAGGGAAAAGTTTTGTTTCTTACGATTACTGACAGGGGTGTGGTAGATGTTTATAGTATGAACACGGAGCAGCCAATCGCACAATATAAATCAGGGAGACAATGCAATTGTTTCAAATTAAATATATTACCGTTTGGCAAACAAGGGAATTGGCTATATATTGATACAGAAAAGATTGCTTGGTTTTCAAATGATTTTAAAGAAAGAAATACGGTCTTATTATTTACGGATTTATTTAAGGATGGGGCATTTTCAATAAACGGAGCAATGAATTTTGCAGAAAATAATTCAGAATATGATCGTTTTGCGTTCCATATTTTATACAGGGATCAGATTGAGGGCAAAAACTGGTTAAAGAGGGCAAGCATTGTTCTTGATTATGAAAAGGATGTTTTTCACGTAAAAAAAATCTTTTATGATGCAGGGTATAATATGACATATGACTTCATAAAGCAAAAATATTTTGGAACGTATAATGATGATATGGTATGTATGAATGAGAGGGGAGAAATTGAAAAAATCCAAAAGCTGCCGATTATTAGAAAATATTCAGATGGAGACGGAATTTTCCCGCTTGAGGAATTTATTGGTTTTCCTGAAAAAATGCGTTTTATAACAGATACTAAGGTTGCTTTGATTTATACTTTTTCGATCGTTATTTTCGATATTAAAGAACAAAAAATAGTAGTTTCATATCATACAAAGCTTATTTTATCGTTTTTGATTATCGACTCGGAAACGATTTGCTTTTCTGCTGGCATAAATACGCAGTTCAAACCTTTGGGTAATAACTGATAAACAAATCGAGACTTCTGATGAGGCCTCGCTTTTTTTATAATACAGGCAACGGCAAAAGAAAGACAGGTGTCACGGGCTTGGGACCTGTACATGTTCAAAAGGAGCCTGTAAAATTTTTAAGAAGAGAGGACGAAGATGATGAAAAGAGCATTTACAGTATTGATGAGCATTTTGTTGGCATTTTCCCTTGCTGGCTGTAGTAATCAGGCTGATGGCAGCAGCAGCCAGGTCGCAGAGGTTACGGAGAGTGCTACCTCAGAAAATGAACAGGAGGAATCCCGGCAGTCAGGCGAAGCAGCGACGGAAAATCAGGAGGCAGGGCAGGAAACAGATGGAGAAAATGGAAAAATATTGGTCGTGTACTATTCGGCATCAGGCAATACAGAGGCAGTTGCCCGGTATATTGCAGCGGCAGCCAATGCGGATACTTTTGAACTGGTTCCGGTAGAGCCTTACAGCGAGGAGGATTTGGACTGGACAGAGAAAGGCAGCCGTGTAAACAGAGAACATGATGATGAAAGCCTACGGAACATTGAACTGGTGGAGACAACCGTCAAAGATTGGGATTCCTATCAAACGGTGTTTATCGGCTGGCCTATCTGGTGGGGAATTGCGGCATGGCCGGTGGACAGCTTTATTGAAGAAAATGATTTTTCCGGCAAGACCGTAATTCCATTCTGCACCTCCACAAGCTCTGGCTTAGGTGAAAGCGGAGAACGGTTGGCGGAAGCTGCCGGAACTGGAAACTGGCTGGAAGGACAGCGGTTTTCGTCAGGCGCTTTAGAGGAAGATGTTCAGGCTTGGGTAGGCAGCCTGGGATTACAGTAAGGAAGGTGGTTTTTATGAAGGAAGGAAGAAAGAATGTTTTACGGGTACTAATGGCGGTCTTTACATTGGTTATGGCATGTTCGCTTGCAAATGTGGGCAAGATGGAAGCGCAGGCAAAGCAGAAGAAAAAAATTGTGGTTCTCTATTTTTCCGCAACGGGAACAACGAAAGGGGCAGCGAAGAAGATTCAGAAAAAGACCGGAGGTAAGTTAATCGAGATTAAGGCGAAGAAGCGGTATACGGATGATGATTTGGATTATGGTGATGATAACAGCCGTGTGAGCAGGGAACATCGTTCGGCATCTAGTCCTGCCAAAAGTACGGTGCGCCCAAAGATTTCCAATTTGAAAACAATCAAGAAAGAGGTAAAGAAAGCAAATGTCGTTTATATCGGATGGCCTATCTGGTGGGGTGAGGCGCCGCATATCATGTATACGCTCGTCGAGAATGTGAGCCTGAAAGGAAAAACCGTAGTGCCTTTTTCAACTTCAATCAGCAGCGGGCTTGGCAGCAGTGCAAAGCATCTGAAGGAGAATGCTAAGATATCTAAGAAAACGAAATGGCTGAAGGGCCGTAACTTCTATGATATACCGTCACAGAAAACGGTCGATAAGTGGATTGATAAGTTGAAATATTAGGAGGCAGTATGAAAGAGAGAACATTGGGAAAGGATTTAAAGGTATCAGCCATTGGTTTAGGCTGTATGGGAATGAGCCATGCTTATGGCGCTCCGGCGGCCAAAAAAGAAATGACGGAGCTGCTGTCACATGCCGTCGATATGGGATATACTTTTTTTGACACAGCAGAAGTTTACGGCACACAGGAAAATCCCCATGATAACGAAGAACTGCTGGGAAAAGCATTAAAGCCGTATCGGGATAAAATCGTGCTGGCTACGAAATTCGGGATTCATTTTGATATGGAAAGCACGGCGGTAAATAAACCGCTGGTGCCGGATTCCCGCCCGTCTGTAATCCGGGCTTCCGTGGAGGATTCCCTGAAAAGACTGGATACCGACCATATTGATTTATATTACCAGCACCGCATGGACCCGAAGGTTCCGGTTGAGGAAGTGGCAGGCGTGATGGCGGATTTAATCAAGGAAGGCAAGATTACGCACTGGGGGCTTTCAGAAGCGGATGAGGATACGATCCGGCGGGCAAACAAGGTATGCCCGGTAACCGCAATTCAGAACCGCTACTCGATGATGGCGCGCTGGCATGAGGAATTATTTCCCGTGTTGGAGGAATTGAACATCGGGTATGTGGCATTTTCTCCGCTGGCAAATGGTTTTTTATCCGCTAAGTATGACAAAAACACGGAGTTTGACAGCATTTATGATTACCGGAGCATGATGCCGCAGTTTAGCAGGCAGGGCATGGAGCAAAACCATGATTTGTTAAAGCTGCTTGACCAGACGGCGCAGGACAAAAAGGCAACGCCGGCACAGGTTTCACTTGCGTGGATGTTGTGCAAAAAGCCGTATCTGGTGCCGATTCCGGGAACGAGAAAGGCGGAGAGGCTTAAGGAAAATGCGGATGCTTCGGAGGTGGTTTTAACTGCGGATGAAGTAAAGGCATTGGATGCCGCACTGGATGCGATGGAAATGTCAGAGGTATTTGGCGGTTCAAGAGTAACGCAAAGTTAGCAGGCAGGTACGGAGATATGCTGGTGACATGTTTCGTGGAATGTCTTAGAGGGAAATAGTCATATATCTTTACTTCATGTCAGTATCACGGTATAATTATATCAAAGAATTGATATGAAAAGCATGGCAAACGAGTGAAAGGAGAAGTGAGATTATGCTAATAAAAGTATCCACAGCATTGAGGAATGATTATGCATCCATATCTGCACTGGCGAAAGAAACGAAGGAGCCTATTTATATCACCAAAAACGGGGAAGGCGATATGGTGCTGATGAGCATTGATGCCTTTGAGAAGCGGGAGCATAGATTAGGGTATGAAATTAAAAGGGATTTTGTAAAAAAATTTGGGGATTGACAGGGAGGGGAAAATAGCTTATTCTTAATGATAAGAAGGAAATGGGTTTTTACCGTACAGTGTTTTCACTCAAGCGGGCTGCTCGTTTCTTTTTTTACTGCCAAAATATCATACAGATATTTTTTCCCATTGTCCGCATGGCGGACTAACATACTTGCTGTATAAATGTTAAGCCTTGCTATTTTACCCGTCTTATCATCATATACAGGCAGTGCAAACCTGATGTCGTATCTGTACCAGCCGTACAGTGCATCTGTCTTATGTTTTTGTTTCCGGTTTACTTCGTGTTTTGGATTGGCAGCTATCCTTATGAGCTCAGGAATCGCCTGTGCAGCATTGGCTTTTGCCTTTGCCACTGCACCCTTTAAGGCGATACGGCTTTCTGAGTTTGCATATTCATTGGGGAAATCTGATGGAATATATATTTTTTCAGAAGTTGCCTCAATTTCATAACAATCCCCGATATATCCTTTCAGATATTCTTCGACAGCCTTCCAGTCGTCCCGCACTTTCGCCTTAAACCGGATATCGTTGATTAAGGTCAGCTTTTTACCGTCCGCATCGGTTATGATGTTCACATTCCTGTTTTCAATCATCTCTTTTGTTTCCTTTCTTTTTCCCTTAATTTGTAGACATTGAACTGGTTTTTACACCTCTGGCTGCAAAATTCATTCCCTTTCTGGCTTGTGATAAAGGCTTTTTTACAGTGCTTGCATATATGTATATTCCTGTCTTTACCCGTGAGCATGAAGGAAAAGCACATTTGCACCATGATGAGCAGAGAATGGGCTTATGGGATACGGATAATACAAAAATATGGTTACACGGAACGGAAGCCAAAACTATTATAAGGGATATGCGTGTGATACGCAAGAAAGGCTTGTCGCGAGTTTCCGTAAATTGCAATGAAAAGTGAGTAAAGTTTCCCCAAAGTGTCGATCAGCCCATTTTTCAAAAGATATAGAGCGGCTGTTCTGATATTGGAGAAACTTTAGTAAGTCACGCCGAACCGGACGTTGAGAAAAATATGATGAATCTTCTTTAAGTTGAACAGTGTACTATTTTTCTAATGATTTTTTGATTTACCAATGTTATAATATTCAGGAACAAATAAATGCGAGGGCGGTGGTTTCATGTATAACCCACAGTTAGAAACATTTATCCGAGTGGCGGATGCCGGGAGTTTTAATAAAGCAGCGGAGTCGTCTTTTATTACACCGACTGCGGTAATCAAACAGATTAACCTTTTGGAGGATGGGCTGGGCGTAAAATTATTTGAACGGACACACCGGGGGCTGCATCTGACGAAAGCCGGGATTTCTCTCTATCAGGATGCAAAATATATTATCGGGTATTGCAAGGATTCCGTAATCCGGGCAAAGAATGCCATGCAGGAGGATGAGTCAGTGCTGCGCATTGGCACTTCACCCATGACACCGGCGCAGATTCTGGTGGAGCTGTGGCCGAAGATTCATGAGTATTGTCCGGAAATTAAATTCCAGTTGGTTCCTTTCGACAACACACCGGAAAATGCAAGGGAGATTCTGGCAAATTTAGGACAGAATATTGATGTGGTTGCAGGGATTTTTGACGATACGATGTTAGATCTGCGGAAGTGTGCCGGATTTGAGATTACAAGGCATCCGATCTGCTGTGCCGTGTCAATCCACCATCCGCTTGCGAAGAAAAATAAACTTTCCATGAAAGATATGTACGGGAAAAACCTGATGCTGATGCACAGGGGCTGGAGCCATTATGTGGATGAACTGCGGGATGATATTTGGGAGAATCATCATCAGATACATATTGTGGATTTTGATTTTTATAACGTAGATGTTTTTAACCGGTGTGAAAACAGCAATGATATCCTGATGGCAACGCAGGCATGGGTAAATGTGCATCCTTTGTTAAAAATTATTCCGGTGGAATGGGAACACACAATTCCGTATGGCCTGCTCCATTCCCCGCAGCCGTCAAAGACCGTGCAGCGTTTTCTGTCAGCGGTTCAGAATATCATGCAGGCATAGGGAGGATATAAAACCAAGCATGGGAAGAACAACTTTGCTGCTGGCACTTATAACCATAGGGTATAAACAGGTGAACAAAATGAGACTTCTAATCAGGTCTCATTTTTTTTATAGTAAAGACAGATGGAAAATCGTGTTTTATAAGGTAAAGAGGTAATACTATGAACAATTTTATTTTTGAGAACAGTACAAAGGTTTATTTCGGAAAGGGCTGCGTGAAGGAATACCTGGCATGCCTGACAAAGAAATATGGGGAAAATGTCATGCTGTGCTATGGCGGCGGCTCCATAAAGAAGAACGGGATTTATGACGAGGTAACGGAAATCTTGAAGGATGCCGGAAAGACTGTGTTTGAGTTTTCGGGGATTATGCCAAACCCAACCTATAACAAGGTGTTGGAAGGGGCTGAGCTTGCAAGAGAGCATAAAATCAGCCTGATACTCGGTGTGGGAGGCGGTTCGGTAATCGACTGCTGCAAGGCAATTTCCCTTGCGGCACGGTATGATG
>JAMPAW010000099.1:0-3515 GCA_023666975.1 Clostridium sp.
TTCCTTGATTATGCACATCCTGTTTGTTATAATGAATAAATCAAATTGAAAAATGTAATTGCCACAAATTATAATTCTGAAACTAAAAAGAAAAACTTCATTAAATGATGTGGGCAATTTGTGAAATGATGAACAAAAGAAGCTGGTATCATTTAAAGTTTCTAAACGGACATCTTAAGAAACAGCGTTTTGTAATTACCTAAGAGTAATCGAATGGACGGGGAGAGAAGGAATGGCATTAAAATTAGCAAACACAGAAGAGAATAATAAGGACGAGGGAGGCCTGCGTTTATCCGGCGGACAGGAAACGCCGGGAGCTGATGCGCAGATAGATCAGGCAAACCCGTGGGATTTTGACAGACCGGAGGAGGCGTTGAAAACCCGTTCGGTTAGCAGTACGGCTCCGGACAGCAGTACCTATAAGAGTTCTACTTATCAAATACACCCGGTAGTAAAAATTGGTCGGATAGTGGTCTATGTCGATATGCTGTTTATGATTATCGCCATGGCTAGTATAGGAGTGCAGCCGAAACTGGATATCTATCTGAGCATTATCAAACTTTCTCCAATTTTTTCGGTGTGTGAACTGCTATTGATTGTGGATGCCATCTTAGTGAATGTATTATATGAGAAAAAAATTTCGTTAATCTTCTGGGCATGGCTGCTGGCTTTTGTTTATCCGCTGAAAAGGGATAAGCATGTAAACGGCGGCAGTTCATGGGGAGGTCTGATTTGTATTGGTATAATTATGGCTGCGGTATTTTTGGCTTCCAATATGGTGGTAGCCTCGTTAACTTATGGGCTAGCGATAGTAAATGTGGACGAGGCAGAGAGGGCAGAGATAAAGGAATTTGTGGAATATACGGCTGCTGCAGGCGAAGACAGTTTTGGTGAGAGATTGAAAAGGAATTTTACGGTTGAGAATATAGTAGTTGAAAAGCAGGGTAATCAGACCATAATGGTTTTTCAGGGGATTGGGCGATACAGCGTAAATGAGAATGCATTTCTTGATCATGGCAGCAATTCCGTAGAAACACAGCTTGCCTTTGTAAAGGATTCTTCCGGTGATTATCAGCTTGGCGCAGTTCTTTTTGGTGATGTGCAGCTTTCCGAATATTATGTGCAACACTACTGGGAGAACCTAATCCAATAATATACATATACTATTGGTAAAGACGATGAAATGAGCAAAAAGAATGAACAGGCATACTTTTTTACAGGGAATTGATGTTAGTTCGTGGCAGGGGAGAATTGATTTTAAGCGGGTCAAAGAAGACGGAATACGGATTGTCTATATTAAGGCAACGCAGGGGACGGGATACGTTGACCCTGATTTTGAACGGAATTACAGAGAAGCGGAACGGGAGGAACTTGCAATCGGCTTTTATCATTATGTGACTGCACGTAGTACAGCCGAGGCGAGGGAAGAGGCCCGTTTCTTTCTTTCCCATATTCAGAATAAAGTGCAGCATGTGCGGCCTGCAATGGATTTTGAGGTGTTCGGGGATTTGAACCGAACGGAAATTCGGGAAATTGCCCTGCAATTTCTGATTACACTGGAAGAAGATATCCGCGAAAAACCGGTTATATACAGTGATGCTTTTAATGCGTCCACTACCTTTGCCGACGACCGTTTTCGGGAGTATCGGCTGTGGATTGCCGATTATGGCGTCGAACGGCCGGATATGGAAAATCCGTGGTCTTTCTGGAGCGGCTGGCAGTTTACTGACCGAGGAAGGGTGGACGGGATTTCCGGCGATGTCGACAGGGATTATTTCCGGCGTGAAATTCTGACGGACCTTCCAATATGTATCTGCGAACGTGTGGAGTAGATATGCCCTGATGAATATTTATATCTTTCGTAAAATTTCCTCTATACAAAAAGTTTTTGAAAAATCCCTTGACACTGATAATTGATATAGCTATAATGTCAAAGTGTGCGTAGATTATTGGTCTTCGTGCGCCCAAAATGAGGATACAAACGTGATATTCTCAGAAAAATATTACAAACAGGAGGTGAAAAACATGCCAACTTTTAACCAGTTAGTTCGTAAGGGAAGACAGACTGTAGAGAAAAAGTCTACTGCGCCGGCTCTTCAGAAAAGTTACAATTCTTTAAGGAAGAAACCGACAGATTCCGCTTCTCCACAGAAGCGTGGTGTTTGTACTGCAGTTAAGACTGCTACACCTAAGAAACCGAACTCAGCTCTTAGAAAGATAGCCAGAGTACGTTTATCTAACGGTATTGAGGTTACCAGCTATATCCCGGGTGAAGGTCATAACCTTCAGGAACATAGTGTTGTTTTAATCCGTGGCGGCAGGGTAAAGGACTTACCAGGTACCAGATATCATATTATTCGTGGTACGTTGGATACAGCAGGCGTAGCAAAAAGACGTCAGGCTCGTTCTAAGTACGGCGCCAAGAGACCGAAGGATGCTAAATAGGCATTGAGTACTTAACGAGAACAAGTGAAGCGCAGTTCGAGTTTAGTACGAAAGCCCATCCCGAAGCTTAATGAGGATGAGAGAAGCGAAATCCGAATTTAGCAGAGTGGGTGACAGCATGGAGTCAGGTAGCAGTAAGTCAAAACAATAGTGCTGGTAATGGCAATGTTTTTCATGAATTTATTTCTATAGAAAGATATGCAACACCTGCACGAACAGGTTCCCCAAGCGAATCCCGAAGGATTACCAAGCGGAACATGAGTACCTTTAAACCGGTTGAATATCGGTTTTATCGAAAATAATAACAGGAGGGAAGTACCGTGCCACGTAAAGGACATATTCAAAAGAGAGACGTATTAGCGGATCCAATTTATAATAGTAAAGTGGTTACCAAACTTATCAATAACATTATGTTAGACGGTAAGAAGGGTGTAGCCCAGAAGATTGTATATGGTGCATTCGACCGCATAGCCGCTGAGACTGGCAAAGAAGCGTTGGAAGTGTTTGAACAAGCACTGAACAACATTATGCCAGTTCTTGAAGTTAAGGCAAGACGTATCGGTGGTGCCACATATCAGGTGCCGATTGATGTAAGGCCTGATAGAAGACAGGCATTAGCTCTTCGTTGGTTGACAACATATTCTCGTGCCAGATCTGAAAAGACGATGGAAGAGAGATTGGCAAAAGAGCTGATGGATGCGGCAAACAATACGGGTGCATCAGTGAAGAAAAAAGAAGATATGCACAAAATGGCAGAGGCAAACAAGGCATTTGCACATTACAGATTCTAGGCATTGAACACTTAACGAAATCAAGCAAAGCGCAGATTGAGTTTAGTGTGAAAGCCCATCCCGAAACTTAATGAGGGCAAACGAAAGAGCAGGCCGAATTTAGTTGAGCGGATGTCATTGAACATTGAATAGAAATCAAGCAAAGCGCAGATTGAGTTTAGTGTGAAAGCCCATCCCGAAACTTAATGAGGGCAAACGAAAGAGCAGGCCGAATTTAGTTGAGCGGATGTCATTGAACATTGAATAGAAATCAAGCAAGGCGCAGATTGAGTTTAGTGT
>JAMPAW010000099.1:3615-6348 GCA_023666975.1 Clostridium sp.
CCGAAACTTAATGAGGGCAAACGAAAGAGCAGGCCGAATTTAGTTGAGTGGATGTCATTGAACATTGAATAGAAATCAAGCAAGGCGCAGATTGAGTTTAGTGTGAAAGCCCATCCCGAAACTTAATGAGGGCAAACGAAAGAGCAGGCCGAATTTAGTTGAGTGGATGTTATTGAGAACAAAGTGCATTTATTAAATTAAGGAGGAAATAACCTTGGCTGGAAGAGAATATCCATTAGAGAGAACCAGAAATATCGGTATTATGGCTCATATTGATGCAGGCAAGACAACGCTTACAGAGCGTATTTTATATTATACCGGTGTTAATTATAAGATTGGTGATACTCACGAGGGTACTGCTACCATGGACTGGATGGACCAGGAGCAGGAAAGAGGTATCACAATCACTTCTGCAGCTACAACCTGTCACTGGACAGAGCAGGAGAATTGTAAGGCTAAGCCGGGTGCTTTGGAGCATCGTATCAATATCATTGATACTCCCGGACACGTAGACTTTACAGTAGAGGTTGAGCGTTCCCTTCGTGTACTTGATGGCGCTGTTGGTGTATTCTGTGCAAAGGGTGGTGTTGAGCCTCAGTCAGAAAATGTATGGCGTCAGGCAGATACCTATAATGTGCCGAGAATGGCATTCATCAATAAGATGGACATTTTAGGTGCTAATTTCTATGGCGCAGTAGATCAAATCAGAACAAGATTAGGTAAGAACGCAATCGTGACTCAGTTGCCAATTGGCAAAGAGGACGATTTTAAAGGAATAATTGATTTATTTGAGATGAAGGCATACATCTACAATGATGAGAAGGGTGATGATATTTCTATCGTTGATATCCCCGATGACATGAAAGATGATGCAGAGCTTTATCGCACGGAATTAGTTGAGAAAATCTGCGAATTAGATGATGATCTGATGATGCAGTATTTGGAGGGTGAAGAGCCGTCCATGGAAGATTTAAAGGCAGCCTTGAGAAAGGGTACCTGCAACTGTGAGGCAGTTCCGGTTTGCTGTGGTTCTGCGTACAGAAATAAAGGTGTACAGAAACTGCTTGATTCTATTCTGACCTTTATGCCGGCACCTACAGACATTCCGGATATTAAGGGTGTTGACGAGGACGGTAATGAAGTGGTAAGGCATTCATCAGATGAGGAGCCTTTCTCTGCATTGGCATTTAAGATTATGGCAGACCCGTTTGTTGGTAAACTGGCATTCTTCAGAGTTTATTCGGGTACGTTAAATGCTGGTTCTTATGTTCTGAATGCAACAAAGGGAAAGAAGGAACGTGTAGGACGTATTTTACAGATGCATGCCAATAAGAGAGAGGAATTGGAAAAAGTATATTCCGGAGATATTGCTGCTGCTGTCGGATTTAAACTGACAACAACAGGTGATACAATCTGTGATGAGCAGCATCCGGTAATTCTTGAGTCTATGGAATTCCCAGAGCCGGTTATCGAGCTTGCTATTGAGCCGAAGACAAAAGCCGGTCAGGGCAAATTGGGTGAGGCTTTGGCAAAACTTGCTGAAGAGGACCCGACATTTAAACAGCATACGAATCCGGAGACAGGACAGACAATTATTGCCGGTATGGGCGAGCTTCATTTGGAAATTATTGTTGACCGTCTTCTGCGTGAGTATAAGGTGGAGGCAAATGTTGGTGCGCCTCAGGTTGCGTATAAGGAAACATTTACTAAGCCGGTTGATGTAGAGAGTAAATATGCGAAGCAGTCGGGTGGTCGTGGTCAGTACGGTCACTGTAAGGTTCGTTTTGAGCCGATGGATGCAAACGGTGAGGAACTGTTCAAGTTCGATTCCGAGGTTGTTGGTGGAGCAATTCCGAAAGAGTATATCCCGGCAATCGGTGAAGGTATTGAAGAGGCGACAAAAGCAGGTATTCTGGCAGGCTTCCCGGTAGTTGGCGTTCACGCTACAGTATATGACGGTTCTTACCATGAAGTCGATTCCAGTGAGATGGCATTCCATATTGCAGGTTCCATGGCATTTAAAGATGCTATGGCAAAGTCTTCACCGGTGTTGCTGGAGCCGATTATGAGAGTAGAGGTTACTATGCCGGAGGAATACATGGGTGATGTAATTGGTGATATCAATTCACGCCGCGGACGTATTGAAGGCATGGAAGATATAGGCGGTGGTAAGATGGTTAAGGCATATGTACCACTTGCTGAAATGTTTGGTTACTCCACAGATTTGCGTTCCAAGACACAGGGACGTGGTAATTATTCAATGTTCTTTGATAAATATGAGCCGGCACCAAAGTCTGTTCAGGAGAAGGTTGTAAGTACCAAAAAGGGTAACTAATTTGAAGGAACCGGTGAATGGAAAAGAAAATGAACAAAAAGCACCGGCTTTAACAATTCAGGTAAGAAAATACTTGAAAATATTGGATGTTTCTAATATAATCAGTAATAGCTGATTAAAAAGCCCAAAGAGGTGTATTTTAAGGAGGAAATTAAAATGTCAAAAGCAAAGTTTGAAAGAACGAAACCACATTGCAACATTGGTACAATCGGACACGTTGATCATGGTAAAACTACTTTAACAGCAGCTATCACAAAGACGCTTCATGAGAGATTAGGTACTGGTGAGGCTGTTGCATTCGAGAATATTGATAAGGCTCCGGAAGAGAGAGAAAGAGGTATCACAATTTCTACCGCTCACGTTGAGTATGAGACAGAGAAGAGACATTACGCACACGT
>JAMPAW010000099.1:6448-12538 GCA_023666975.1 Clostridium sp.
CAATTTCTACCGCTCACGTTGAGTATGAGACAGAGAAGAGACATTACGCACACGTAGACTGCCCAGGACATGCTGACTACGTTAAGAATATGATTACCGGTGCTGCTCAGATGGATGGCGCTATCCTTGTTGTAGCTGCTACTGACGGTGTTATGGCTCAGACAAAGGAGCATATCTTATTGTCTCGTCAGGTAGGTGTACCTTACATCGTAGTATTCTTAAATAAGTGCGATATGGTAGATGATGATGAGTTAATCGAGTTGGTAGAAATGGAAGTAACAGAGCAGTTAGAGGAGTATGAGTTCTCTGATTGTCCGATTATCAAGGGTTCAGCTCTTAAAGCATTAGAGGATCCTTCAAGTGAGTGGGGCGATAAGATTTTAGAGTTAATGAACACTGTAGATGAGTATATTCCGGATCCACAGCGTGCAACCGATCAGCCGTTCCTGATGCCTGTAGAGGATGTATTTACGATTACAGGTCGTGGTACTGTTGCTACCGGTAGAGTAGAGCGTGGTGTTTTACACTTAAATGATGAAGTAGAAATCATCGGTGTTAAGGAAGAGACACAGAAGACAGTTGTAACTGGTATCGAGATGTTCCGTAAGCTGTTAGACGAGGCTCAGGCTGGTGATAACATCGGTGCATTACTTCGTGGTATCCAGAGAACAGACATTGTTCGTGGACAGGTTGTAGCTAAGCCGGGTACTGTTAAGTGCCATAAAAAGTTCACTGCACAGGTTTACGTTTTGACAAAAGACGAGGGTGGTCGTCATACACCATTCTTCAACAACTATCGTCCACAGTTCTACTTCAGAACAACGGACGTAACTGGTGTTTGCGAGTTACCGGCTGGTACAGAGATGTGTATGCCTGGTGATAATGTAGAGATGACTATCGAGTTGATTCATCCGGTAGCTATGGAGCAGGGTCTTACATTCGCTATCCGTGAGGGTGGTAGGACTGTTGGTTCTGGTCGTGTGGCTACTATCGTTGAGTAGGCTTCCTGCACTTAGCGAATATGAGCCTTTGGCGAAGTATGAGCTTAGTACGAAATCCCATCCTGCAGCTTAGTGAAATCAAGCGTTAGCGCAGATTGAGGATAGTGGAGTGGATGATGGGTAATAGAGTAATTTTATGGGGCTTTCCGAGAAATCGGGAAGCCCCTTTTTATGTGGCGAGAAAGGACGGGAATAGTGGGTATTTCACACTCCAACGGAGTAGAATAGCATAGTATCATACGCAAACTTGCTCATTACGAACCACATAGAAACCGATCTAACAATCCCATCGGCATTTCTTCATGTCCACATAGCCGTTATCCTGAAAAGCAACCCCCTCATCCATCAGCAAATCCCGCTGCTCCCAAAAGTGCGGCGCCAGTCTGCCTGCATGGTTTACCACACGGTGACAGGGATATTCCCCATAGTATTCTGCCATGCTTAAAACCTTCCCCACAAGCCGGGCATTTTTCTCTCTGCCAATCAACTTCGCAATCTGTCCGTAGGAAGCAACTTTGCCCTCCGGTATTTCTTCCACTACGGAAAGGATTTCATAAATCAGTTCTTCTGTTAAAATATCAGACATTTTCCGTCTCCCCATGATTCGATAATTTTTTTCACGATGCGTTTTCATGTTTATATTTATTATCGGTTTATATGCCTGAATGATAACCCCCTGACTTAGCGTTTGCAAAGCAATCATCCGGTTTTGTGGCTGGCTGAAATGAAAATCAAGCCTGACTTGAGAACGGTATGAAAAATGCAATCTCTGCTTTGTGGTAGTAGATGCTATTTCTTGCTATGATATATTTCATGAGAGCAATACGCAGTATTTTGATAATGGTGAAACTCTATTTTCGCAACTGTATTGCACAATCGTTACACTAGATTTTGAAAATGGAGCGTTTCACAATTATCTATACACAGTCTTGTAAAAAGGGAAAGAGTATGGTAAAATATAAAAAAATATGGAGGTAAGTGGCAGTTGAGAGATTTGCATTATCCACAGTCAGAATATATATCCGACAAAACGAGGCAGTTATGGGAGGAAATGGTGAACAATTATTGCTTTCAGGACACTGTGATAGAAAAAACGGTCCAGAATTACAGCAGTACGGTAAATATTCTTTGTGACTACCATAAAAAAGATTTTATTTGCATTACGGAGGAAGAAGCGCAGGAATTTCTGCAATATCTGGATTTGCGTGTGGCAGGAAAGGTGAACGGGGAACGGACGCTTTCTGTTGCGACAGCATTTACCTATAAAAAGAATCTCCGAAGTGTTGGAAATTATTTTGAGCAGTTGTTGGAGGGATATCGGAATCCATTTAAGAAGGGGATTGTGAAGACGGCACAAATTAAGGAACACGAATGGGAAAACAGGAGTGCCGTGCGCAGGGAACAGGTCAGGAAAGAAGATGTCGGGCAATTGCTGATATCCGTAAAAGACCACGAGGCTCCCCAATACTATTTTATTCTCTGTATGCTGGCGTTTTTAGGCGTCGCATCTTATGACATCTGTACAATGAAAACAAAACAAATTGAATATAAAGAGGGGCAGCTTTATCTTCATTTTGTTCGGCGGAAAATGCTTGCAAAGACACGCAATACCGGACGGACAGAAGAGAGAGCCGAGTTAGGCTATGAAGAATGGGTATACACGCTTCCGGAAAAGATTGACAGAGAATTTAAGGAGTATTGTGATAAATATTTTGTGTGGCTGCCCGACAACCGTGGTCGTTTGTTTGCTTTTCCAAGCGAAGGGAGAAAAAAGGGACTTGCGCCATATGCAGAGGAAGAGTCGAATGAGGAAGCATATGATTATGTGTTTTATAACCGTAATCGTAATCCCGTGAATTTCAAGACGATTAGTTCCGTCTTAAAAAAACATAAAGAAAAACTGGAAATAGCATATCCGTTGACAACAAAAGAGCTGAGCGGAAGTCTGTATCGCAAACAATATGTGGCAGAGATAAAACGAGAGCAGGACGGAGTAATAAAGAGATAGATAGGCAGTTGCGAAATGCGTAATTTATGGAGTGCTTATGGCGAATCTATACAACTTTTCTCGGCTAACGTTCCTAATGCTGTCGAAAAGTTGTATAGATTAACCATAAGCAAATTCACTTCTTCGAGTTTTGCAACCGCCTATATAATAAAGGAAAAGGAGAAAGGAAAATGATGTTGGGAGAAAAAATACAGCGCTATAGAAAGAGCAATCATATGACACAGGAGGATCTGGCAGAATTATTATGTGTATCTCCGCAGAATATCAGTTGTTGGGAGAGAAATCTGTATTCACCTTCCACAGATAAGCTGGATAGCATTGCAAAGGTTCTTCATGTCACGGTCGGACAGCTTATGGATCAGGACAGTGCTGACAAATCCCAATGGGAACTGCGGGATCAGATGTTTTCGGTAGACAATTTATATGAGCATACCCGCAGCCACATTGTCGGATACCATTTAGAACAGAGCAAGCGCGCACTTCCCTTAATGATGCGCCTGCATGATCAGCAAATGCGGTACGGCAATGTTCCATATGTCACGCATCCGCTTATGATGGCATTGCATGCATTTGCCCTGGCGATAACCGAAGATGAGGTGATTGCTTCCATTTTGCTCCACGGGGTATGGAAAAATTGTGGAATTAAACCGGAGGATTTGGGCATTTCCCTGAATAGCAGAGTGCTCAATACGCTGTGTGTGCTTCATCGTGACACAGGGACCGACGAGAGGGAGGCAAAACGAAAGTTTTATGACAGGCTTGCAGAAAATCCGGATGCGGCAATTGTCAAACTGATCGACCAGTGCAATAAAATTTCTACGATTGCCATCGGACTGCCGAAAGAAAAAGTCGGTGCTTACATTGAAGATATCGAGACTTATACGCTGACACTGCTCAATACGGTGGAGAAAATGTATTTGGATTATCATGCCCCTGTATTTGCATTAAAATACCAAATCCTCAGTATGATTGAAAGCTTGAAGCGGACACTCTGAAAGGCAAAGCGCATATGCCAGCAAATCACAGTACCGTTACCTATCAAGTACAGCTTGATGTCCGGATAAAAAATACAATTTCTGCTTTGTGGTGCGGAATGCAGGGATTTGTTATGATATACTAGTCACACTTAATATTTGCCGCAGGCAAATGTTTAGTGTAACTGCATATACCGCAGCGAATAATTGAAAACGGCAATCAATTTCGTTTGCGAGTATAATTGCACGGTGATGCTTATGGCAGAACGGAAAGATCAGGAGAGGATATGGAGGTATGATTATGGTTAAACGGCTGATAAAAGCGAAAGGGGTTATATGTATTTCTTTTATAGTAATGGCATTGGCTTTGGTGTCCGTTCATGCAGCAGCGGCAGGCGTGGCAGAGGATTGGCGGGTTCCGGCAAGAGCGGCAAGGAGTGGAAACTATCTGTTCTATTCCGCAGGAATGGACAACCGGGGAACCCTGACCCGTTACAATCTGAAGACAGGAAAGAAAAAGGTGCTGTGTAACGGTGGCTGCCGGAGCATATCGGTCAAAGGAAAGTATGTTTATTTTTCGCTGGATGCGAAGAAGGGGGACAACTTTGAGATTACAAAATATGGAGTTTACCGTATCCGTAAAAACGGTGGAAAGAGAAAGAAACTGGCAAATGGCAAAAATCCGGTTATCATAGGAAATAAGATATATTATGTGGGTGTAAAAGGAACGGGTAGTCAATCTATCTGCGGCATTTACCAGATGAATCTGGACGGTTCCCAAAAAGAATGCCTGTTGGCAAGCGACTACTTTCCGGATATGCTGTTTGTCAGGGAAAATAATCTGCTGTTTGGCGGAACAGATGGCTGGCAGTGCCTGAATGTAACCGATGGCAGTATTTCACCATATGAAAAGGGAACAGGCACCGTGTATGCCAACACGGATTGTACATACAACATACGAGATTTGGAAAAGCTGGTAGGAAACATAAAGGTAGGAAACGGCAAAAAAGGATATGCATACAAATATGCAGGAAAAAATCTGTACCGTATCAACGAAAAAAAGAAGAAAGGCAAAAAGAAAAAAATTGCCGTTTTTTCCAAAGGACAAATTGAATATGTGGCAGATTTAGACGGATATGTTTTTGTAATGGTCGAAAAAAGCGACAAGCAATATGTAAATGCAATGCACGTCTATGTGATGAAAGCAAATGGAAAACAAAAACGGCACCTGGGCAAATTCGTTCCGGCAGGGGGAACATGGGAATAGCGTTATTTTTACAGGGCAGATGATTTGGATATTGTTGAAAATAGAAGTTTTGGAGGTATGTATAATGAAAATCAGAAGAAAGTTAGTGTGGGTAGTATCTTTATTAACGGTTATGGTGTTTTGTTGTTTTGGGTGTTCCGGAGGTGGAAATAGGATAGAAGCTGGAACGTATTATGGAAGTTCGGGAGCATCCTCATTTGTGTTTAATAAAGATGGTACATGTACCTATGAGGAAAATAGCTTTGGAACATATAAGTACGATGGCACTTGGTCAAAAATGGATGAGGAAAATACTTATGAAATTGTGCTGGAGGGTGTAAATGCCACATTATATGGAACAGTTTCCGATTCGGGAGAAATTCTTGTTACGGCAAATACTTCAGCATGGAGTAATGAAACATTTTCTAAAGAATAGGGGGTGGCAAAAATGGTAACTTGGTTGACAAGCGCTTTTATTCAAACCTGTATTATAGTGGGAGAATTTTTGTTCTATATAGGCATGCTTCTCTTAAGACCGCTTATGTGGTTCCTCGTCAAAACAAAGTTGATTTTCCCAATTGCATATTTTATTGCATACAGCCTGATTGATGCGCACAATCCACTGGGGCTGGCTGGATTTCTGAATGCAGGAATCGGCGGGGTTACTGTGGGGGATGTTGGGTTTGTCGTTGTGATTTTTTTCTCGGCGGCAGCTTTATTGAAAGAGATTATTCAGGCGTTTAAACCCGATTTTACATGGTCGGGATTGTTCGGGAAATAGAGTGGATGATGGATATTTATGTTTCCGAGTGTGTGAACAAATCTCTGTAAATGAGATCTTCTATGATAATGGTTAGGGCT
>JAMPAW010000009.1 GCA_023666975.1 Clostridium sp.
TTTGTCATAATGCTTTCCTCCATTCTGATTTTTTTGACCATAACAAAAAGGCCATCTCTCTAAAATTTCTCTTAGAAAAATGTCCTTGAAGGTACAAATATTTGATTGGATTCGCACAACCATGAACGTACATCAGGGTATTATTCCGTATTATTCGTTCAAAATTTGTTGCACTTTTGTTGCACTATGCGGATAACAAGTAGCTGAAACCCTTGAAAACACTGGATTTTACTTGTCCAACGACTTCATCGTCGGGAACTTCTTCCACATATTTCACAGCCCTTTATTGAACCTTATTTCCTTATTTTTAGGATGGTTTTTGCTCTCTGATATTTTAATAACGGTCGTAAACTTCTGTAAACGGTCGTAAGTTGGTCGTAAGCCAGTCGTAAGCTTATTATGTATCAGTCTGCTTCTTTTTCTGCCTATTGAAATAATCTTCAAAGTTAATCATCTCAGCCTTTTTCAAATCTCTGGTTGCATCTGTATATATCTGCAATGTCGTCTCTGCATCTGCATGACCTAATATATCCTGCATGGCTTTAACATTTACTCCTGCTTCACACATTCTGGTTGTAAATGTATGTCTGAGTGAATGATTACTGAATCTTGGTAATATGACCGGATTCTTTTCGGCTTTATCAAGAACCTTATAATTACAATCACGAATTATCCTCCTGAGTGCTTTATTCAGGGTTGCCTGATGCTGAACTCCACCAAAACGATTGATAAAGATAAAGTCTGTATATCCGTCAATCACAACTTCACATTTCAAGCCTAATTCCTGCTGATATTCTCTCTCCATTAAAAAGGCCTCTTTTACTTTCGGAAGCATAGGAATTGTCCTCGCACCGGCTTTTGTCTTAGGGGTATTAATCGAAAAGCCGCATCCTTCAGAACCGCCTTTATCAAAATACACAAGCGTGTGATTTACGCTTATTGTTTCACCTTCCAAGTCAATATCACACCATCTAAGCCCTGTTATTTCGCCCACACGCATTCCCGTCCACATCATTACAGTAAAAATGGGATACCATCTATGATATGGTCCCTGCTTTCTAAGAAACTCCTCAAATAATTCCTGTTCCGGCACCGTCAATGCTCTCTTTCTTTCAGAATCATTATTGTGCGCTCTTTTCAGCTCTTTTAATGCATTATCAGAAGGATTATAACGAAGATATTCATCTTCAACGCCTAATTCCAACACCTGATGCAAAACGGTATGTATGTTATCAATCGTATTAGCTTTCACATGCTGTTCATCTGCTAAATTGTTATAAAACGCCCTTACATCTGACCGCTTCAAATCAGTTATATGTGTCCTTCCAAAATCCGGTTTGACAAACTGTGTATACATATATTTGTAATTCTGAAATGTATTTGCCTTAAGGCCTTTTTTAAGCTGCACCCAGCGGTAATACAAATCATTAATTGTAATATTGCCTTTATCTGTTCTGATGCCGTCTAATGCATCCCTTAAAGCATCTTTTTCCTTTTCCCGCAGTTCCTCAAGTGTCTTTGCATAAATAGAATGGCGCCTGCCTCTCCTGTCTCTCCACTTATATTCAAAGGTTCCGTTGGTGCGTTCGTATTCGCCTTCTTTTAATACTCTATTTTTTGAATCCTTACGTCTCTCTACTGCCATAATTCTTCTCCTTTCGCAGTAAAAAGGCATGTTTCATTATAGAATAAAACATGCCCCATTACAAGAATTAAAGTTAATTATTTATGTAATTATATCGAAAACATTTTATCTAAATAATCATCCAGCTTCACTCGCTTAATCAGCCTTTTCCGTCCCACCCACAGTACAAAAGGGCAGTTGTCGTCATCGGTAAGTTCTCTAAGCTTGTTCATCCCGATTCCAGAATATGCCGCAGCTTCCTCCACTGTCAAATTCGACTTCTCATAAATAGGAACTTCTTTTTTCACATATTTCACCTCCAATCCGCCTTATATTATTAGTCAATCCTTAACTAAATTTACCATTTGTTTGCTAACCAAGGCACGTTTCGTCTGATTCAAGGTTCTTCAAAATGTAGTGTAAAGTCAATGCCCGATAATCCTGTTCTCCCTGCTCCTCGATGTTTAATTCGTTCATTTTTTGGAAATAAAAAAGATATTCATGTCAATCCATATAGATTTGCCATTGATACTTCTCGATTACATATGTCCGTTCATCATTCTCGATTATTTACGTTCGTTCATTAATATCAATATATTCATATTATCATATAATAAATATTTTGCAAGACCTTTTTTGCATTTTTTACCATTTTGGGGTTACTGTACTGATAAATTCGCATCAAAAAATCACATTTGAAATCAAACTGTTGTATGGGAAACTATGTTCACAAATGAGAATTTTCAGCCTGCACCGATTAGATGCTGCCGTTACCAAACTGATAAACTATATGACAGGGTAGAAGGGGAGCATCCTATAACTCCCCATGATGCCCTGTTTGGTCTTTTGCTCCATTGGTCATGCGGTTGTTGAAAGGAATCGTATCATTCATCATAGCCGGCCTCGTTTTCTGACGGATTGATTTTGTCCACCTTCCGGGGAACAGTGCCTCTCGCAAACAGGTATGCATCATCCAGTCCCATATTCAGGATATTTCCTATCGGCTGGTTCGCTTTTGTGCCGATATACCCCGCAGTATCCACATCCTGCCCGCCCAGATACAGCAGGTGGTCGCAGCCGTTGATGATTGTTTTTGCCTGAGCCGGTGTGTACATTGTTTCCAGCTGGCTTAAACTCTGAAGAATAAGGCTGACAGATATTTCCCTGGAACGGATGACGGATATTATCTTGTCAAAATCCGGTATGTATGCACTGCTTGCAAAATCATCCAGAATCATCCGTACCGGTACCTTCAACCGTCCATCCGGTCTGCTGTCCGCTTCCTTGCAAAGCTGCTGGATTGCCTGTGTATAGAATACATTGGCAAGACGGTCAAATGCCCGGTCTGTATCACTGATATTGACGAAGAGTGCCATTTTCCTCTCACCCAAATCCCGGAAATGGAAGCCTGCCTTTTTGCCAAATATTCTGCTTACTTCCGCAAAATCATAGGAATCCAGACTGTTCACCAGAAACTGCATAATAGAAGCCCATGTCTTATCCGCATCATTCATAACAGTACAATAATCCTTGTATTTTCTGACTGCAAAGCTGTCCGGATTCTCCTGTTGCAGGCTCGCAAAGAGATTTTTCACTATCCACTTGTTATGAAACATTCTGGACAATTTCAACACGCTTGGCATATTCTGCTCCTTTACCGGCAGGACCTCTTTTACAAATGCAATCAGGCTTGCCAGTATCATTCCGGCAGACTCTTCCCAATACGGGTCCCTATTACAGCGAATCGGCACCATTGTGCGTGCAAGCGTGATAATATCCTGTTCACGATATCTTCCGGTTTTCTTATCTGTCTCTATATAATCAAGCGGATTATAGGCACAGGACTTTTTCGGGTTGACAAAATCCAGCACCCGCACCTCATAGCCGTCAGCCTCCAGCTCCCTGCGCAGCAGCTTATGCAGATTCCCCTTGGTGTCTGTGACAATCATGCTTCCGTTATGCTGCCTGATATTGGGTATCACATAGCCCCTGGTCTTGCCGGAGCCAGTGGCCCCGACAATCAGGTCATTGTTATTCAGTCTGGTCTCCCATGTATTATTGGAGACCAGAACCTCTCTGCCAAGCATTCTTGGAGAAAATGCAGTGTTTACAGTTGCATCGATGATAGTATCTCTGTTTTTCATAACATTCACATCCCTTCTATAATTTAGTGATAATGGCGGTTGCCAGACCAAATTCCACAGCTTCCTCTGCCCTGAAATAGCTGTCAACCCTGGTTTTCTGGTAGATTTCTTCTTTGGTCCTGCCGGTTCTCTCGGCAATGATTTCACACAGGGTTTCCCTGACATTCATAAGGTCATCGACTTCCTTCTGGATTTCCAGCGGCTTCATGCCGCCAATGTCGCGCGTGCCAAATGCCGGGTCATGAACCATAATCTTCGTGTGGGGCAGCATTTCCCTTTTGTCACCGGACAAAAACAGGATAGAACCCATGCTCGCTGCTGTGCCGGTACAGACCGTCCTTATCGGTGCTTCCAGCAAGCGGATGCAGTCATAAACTGCAAGTCCGCTTGTAACTTCACCACCCGGACAGTTTATGTACAGGGTGATTTCTTCCTCAGGATTTTCCTGGTTCAGATAAAGAAGCTGTTTAATAAGTCCCATTGATGACTCTGCATCAACGGGACTGTTCATAAAGATTTGTCGTTTTTGAAAGAAGCCATCCTCCAGAGAATGAAATTCACTTCCTCTGGATGTTTCTTTAATGATTCTCGGTAAATGTATCATAATATCGCCTTCCTTTCCACAATATTTAAAAATTCTTTCATTACTTCGTCCGGGTCTTCATAACATTCTGTCAGATACACATTTCCCAGAAACTCCTGCTTCGGAAGATACCTTGTCCTGACAATCCATTGCACAAACGGAAGAATAAGCAGTGCATACAGCATGTCCGTTTCTTCCGTTATTGCCTGCGGGTCGGCTTCCTCCATGGCAAGATTCCGATATGCAACGGCGGACTGTATCACCTGACCGACGGTCTTATCACCGGTATCCTCTGTTGGAATCGTGCTTTGCAAATCCCCATCACACTGCCTTGCATATGCAAGGAGGCTTGCCGCATTCATGTTTAAATACCGGTCCTGTGCCAGCAGGTTGTCCAGCATACCTGCAAGGCTCTGGGAGTACCACTTGTTAAAATTCTGCCTCTGCATAATTATCACCTACCTTTCATATAAATGCTGACTATTGTTTATGGCAAGATTTGCGAGGTATGTAACTGCATTTCCTGCCATGCGGCTAAGCTCCATATCTGTCGCATTGTAATATAAAGCCAGTACAAAAATCATGTCTTTAAATGTACAGGTTTCAATATAGTTCTGCGGAAGCTGCAAAATGTTCAAAATACGCAGGATAGTGTCATTGCTGCCGGTGCCTTCACAGCCCCGGTCAATAAAGTCACACAGCGGAGTATGCATGATATCGCTTATGGTTTTTTCGATATATGCATCCCGGCTGACAACCTTCATTTCCGCATTGCGGATTAATTCATCAAGTGATGTCCTATTTTTCATGGTCATTCTCCTTTCTACTGCTGTAAAAATTGATTTTTTCTACTTTGTCCGGCCTGGAGCCGCGGGTAAACAGGTATGCATCATCCAAGCCCATATTTAAAATGTTTTCTATGGGCTGGTTCGCTTTTGTGCTGATATACCCTGCGGTATCCACATCCTGCCCGCCAAGGTACAGCAGGTGGTCGCAGCCGTTGATGATTGTCTTCGCCTGAGCCGGTGTGTACATCGTTTCTAACTGGCTTAAGCTCTGCAAAATGAGACTGACGGATATTTCCCTGGAGCGGATAACGGATATTATCTTGTCAAAATCCGGTATATATACGCTGTTTGCAAAATCATCCAGAATCATCCGTACCGGCACCTTCAACCGTCCATCCGGCCGGCTGTCAGCCTCCTTGCAGAGCTGCTGGACTGCCTGCGTATAGAATACATTGGCAAGGCGGTCAAATGCCCGGTCAGTGTCACTGACATTGACGAACAGCGCCATTTTCCTGCGCCCCAGCTCATAAATCCGAAATGCACTCTTGGCTGCAAACAGTTTTCTGCTTTCCGTAAAATCATATAGTGTCAGTGCTTCGGATAAGTGTTGGGAAATGCACCCCCAAGTCTTTTCCGCTAAAAATATGCCGCTATACGACTTGTATTTCTTTACTGCAAAACTGTCAGGACTTTCTGCTTCAAATTCCCGGAAAATTCTTCTTCCGGAATCGGTTGCAATGACCTTGTGTAGCTTTGCAACACTGAACATGTTCTGCTCTTCTTCCGGCAGTGCTTCCACCACAAATGCAATCAGGCTGGTAAGCACCGTTCTGGCGGCTTCTTCCCAAAAAGGGTCATCTGCCCGCTGGTTCGGAATCATTGCCTGTGCAATGCTGATGATATCCTGCTCACGATACCTTCCGGTTTTCCTGTCGCATTCAATATAGTCCAAGGGATTATAGGCACAGGACTGTTCCAGATTTACAAAATCCAGCACCTGTACCTCGTAGCCAGCGGCTTCCAGCTCCTTGCGCATCTGCCTGTGCAGATTTCCCTTGGTGTCCGCAATAATCATGCTGTCGATATGCTGCCTGATATTTGGCAGAACATAGCCGCTTGTTTTGCCGGAGCCGGTAGCGCCGACAATCAAATCATTGTTATTTAATTTGGTTTCTCTCGTGTCATTGGAGACACAAATGTCTTTGGATAAGATTCGTTGATTTATCATAGAAATTTCTCCTTTTTTTAATTTAATATCAGGTTTCTTTTTATGCATATTTTTGTGCAGGCGGTCCGCGCCGACATGTCCTCCATAATTCCCATTTTGGTTTCATGATTACCACCTTCTTTCTCTTATCTTTCCCCATCCGGATGAGGCATTCAGGCAACATTATCCGGTTCGATATCGACCAGCAGATTGTTTTCGTGCATATGCAGTAAAAGTTCGGTAATTTTCCCGAGCTGATGATACTCATCATAAAAATGCAGGCGAATAATCTGCCATAAAAACCATTCATAGGTATCCGGTTCCTCCGGCATGATTCCAGACGAGGTGTAGGATGCCCCCGGAATACGTCCTGATTCATAACCTTTTTCTGCATAAAACAGCAATGTCTGCTTCGCTTGGTTTAACAATGCGTTTACTTTCATTTTTTTCTCCTTTCGTTTTTGTGATTTTACCGGCCATACGCCGTACAAGCATTGCTTTTCATTTTTTATCTGGCGCACAAAGTGCGCCAGATACAGCAACGCCGACGATGGACAGCATGTCATGTTGTCGGTATGCTTTGTGCGTGGCTTTATGCATCCGCTTCGCAGGTATGTTTATTTCTCCCCATGCGGCGACTGTAAAATCAGTAGGATAACTAGTTTCATTTTTGTGATTTTACCGACCACTATGCCATACAGCCGGTACTTTTCAGCTTTCCAGCTATAATCTGGTGCACGAAGTGCACCAGCAGGCAATGCCGACGATGGACAGCATGTCATGTTGTCGGTATGCTTTGTGCGTGGCTTTATGCATCCGCTTCCAGGGTATGTTTATTCCCTTCAGATGACGGCCACAAAGTCAGCAAGATAACCGGCTCCTTTTTTGTGATTTTACCGACCACTATGCCATACAACCGATACTTTTCAGCATTTTTTTGGCGGCGACAGCCGCCTTAGCAACATAGTCTATTGTCAGCTTCTCCTGTTTTTGCGGACTCCGGAATTACGGCATTGTTATATCAGTCCTTATGCTTTTGTTTGACGGCGCTGTTTGCCTGTTCCATTTTGGGCTGTGCCAGTCATGTTGCGTATGCGGATTCTGGGTATCGTTTTATCGTTTGGCGGACAATGTCCGCCAGACGACATACATTGTCCTGTTGAAAAATGATTGATTTGTATAGAGAAAATCACGAATTGGGAAACAATTGTAAAATCAGGAAGGTTGTGCTATCATAAATATGGAAAACTTACTGCTTGATGATGCCTTCATGAGTCGGGTATTTGATGAAAATATTGAATGTACGGAGCTGATTTTGCGTATCATGTTAAATTAAAAAGATGATGCGAAGGAAGTTGAAATTATGAGCAAGATTGTTGAAGATTGGGTGAAAAAAATGGCGATTCTCCTAGTTAGAATCGCCATAATTGATTGCATTGTTAATTTTGCTGCTGAAATCAATGACCTCAGGCATCGTTTTCATCTCGCTTTCTTATTTTCATTGATTGCTTCATATGCAGGCAGCAGCAGCTCGTTTAATCTGATTTCCATGCCTTTGCCGTAATATTGTTTCCGGATACTGCTGCATACTGTTTTATCTTGATAAGTTTCCGGGATTTCCTGTATGAATTTTTTGATTTCCGGCATGCATTCCTGTATTTTGGGCGTATTCCGGACAATGGCCTGTTTTAAGTCCTGGTTGTCCAGTTTTAATAATTTTTTTGCAGACAATGTTTTTCCATTCCGCATATAAATGGTTCTGCTTCCGGTAAGCCTTTCCGTTAAATCCGGGCTGTCCATATATTGTTTTAATTGTGCATCGGTCGCTTTGCTTGAGAAGGCATTCCCATTGTCATAGATTGGCGCAAGCTGGCGCATGCCGGTCATTTCATTTAATAAGAGTCCCCAGTTGCCGTTGTTGCGGTCTTTGTTGTCAATTAGGATATCTATGACAGCCATGTCCCAGAACCGTTCTTTGACGTTATCCACCTGCTGGAGTGTTGGATTATATTCCAGATGTAGCAGCTGCTCATCTAAGTCTACATTATCGCCTGTGGCAGAGCTTTTCATCTGCTGCTCCAGCATGGATTCCAGTTCTTTGTTTGCACCATTTTTAATCGTTCTCATTTCCATGAGCTTGACTGCCGGGTGGCCACAGAAATCTTTGCAGGCGACAACGATTTTATTGTTCCGGTATCCGAGCAGCGTTTCGTGCACATCGTATCCCAATATGGCATAAATGTGGCTTCCGATGTATTCGGATAACGGGGATGTCACATAATCCAGTTCCTTCAGGTTTTGGAAATATCTGGATGGTTTCGGGTATTTGATGATGTAAAAACAGTCATGATATCTAATTCCGTCCTTATCGCCTGCCCTGCCGCCATAAAGACCGTGCCGTATGCTCGTTTCACACGTTGAAAAATCTATGATTTTCTGCATCGTTTTCACCTCGCTTCTTATTTTCTTATTCTTATATCACCGGATATCTGTCCACCATAGCATCCCACTGTTCATCGGTCAGTGTCCCGTCTTTTGTAAAGTTTTTACACAGCACGTCTATGATGTCCGCCACATGCGTGTATTCAATGTTTCCGGCTAAATCCAGTTCCTCCGCCTCCTGCATGGTATTTTTCAGGACTTCGGGAATCGGGAAATCAATCGGGATGTCCCCGTTAATCCACCTGAATTTCTGCTTTTTCTCCATCATGGTTTTCGCCTCGATTCCGTCAATGCAGTTTTGATATACAAATGTTTTTATCGTCTGTGAATCATTGCTTTCGTAAAAGTCTATCAGTTCTGATAAAAATTCTTTTTGTTTATCGACCGGGATGCAGATGATGCCTGCACCGTTTTCTATCATGATTTTATTTGCCATAAGCTGTGCAGTTCTCTTGTTTCCGTCCATGAACATCTGGCTTCTCATGATGTACAGCATGATATCTATTGCTTTTTCTGTTGCAGATGTGTTTTGATTTCCCATGACTGCATGGATGTGTTTGTTTATCACATCTTCATCCGGTATGCCAGGACGCCATGGTGTCCCGCCGATTTTCACGTCAGATGTGCGGAGCTGTCCTTCGTTCAGGATAATTCCCCTTCCGATTTCTGTATTAATCTGCCGGATGAACCGCAGGTCAGATGGATAATCAATGTTATCCATGATAAACTGCCATGCGTGTTTCAAATTATTCATTTTCATGGTATCCTCTATGGAAAGTCCCGCAACCGCCCTGCCTTCATATATTTCCTGTGTATCCGGATAGGTCACGCCGATTCCTTCCAGCCGGGCTTCGGTATATATGCTGTCTACTATATTTCTTTTTGCATATAAAATATTATCCTTTACGGACATATTGTATTTGTTTTCCATGCTGTATCATCCCCTTTATCAATATACCATGTTTTGATTATATATCATGTTGCCGCTTTGATAAAGCATTTTTTCTTTTACGGCAGGCCATGCCATGTTTTACCGCATTACTTTTTTCGTCATGCTTTACCCCTGTCATTCGGTTTCCTGGTGTGCCTTGCACACCGGCAATCCCACAGGCTGTAAAATTAACAAATTCTTATTAAGAAGACGTGGCACACCATGTAATTTTTATCCCTGATTTGCGGCGTATTTTTCTTTTTATCACCATCGGCAGATGGTTATCCTTTTATCCCCGTCTATGCGGGCTGGGAGCGGAGCGGAACAGCCTTAATTTCTTTTATGATTATCTCTCTTTCTTTTTTCTTGTTGTGCCGCCTTGGGACGTTTTTGTGGGGTGCAGGGGCGGCAGCCCATGCGGGCACCCGGAGCGGAGCGCAGGGCAAGGAGCAGCAGCGACGCAGTGAGGGCTTTTCGGAGCGAGCGGCAGCGAGAGAGGAAAAGTGGCTGCGGCAGCAGACAGGTCCGTCGGCTATGCCGACCACACCGCAGGTGTGCCGGACCCCCTTATGCCCTTTTTTATTTTCAGGCTATTTTTTGATGATTTTAGCACAATCTAAGGATTTTCCATGACTGGCGTGGGTTTTCGGATTTAAAAATTTTGGTGTTTTTGGATTTAAATTTTTTAAAAAATTTAAATTTCGCCCACAGAGCCGGTCCTGGACTAGAGGGCAATTTAAAAATTTTGCATGGTTCAAAACACACTTTTAAATTTTGTTTTGAACATGATTTTTGTCTCGAAATCGTCCTCGGACAGGACTTTCACCCTGTCACAATGTGATACATCACTGTCACAGAACAGGTGTTTATTCTGGTCCTGGACCTGGGACGGGTAATTGATGCTGGCGGTGACTAAAACCAGAGAAAAAAGAGGCAGTCTGGGAATATGATTTCTTCCCAGACTGCCTTGCGGTTTGTTCTGAACTTGATTTGCGCCGTAAATATTTCCTTAATTGGTCAGAATCTGACCTGAAAATTGCCAATTTTTGATAAATGGCAATTTTTAGGCTTAAATCCGGTCCAAAAAAGACCAATAAACCAAAAAATTTATCATTGGCTGTTTTCGGGTTTCTTTCTGGTTTCAAAATGGGTTTCAAAATGCCAATTCCATCGTGATAACAAATTGGTTATTTTTGGGCTTGATTCTGACCTGAAAGCTGCCAATTTTTGTGCTGCTGATAACTGGTTATTTTTTGGTTTCAGTTTGGTCTTAAATTATCCAATTATGGATATCTAATAAATGGCAATTTTGTGGTTTTATTTTGGGTAAAAATTATCCAATTTTTTGTGGCAAAATAAATGGTTATTTTGTGGTTTGATTATGGCCAATTTATGAGGTGATAGCTACTAAATGGCAATTTGGATGTCTGAAAATGACCATTTATCTATTGCCATATAACTCTTTTGCATATCCGCCGATGCATCTTTCCACCTGTGATTGGTTTTGCAGGTCAATGTCCGCAAACGGCGGCAGGTTTAACTGTTCTGCGATTTTGTTTAACGCCCGGATACTGTCCACCGTATCTGCATATGTGTCCGGCTGTCCCTCTGTCCCTTCTGCCGATTCGCTGTCTTTTATCATACTTTGTATCAAGGCTTTTGTTTTGGCATCTGCATACCCTGCCAATGCGAGAAAATGCCCTGCGACCGTGTCCAATGCTTTGTTTTTCCGGTGATTGAAAATGGCGTAGTCCGTTTCTTTTAACCTTTCCAATATCTGATTCTGCTTTTCTATATAAGTCATGGTTTTGTCCTCCTTTTTTACCGTTTATGTTACCACTTTACAGCCAATTTTTTAAGGGCGGCGGCATTGGAAATGCCTGCATGCTATGTTTTTGATAATTTGTGATTTTTCCGAGGGAGAAAATTGGCTATTTTCTGGTCAAACCAGAGCACTATTTTGTCCATTTTGATTTTATCCGGGAAAGAAAAGGCCCTTATTGTGAACAACAATAAGGGTTTTGTTATTTTAATCATCCGGCTCTGCTTCGATTTCCTGCCGCATTCTTTCATAAAAGGCAATACTTTCCGGTGTACTTGGATACGGGTTTTGCCCTTCTTCAAACGGCGTGCCTTCTTCATTGACATAAAAATGCAGATGGCTTGGGTCTGTGGAATTGTTTATCATATTACAGCCTCCTTATTTGAAATAGTTTTCTTTTCTTATTCAATTGGTCATTCATTTGATATATTTGGGTTGTAGCAAGCTGTTTTGTTTTATTCTACTATACCGGTTTTGTTTTGACAAATTTTTTTGCTGTTTCGGGATTGGTCTGGAAAAAGAAAAGGCCCTCATGATGTGATTATCATAAGAGCCTTGTGGTTGGTTTTTGTTACTTTGTCTGGTGGCACTTGGTGCACTCTTCATGCGTTACTGCAGGGTGGTGGACTGTATCTACCTGCACTTCTTCAAATACCATTATCTGGTCATACTGCGCACAGTAGCCCCTCGGGTCAGGGTCCGGGCAGTTCGGGCGGCATCTTTTACAGTGCAGTCCGCACCAGTTGTAATTTTCCCCGCAGCCATGAGGACAATCCGTTCCATCTGGCCATGATGTCGTACCCGTCCATACGTAGTCATAGACAGGCTCATCCCAGGCAGGATAATCTGTAATAGTTACCCAGTTATGCTGGCATGTACTTGATACCGTTTTTGATACCGTTATGACATTGGACCATGCCCCGTAACAGGTCTTACCGGACTTTTTGTTATAGGCACGTACTTTAATCTTATAGGCTTTGTTTGTCTTAGCTTTAAACGTGAAGCTTGCCTTTTTGGTTTTCTTCACAGTGTACTTTTTGGCAGTTGCTGTCTTATAAGCTACCTGGTAGCCTGCAGCCTTATTAAACTTATCAAACTTTACGGTAATCTTATTTCCGGCATTGTTCCTTACTGCGAATATTGTCTGCACTTGTGACGGCTTGTTGGAAGCAGCTTCTGCCGGGACTACTGTGGTTAAGATTAAGGCTAAAGTTAAGATTAAGGTTAACATTAACTTTAAGCTTTTATTAAAGTTTTTATTGGTTTTCATAACAATCCCCTTCTTTCTTGATTTTTGGTTTTTTTTAAACTTTGGTTTTTTTTTTGATTATAGATAAGATGATGACCAGGACTGCTGACAATCATTATCAACAGCCCTGATAAGGTTCATAAACTACTTTACAGCACCGCATGATGAACACTCTTCATGCGTTACTGCCGGGTGGTGGACCGTATCTACCTGCACTTCTTCAAATACCATTATCTGGTCGTACTGCGCACAATAGCCCCTCGGGTCAGGGTCCGGGCAGTTCGGGCGGCATCTTTTACAGTGCAGTCCGCACCAGTTGTAATTTTCCCCGCAGCCATGAGGACAATCTGTTCCATCCGGCCATGATGTCGTACCCGTCCATACGTAGTCATAGACAGGCTCATCCCAGGCTTCGCTGTCTGTTACTGTAACCCATGTATGTACATGGGCTTCAGCAACGGTTTGTACCTTAGACCATGTACCGTAATAGGTTTTTCCGAATTTTTTATAGTACGCCCTAACCTTAACCTTATATGCCTTGTCTGTGCCTGCCTTGATAGTAAATACCGTCTTTTTCGTATTCTTAATGGTGTACTTCTTCGCAGAACCTGCTTTATAAGCAACCTGATAGCCGGTCGCTTTTTTCACCTTATTATAAGTAATGGTGATTTTGCTACCTGCATCGTTCCTTACAGCAGATACTGCCTGCACTTTCGTTGGCTTATAAGAAGCAGACTTTGCTTCTGCCGGTATGATGCTTACAAAGATAAGGCAGAATGCCATTACCAAGGTGAATAAAGTTCTTAATTTTTTGTTTGTTTTCATAACAATCCCTTCTTTCTTGCAATTTTGGTTTGCTTTTTTTGATGGTTTTGCAATCCTTTCCATTCCTGCCGGCTGCTATGCCTCCTCCTTTGCTTTTTTAACCGTACCCGGCATTCTTTCCCGTTCCGGCTTTTTTCTGTCCGGCAAAGCCGGACAGCCATCAAACAGTCTATCTTCATCTATCTATTTTAACCTATTTCAGGTTAAAAATCAATATCCAAAATGATTTCTGCTAACATGATGTCCATACTATATACAGAGGTGATACCATGATACGAAATACCTTACACTACCGCCTGCGGGAGCTTAGGGAGGATGCAGATTTATCCCAGACACAGGTCGCCAAATACCTTGCCATGTCGCAGACCGGATATTCCAAATACGAAACCGGCGAAAATGATATCCCCACCAGCATTTTAATCAAGCTGTCCAAGCTCTACGGCACCAGCATTGACTACCTGCTGGCACAGACGGATGAGAAAAAGCCTTACCGGCAGCGTGAAAAGGAATGACCTTGTCCATACCGGCAGACTGCCTGCGGACGGGAGATAATGGAGGGCCTCGGCAGGGGGCTTCCTTTATTTTATATATATCTAAAATAACGGCTTATTTCATAAGCCTATTTCATATAGGAATCCCAAGCTCATTTCCCTTTATTTTTCAACACTCCCCGCAACCCCATAATTCCCAGATTCTGTTTTTTCTTAACTCATTTTCGCTCTTTTCTATACACATTTTATCATTTTTCAGCATCAATATTACACAAAAGAGCACACCGATTACAAAATGCTGTTTTAGGCATCCCATTACACATATACTTCCTCATCCGTATCGACTATGTAACAGCCGAGCTTCCCGCCTGCGTGGCCGCTGCCCGCATCAATATCCATATAGTAAGGGGTCCTCACAAAATGATGGTCCGCCAGCCCGTCCCGGAGCCGGTTGCAGGGGACATGGCCGACCACCATAAACTTATCTAATGCCTGCTTGTCCGCATGGGGTAAATCGTGCAGGTCCCTTCCGCACATATAATGATACGGGGCCTTTTCATATGCCTCTTTAACGGATGCTGCCACACGAATCGTTCCATCTTCATCCCGCACCAGATAATCTGCATGCAGTCCCGCATGTGTACAGATGAAATCACCCAAATGCACCGAATGGCTTTTTGCATATAATGGCAGACCCCTTAGAAACGCCCGCAGTTCTTCCTGCTTTGCCCCCGTCATTTTCTTTACTGCCTTTAAGGTATCTTCACCGCCAAAAGCAGACCATGTATGGCCGTCCAGTGTCCCCTCGATGTACATACAGCAGAACATTTCATGGTTGCCAAGCAGCAGCTTAGCTGCACCGTCCTCTATCAGGGGCATGAGATATTCCAGCAGTGCTATCCCGTATGGTCCCCGGTCCAAAACATCCCCGAGAATTATCAGGTTATCTTTTTTGCTGTCAAATGCAATCTTTTTCAGCAGTTTTTTGAATCTGTTTAAGTTTCCATGTATATCGGATATCAGGTACAGCAACCAAAACACCTCTTTCTTTTTGCTGCCTGTTATTATAGCACAAAACGAGGGCAGATGCCCCCGTTTGTCCGGTTTTTATTCCGCTTCAGTTTCATCCTCTGTTTCCGTTACCAGTCCCAGCTTTTCCAGATACATTTCCCGCAGTTCACTCTTGTCCTTATCCACCACAATGTTTTTCGCATCCGGTTCGTCTACCGCAATGCTGTCCTCCACACCGTCCCGAATCAGCAGTACTCCATCGTAGTAATCCTCTTCATATGCAACATTCACCGCCAAAAACGACTGATTGTATATCTGTGCCGGATAACTGATTAATTCTGTTGTCTTCGGTCCCGCATTTGCCGGATAAAATGTAACATAATCCATATAATACCGCTCTATTTCTGCACCATAAAAATAAAACATTTTTTCATTTACCGTATTATTTCCTGTTGCATCTGTCTCAACCGCAAGCATATAATCATAGAACTCCAGGTCACTGGTATCAACCGCCTGATACTTTTTCACTAATTCTAAATCCGCCTCACGCTCTTCTTCACATTTTTCTTCACCATAATAATCAATGTAGTATTGCTCGTCCCGGCTTTCAATCTCTTTTATCGTATTTTCAATGTCTACCGCTCTCGCCTCAATGAGTGCATCGTATACTTCCTTCTCCTTTGCCTGTGCCACATCGCCCAAGTGCGGATATTTACTCTCTCCGGTCACACCGCTGCTTACATAAGCTACCTTTCCGTCCTTTATGATAAGCGCATCGTAATCAGCCTCTTTGTCCACCTTGCTGGCAATATACCAAATCTGCATATCAATTTTATCTATGTATTTTGAAAGGGAAGCCGTCTTAACCTTCTTACCTGTACCATTTTTATTTCCGCAGGCTGGCAGCGATAGCGCCATTATTATCACTAACACTACTGCCATAATTTTTTTCATACATGTGTGTTTCATTTTTTCATCCTCGCATTCTATCCTATTGTCAAGCAAACGGCTGCCACAATTTTTGATATGCTCATTCATGGCAGCCCCTGCTTATGATAACTTTCTTGTTTTACTTTTCGCTTTTTACTTCACCTTTACCTTTACCGCCTTGCTCCATGCGCCTTCTAATGTTGCACCGTTCACCTTAGAAACCGCACGAACCCGGAAATAATAGGTTTCTTTCTTTTTCAGTGTCTTAGTCAGCTTATTGCAGCCGCTTTTACACGACCATGTTTTTGCTTTTTTGAAGCTCTTGTTTGTAGCGTACTGAATCTGGTATTTGGAAACGCCTTTTTGTTCACTCCAGCTAATCTCTACCTTCTTTTTGCCCAGCGCCTTTCCCTTCGGCTTTGCCATCTGCTTCGGTTTTACGATGACCGTCACGCTTGCTGTGATTTCACTGCCGTCCACTGTCGCCGCCGTAATGACCGCAGAGCCTGTCATTTTGGCGGAAACCTTACCCGTATTGGCATTCACCGCCGCCACCTCGGTATTGCTGGATGACCACACAAGTGCCCGGTTGCCTGCATTGCCCGGCACGACGGAAGCCGACAGTTGCAGCTTGCTTCCGGCGGCAACGGCCTTATTGCCGACAATCCTAACTGAATTCACCAGTGTCGGCGCATATGCCCATTCCAACTGGTAACATCCGTATTGCGTACTCCCGGGATTGCACTTAATGTAATAGGTTCCTGCCTCCAGATTTAAATGTATCGTTGTCGTTTTGGGTGCGGATTCGCTGGCAGGACTCACATAATACTCCTTCACCTGCACAAATTTCTGATTCCAAAGCGAAAAATACATAGCACTTACTCTGGATGTCAGCGTAATATCCACCGTTGCCGGTCCCGCCAGTTGCAAGCTGTAAAAATCCACCTGGTCCGTCACTGAAAATAATCCGGTTACCAGACTGCCGGCCCCCAGCGGCATTGCCGACTGAAAATCATTATTCGGCTCCGCCTCATTGTTTTCTGTTGGCTGATATGTTCCCTTTATTCTGTAATCGCCTGTGTTAGCGCCGGACGCAGTGTCCCATCCCCCAACCTTCACGATATAGGTACCCGCCTCTAATGCCACAGTCTTACTGCCTGTCTTCGGATTCGCACCGGACGAACCCATAATACGATACTGAAAATACCGGTCTTCCTTGCCTTCACTGTAAAGTGCAAAATAACCGGCACCTATGCTCAAGCCCTGATAGGTAAAGGTAACCCAGCCCGGTGCTGTGATTGTAAAATTATAAACATCCTCTTCACCTTTTTCTGCAATCGTTCCATCGACAAAGGTATCGTTTAGCTGTATGGTCTGGTTTTCCCCTGCCGCATACGCCCGCTCTGTGCCCGCCTCCAATGCCAGCATGTTTACGGCAGCCAGCGTGACCGCCAGCAGCAAGGCGCTCCATTTTTTCATACATGTGTGTTTCATTTTTTCATCCCCGCATTATATCCTATTGTCAAGCAAACGGCTGCCACAATTTTTGATATGTTCCTTTATGGCAGCCCCGCTTATGATGATTTTCTTATTTTACTTTCCGCCTATTACTTCACCTTTACTTTTACCGCCTTACTCCATGCGCCTTTTAATGTTGCACCGTTCACCGTAGAAACCGCACGAACCCGGAAATAATAGGTCCCTTTCTTTTTCAGCGTTTTGGTCAGTTTATTGTAATAGCTTGTGCATGACCATGTTTTCGCTTTTTTGAAGCTCTTGTTTGTGGCGTACTGAATCTGGTATTTAGAAACGCCCTTCTGCTTGCTCCAGCTAACCTTTACCTTCTTTTTGCCCTGCGCCTTTACCTTTGGCTTTGCCATCTGCTTCGGTTTTACGATGACCGTCACGCTTGCTGTGATTTCACTGCCGTCCACAGTCGCCGCTGTAATGACCGCAGAGCCTGTCATTTTTGCGGAAACCTGACCCGTAGCACTGTTTACGGTCGCCACAGCCGTATTGCTGGATGACCACACGAGTGTCTTGTTGTCTGCATTGCTCGGCATAACGGAAGCCGACAGTTGCAGCTTGCTTCCGGCGGCAACGGTCTTATTGCCCACAATCGTGAGCGAATCCACCAGTGTCGGTGCATATGCCCATTTTAACTGGTAACGTCCGTATTTATTATCATAGGGATTGCACTTAATATAGTAGGTGCCCGCCCCCAGACTTAACTGCATGGTTGCCGTATTCGGCTCAGATTCACTGGCTGATTTCCACCCCGCCTCTTTCAGCTTCACAAAGTCCTTATCCCAGACAGAGCAATATGTCCCTATGTTAGATAATACACTATTATTGTATACCATAGAAGTCAGCGTAATATCCACCGTTGCCGGTGCCGCCAGATTAAAAGTATAAAAATCCACCTGGTCCGTCACTGAAAATAATCCAGTTACCAGACTGCCTGCTGCCAGCGGCATCGCCGTCTGAAAGGTGTTATTCGGCTCCGTCTCATTGTTTTCTGTTGGCTGATATGCACCTTTTATCTTGTAATCACCTGTATAACTGCTATTTCCCCGGACCTTAACAACATAGGTACCTGCCTCCAATGCCACTTTCGTACTGTCTGTCTTTGGATTCGTATTGGACGAATAATGGATATTATGGTTAAAATACCGCTCTGCCTGGTCCTCACTATAAAGTTCATACCAGCCATCGTAAAGACTCCAGCCCTGATAGGTAATGGTAACCCAGCCCGGTGCCGCAATCGTGAAATTATAAAAATCCACATCACCCTTATTTGCAATCGTTCCATCAATATAGGTGTCAGTTAACAGCAGCGTCTTGTTTCCGCCTGCCGCATACGCCCGCTCTGTGCCCGCCGGTAATGCCAGCATATTTACGGCAATCATCATGACCGCCAGCAAAAAACTGCTCCATCTTTTCTTTGCTTTCTTCATATTCTCTCTCCTTTGGTTCATTCTTCTTTTATTTTCCAATGCCGTACCGCACCCAGCCTCCTTTCTTCAATACGGCAGTTGTGTCGTTTGGATTGCTCGTGTTAATCCCCGTTGGTCACCATTTTAACCTGTTTCAGGTTAAACGTCAACTAAAAAAGAAGCCCTGCCGGTCTTTTGCCATGGGCTTCCTTGTTTCACGAAACTGTACCTGTTGTGTTTTTTATGATTCCGCTGCACATTTAACCTTGTTCTTTTCTGCCTTCTATCTGAATCCGCACTCCGCTGATATGGTTTGACTTTGCGATGCCGTATATCGGCTCATAGCCCTCGATATAGCCCATCTCCTTATAGCATTCCAGTATCGTTACCACCTTTTTGTGTATCCTTTCCACTTTCCGGTTCCATGCCGATGTACTGCACGCCTCCCGGTCCTCGCCAAGCTGCGGGAGCATGCCGGTATACATATCGGGGGCTGCATAGGAAATGTTCCAGTAATCAATTTTGTTCCCCGTATATTGGTTATTGGGGTTTTTCATGACGGACAGCCACTGAATCAAATACCACTTTATCAAAACATTTTCCGTTGTGTCGGATTTTATCCCGTCCCCATCCTTTCCCCTGTTTGGAAACCGCAGCCACTCGACCGGCGCCGCTATCATCTGGCGGTTCACCCCATCCATATATTCATACAACGGCATTTTTCCGGTGAAGCGGTATTTGCCCGCCGGTGTTTTTTCACAGGGCAGAAATCTTCTGTATAGCTCCGAATCGATAAACGAGCGGTCGGTGCCGCGGGCAAGCATTTCTTTTTCACAGTCAATCCAGAGCATCGTCTCCCTTAGCTTCTCTATGCTTTCTTCTATCTCCCTTTTTTTGCTGCGGGACAGCGACTGCTGCGGATTGCCCGAAAGCACACGCATCACCTGTCCGGCGGATATTGTTTCAAACTTGTTCATATGCAGGGTATATACCGCATCTGCAACCGTCATGTCAAAATAGGAGAGGTTTTTGGATATCCCATAGGACACCATCACTTGACTGCCTTTCCTTCCCACGTTCACCGTTTTCTTATATCCGGCTATGTCCTTTCCCTGCCGGAGCTGGTTTGCAATCAGCGTGTTATTGATGAGTATATTTTTTATTTTTCTCTGTTCCGTTCCCATGCCTGTGTTTATTCCTCTAGTTTTTTCTTAAATTCTTCCATGCTCATGCCCGGTGCCTGCTCCCCAAGCCATGCAAGCTTAGCCGCCCGGTCAGCCGACCCTTCCGGTCCTTTTCCCTCATTGGCTGCTGCATCGCCAGCCGGTTCCGGTGCCTGGTTTCCCTCCGGTACGCTGTCTGCTTCTGCTTCCGATGCCTGCTTTCCCTTTGGTGCGCTGTCTCCTTCTGCTGCCGGTGCATAGTTTTCTTTCGGTTCCCTATTGGCTTTCGCTGCCTGCTTTTCGTTTCGTCCGCTGCTGGCTTTCGCTGCCGGTTCCTGCTTTCCCTTTCGTCCGCTGCTGCCTTTCACTGCCGATGCCTGGTTTCCCTCCGGCGTGCCGTCCTCCTCCACAAAACAGTCATATTTTGTGTAATACGCAAATTCTGCACTGCCATTGCACTGGCGGTACCGCTGCTTCAATGCAACGACCTCTACAAGCCTCGGATACCCTGCCTTCTCTGCATTGATATCAAAGCTTTTGCCTTGGTGAACCGCCTTAAATTGCAGTCCCAGCACCTCATCGGCTGTATATTCAATGTTCCCGCTTTCCTTGAAGGACTCAAAGGCTATCGGCTTATTATAATTTTCACGATTGACAGAGCTGATTAGCAGGACCGGAATGTCAAACTCTCTTGACAAATCCTTTAAAATTCTTACGTTGTCATCTACAATCAGCTTGCTGTTGTTGTACCGGTCGTTTGCGGATTGCAGAATCTGAAGATAATCAACCATGACAGCCAGCTTCCCATCCGCTTTCGCCCTGTTTTTTCCCGCAGGCACAGGCTCCCTGTTCCGGATATGTCGTGATGTATAATTGTATATATCTGCCCCTGTTTGGGCAGTCTCGATTATGCGCAGATACGCACTTTCCTTGATTACCGCTTCCTGCGCCTTCCGAACCATCTCCCAGTCTTTTTTTGAAAACTGCTCCGTCCGCTCTGCATCAAAAAAGGCATCCGATTCTATCAGCCGCAGTGTCTCAGGCGGTATTTTTTCGTTGTCCGCTTTGGCATCCAGAAATATTTGGCGGCTGATTGCCTTTGAGGCAATCCTTGCTGTGGTCATCTCCATGGAAAAAAACAAAACCGTCACGCCCTGCTTTGCCATGTTCTGCGCTATCTGCAAGGCAATTGTGGATTTTCCCAGGCTTGACACTGCGCCCAGTACGATAAGGCCAGCCGAAATCCCGCCGCCCAGCATCTCATCCAGATTGCGAAAACCGGTTTTCATGCGCACATTCTGTATTTCCTGGATTCTTTCCTTCGTAAACTTCGCAATGATGCTGGCGAATGTATTTTCTTTGCCCTCAGAAATATCTCTCTGCCCGTCTTTCCTGGCAGACCAGGCGGCATTTCTCCATCCGCCTCCATAAAACCGCCGAATGGCATAATCCTGCATGTCCCGCAGGATTTCTTCCATGACACGCCTTTGAATCTGTATCAGTTTTTCTTCCCAGATATGCCGGTATTCTTCCGGCAGGCTGTCAAAATGCCGGTTATTATCCTGTCGTTCATCTTTTTGCGGCTGTCCAGCGTTCGTTTTTTGTTTATTTGTCCGCTGTTCAGCGTTCTCTTTCAGATTATCTTTTGGCTGCTGTTTGGCATCCTGTTTTCGTTCATTTTTCTCAGAGTTCATCTTTGCTCCTTATCTGTGCGGGTAACGCACCACTGCATATGCCGATTATAACATGGTGCCTGTTTTCTGCCAAGTTAGGTTTTCCATTCACGCAGCAAAAAGCCAAGATGCGATTACCACACCTTGGCTCCATAAGTTTATATAAGTTGCTAAAATTTGGTCGTAAATTGGTCGTAAATCCGAAGCCCCAATCGCTGAAACCCTTGATTTTACTGGTCTTTTCCGCCCAAGGACTTCATTGTCGGGAACAACAGCACATCCCTGATCGCAGCCGAATCCGTCAGCAGCATACACATCCGGTCAATGCCAAATCCGATTCCTCCGGTCGGCGGCATACCGATTTCCAAAGCATTCAGGAAGTCCTCATCTGTATGGTTCGCCTCTTCGTCTCCGGCATCTGCCAGTGCATCCTGCTCCTTGAAACGCTCCCGCTGGTCAATCGGATCATTTAACTCGGAATAGGCATTTGCCATCTCCCAGCCATTCATAAAGAACTCAAAACGCTCCACATACTCCGGGTTATCCGGCTTTTTCTTGGTAAGCGGGGATATCTCGATTGGATGATCCATCACAAAGGTCGGCTGAATCAAATGTTCTTCCACAAACTCTTCAAAGAACAGATTCAGAATATCCCCTTTCTTATGTCTTTCTTCATATTCCACATGCTTCTCGTCTGCAGCCGCTCGCGCCTCTTCTAACGTATGAATCTCATTAAAATCCACACCTGCGTATTTCTTTACCGCATCCACCATTGTAATACGCTCAAAAGGCTTGCCTAAATCCATCTCGATTCCGTTATAGGTAATCCTGGTCGTTCCAAGAACCTCCTGCGCCACATAGCGGTACATATTTTCGGTCAGATCCATCATACCGTTATAATCCGTATATGCCTGATACAATTCCATCAGCGTAAACTCCGGATTGTGCCGGGTATCTAAGCCCTCGTTGCGGAATACACGCCCGATTTCATATACACGCTCCATGCCGCCGACAATCAGTCTCTTTAAATAAAGCTCCAGAGAAATGCGAAGCTTCAAATCCTCGTCTAACGCATTAAAATGTGTCTCAAACGGTCTGGCTGCCGCACCGCCTGCATTTGATACAAGCATCGGTGTCTCCACCTCCATAAAACCCTGTCCGTCCAGATATTTGCGGATCGTGCTGATAATCTTAGACCTCTTTACAAAGGTATCCTTTACCTCCGGATTCATAATCAAATCCACGTATCTCTGGCGATACCGGGTATCTACATTGGTAAGACCGTGGAATTTCTCCGGTAACACCTGTAAACTTTTGGATAACAGGATCACCTTATCGGCATGAATGGATTTCTCTCCCTTCTGGGTTAAGAAGACTTTGCCCTCTACACCGACAAGATCACCGATATCCATCCGCTTAAACAGCTTGTATGCCTCTTCGCCTAATGCATCCCTTGACACATAAATCTGGATATTCCCGCTCAAATCCTGTACATTTCCGAAAGATGCCTTTCCCATCACACGCTTTTGCATCATGCGCCCGGCAATGCTTACCTCTTTATCCTCATATTCTTCAAACCGTTCCTTAATCTCCCCCGCATGCGCTGTCACGTCATACTTTGTAATCTGAAACGGGTCCTGTCCGTTCTCCTGCAGCTCTTGAAGCTTCTCCCGGCGAACCTTTAACAACTGGTTGATATCCTGCGTTCCCTTCTGCTGGTTTTGCTGATTCTGATTATTCTCTGCCACTTTTCTTTCCTCTTTTCTATGTTATCTGATTTCAACAAAAAGGGAACAGCTTCCGCCATTCCCTGTCCTATCTCTTGATTATTCCTCGTCCAGATTAATCTCCAAAATTTCAAACTGGAATGAACCATTTGGTGCTTCCACAGTTACGGTATCGCCAATCCGTGCACCGATTAGGGCCGACCCAACCGGGGATTCATTAGAAATCTTGTTATTCAGCACATCCGTTTCCGTGGAACCGACTAATTTAAATATCTGTACACTGCTATTGGAAGTATCTTTTACCGTAACAATACAGCCGACATTCACCTTTTCCTTATCTACCTCATCGGTATAGACAACCTCTACATTTTTAAGAATTGCCTCTAATTCTTCGATTCTCGCCTCAATATCCTTCTGCTCATCTTTTGCCGCATCATACTCGGCATTCTCTGACAAGTCGCCCTGTTCTCTTGCCTCTTTAATTTTCTGAGCAACTTCTTTACGCTTTACGACCCTTAATTCCTGCAGTTCTTCTTCTAATTTCTTAAGACCCTTGTCGGTCAACAGATTCTTTTTCTCTGCCATTTTATTCACCCCTTCATCTTAATCATCGACATCGCAGTTTCCTAAAGCCGTCCACCATCACGCCGGCTTTACACAACAAATTATTCTTCCTCTGCTTTCTCTTCTGTCGCAGCCTCTCCCTCCGACTCTGTTTCCTCTTCTTCCGAAGTCTCCTCACTCTTCTCTTCTTCACTGTTCTCGCCGGCTTCAGCCTCAGACGATTCTTCCGTGCTGTCAACTAATACCGCATTGTCTTTCAGAAACTCCATAACCTTATCTGCCAGTACACGAAATGCAAAATAGTCATCGCCAAAGTATTCATATACTTCTTCCTTCGTCTGCACCTGATAGGTATCCATGTATTCCTGAACCATTTTATCCGTCTCTTCACTGGTCGCTTTGATTCCTTCCTTATCTGCGATACAGTACATTACCATTTTCTGATTGAGGTAACTCTTAATATACTCGGTAATTCCCTCTTTCAGCTCGTCCTCCGTCTGATAACCGTTTGCCGCCAGAACATCTTCATAGGAATATCCATAGTTTACATATGTTTCCGCACTCTGCCGAAAGCTCTCAAACTCCTGATCAACCAGCTCCTTTACCTCTGCCTCATCATAACCGGTAATCTTACAGCTGTCCATCACCTTTGTAAAAATATCGTTCTGCGCCTGCTGTTCAGCGGAATTCTCATTTGTCTCCGCCAGCTCTGCGCGAATCGATTCCTTATATGCATCAATGGTATCAAAATCCGTATTCTCCTTTACCAAAGCGTCGGTAAGCTCCGGTGTACTTGTCACTTTGATTGAATTAATCGTCACTGCAAAATTGACCTCTTTACCTGCAAAATCAGGATTATTTTCATACGGATCCGGAAACTGTAAATCCAGAGACACTTTTTCCCCGATATTATGGCCAACCAATCCGTTCTCAAATCCCGGTATGAAAAGGCCGGAACCAATCGTCAAATCCTGTCCACTGGCTGTTCCCCCGTCAAATTCCTCTCCGTCCATTGTTCCGACATAGTCAATATTGACAATATCTCCGTCTTCCACGGCACGGTCGGTAATTTCTTCGTCCTCCGCAAGACCGCTGACAAAAGAATCCAGACGCTGTTGAATGTCGTCGTCCGTTACCTCTGCAACTTCCTTTGTATACTCAATTCCTTTATACTCACCCAATTCCACATATTTGCTATAGGATTTCGCCTTGTTGTTTCCACAGCCGGTCATACCAAGTACCAGTACACAGGCTAATGCAATTGCTGTTATTTTTTGCTTTTTCATCTTTTTTCCCTTTCATCTTTCTTCCTTATTTAAAGATTATCAAATCTTCCAAATACATACAATAAATATTTATATCACAAATGCCGGTAAAAATAAAGTAATTTTATGAAAATTCACAAAAATAACTTTTTTTCCTCTCCAAAAGCCTCTGTTTGTCAGCATTTCCACCGTTTCCGTTTCCTTTTTTATACCTTATCTTGTGTTTTTTTCATTTACATTCACTACATAGAGTGGTATAATAAGTTTGTTTTCGGCTAAAGCTACCGGAAGCGGACATATGTCTGATTATGATAAAGGAGTATTACAATGAAAGTAATTAAACGTGATGGCACAACGGTTTCCTATGACCGAAACAAAATTAAAACAGCCATTCAAAAGGCCAATGCTGAAGTAGAGCCCGCTGAAAAGGTCACTGATGACACGGTGGAATATATTATTTCCTGCATTGAAACCAAGAACCGTTCCCGGATGCTTGTGGAGGATATTCAGGACATTATCGAGCAGAAACTAATGGATGAAAAGAAATTTGTATTGGCAAAGACCTACATTATCTACCGTTACTCCAGAGAGCTTGTCCGCAAAGCAAATACCACTGACGATTCCATTTTAAGTCTGATACAGAATCGAAACAAGGATGTTATGGAAGAAAATTCCAACAAAAATGCTACTGTTGCCTCAACCCAGCGTGACCTGATTGCCGGTGAGGTGTCCAAGGATTTAACGAAACGTATCCTGCTGCCGGAGAAGATTTCCAAAGCACACGAAGAGGGAATCCTGCATTTTCATGATGCCGATTATTTTCTGCAGCCAATCTTCAACTGCTGCCTGATTAACATCGGTGATATGTTAGATAACGGAACCGTAATGAACGGCAAATTAATTGAAAGTCCCAAGAGTTTTCAGGTTGCCTGCACCGTCATGACACAGGTTATCGCCGCAGTGGCCAGCAGCCAATACGGTGGACAATCCGTAGATGTGCGCCACCTTGGAAAATATCTTAGAAAATCATACAACAAATTTAAAACAAAAATGACTGCAGAGTTTGGCGGCCGTGTGCCGGATGATATCATTGAGCAGATGATCAAAGAACGCCTGCAGGATGAACTCCGTTCCGGTGTACAGACTATACAATATCAGATCAATACGCTGATGACGACAAATGGGCAGTCACCGTTTGTCACTTTATTCCTTAATCTGGATAAAGACGATGAATATTTGAAAGAAAATGCCATGATTGTGGAAGAAATTCTCCGTCAGCGTTTAGAAGGGATTAAGAATGAAATGGGTGTCTATGTCACGCCTGCCTTTCCAAAATTGATTTATGTTTTAGATGAGCACAACTGCTTAAAAGGAGGAGAATACGACTACATTACCGAGCTTGCCGTTAAATGCTCCGCCAAGCGTCTTTATCCCGACTATATATCCGCAAAGAAAATGCGCGAAAATTATGAAGGAAATGTCTTTTCCTGTATGGGCTGCCGCAGCTTTTTGACCCCTTGGAAGGACGAGAACGGCAATTACAAGTTTGAGGGCCGTTTTAACCAGGGTGTCGTCAGCCTGAATCTGCCACAGATTGGAATCATCGCTGACGGTGACGAGGAAAAATTCTGGGATTTACTGGAAGAACGTCTGGAGCTTTGCTATGAAGCACTGATGTGCCGTCACCATTCATTAATGGGCGTCACTTCCGACGTCAGCCCGGTACACTGGCAGTACGGTGCCATTGCCCGGCTGGACAAGGGGGAACCGATTGACAAGCTGCTATTAGATGGCTACTCCACTATCTCACTCGGCTATATCGGATTATACGAGGTAACCAGGCTGATGAGGGGCTGCAGCCACACTACGCCTGCCGGACAGGATTTTGCGCTGCGGGTAATGAACCGCCTGCGTGCCGCTACCGATAAATGGAAGGCCGAGACCGGGATTGCTTTTGGTCTTTACGGAAGTCCTGCGGAATCTTTATGCTACCGCTTTGCCCGAATTGATTTGGAGCGTTTCGGCAGTATTCCGGATGTCACAGACAAAGGGTATTATACGAATTCCTACCATGTAGATGTGCGTGAGAGCATAGATGCTTTCAGCAAATTCCGCTTTGAAAGCCAGTTTCAGAAGATTTCCTCCGGCGGTGCCATCTCTTACGTGGAGATTCCCAATATGCGCAATAATCTGGATGCGCTTGCAGAGGTTGTCCGTTTTATCTATGACAACATCCAGTATGCCGAATTTAACACCAAATCTGACTATTGCCATATCTGCGGATTTGACGGTGAAATTTTGATAAATGACGATAATGAATGGGAATGTCCACAATGTGGCAATAAAGACCATGCCAAGATGAATGTGACAAGAAGAACCTGCGGATATTTGGGAGAAAATTTCTGGAATGTCGGCAAGACCAAGGAGATTAAAGCACGGGTACTTCATCTTTAGGATATATGGCGAATTACACAAAAGCCACACAACACTTGTGTGGCTTTTCTATATATACATTTCCGATAAAATGAAAGGATAACAGGCAATATGAATTACGGAACAATCAAAAAACATGATATTGCAAACGGACCGGGTGTGCGCGTAAGTCTGTTTGTCAGCGGATGTACACACCACTGTCCTGGCTGCTTTAATCCGGAAACATGGGATTTCAACTACGGTCAGTCCTTTGACAGTGATGTCATCAACGAGATACTTGAAGCGCTCCAGCCCTCCTATATCCATGGTTTTTCCCTGCTGGGAGGTGAGCCTTTTGAATACAAGAACCAGTTGGCGCTGCTTCCGCTGCTAAAGGAAATTAAAAACCGTTTTCCGGCAAAGAACATCTGGTGTTATACCGGATACGATTTTGAAGAGGACATTCTAAACGACATGGCAAAAAAATGGTCCGAGACCTATGATATGCTTTCCTATATTGACGTACTGGTAGACGGTGAATTTGTGGAAGCCAAAAAAGATTTATCCCTGCGTTTCCGCGGCTCCTCAAACCAGCGAATCATCTGCGTGCAGGAGTCCCTACAAAAAAACAAAGTGATTTTATGGGATGATACAACAGACTTTTCCATCCATTAATCACCAATATATCAAATCAATCAACAAAGGAGATAGCTATGCTAAATGCAAATATACCTGTTAAAAAACTGAATTCCAACGCAATCCTGCCCACCTACGCTTCAGCGTATGCTGCCGGTGCCGACCTCTATGCCTGCATAGAAGCACCGGTAACCTTCCAGCCGGGAGAAACCCAATTCATCCACACCGGTCTTGCTATGGAGCTGCCGGCAGGATATGCCGGTCTCATCTATGCGAGAAGCGGTCTCGCTTCCAAAAAAGGTCTGGCACCAGCCAACAAGGTAGGTGTTGTTGATGCAGATTATCGCGGCGAAATCATGGTTGCCCTTCACAATCACGGCACTTCTCCCGTTTCCATTGAACCAAACGAGCGGATCGCCCAACTCATCATTACCCCTTACTTAACCGCCCATTTTGAAGAATGTTCCAATCTGAGCGACACTGTACGAGGCGACGGAGGCTTCGGTTCCACAGGCACAAAATAAAAAACAAACACCCCATAATGATATGTTCCTGTCCGACAGACAGTTGAAATATCGTTATGGGGTATTTCTTTGTTATGTTCTATTTCATTGCAAAAATATCTTATCTTCCATCAATCCCAAATGATTCTCGCCGCAGAGCAAGGTGTACGATAACCGATATTGGAAATAATGATACCGGTTGTACTACTGCTGGCATGAACCACCTGACCGCCACCGATATACATTGTAACATGACCAATTACACCGCCGCTTCCTTTATAGAACAGCAAATCACCGGGCTGCAGGGAATCCAAACTAACACTGGAAAGCGCTGCCTGCTGCGCAGCGGCCGTTCTAGGCAGGCCATAACCAAAATGAGCATATACACTCATAGTAAAACCGGAACAATCTGTTCCATTTGTCAGACTTGTCCCTCCATATACATATGGATTCCCGACAAACTGAAGGGCATAGTTGACAACCTCCTGCCGCTTGGTGCTCGTCATCTCTGCCAGTCTTGCCCTCTCTGCCTCTTCCTGCTGCTTACGGATTTCTTCCTCCTCCGCCACAGAAATGGCATGTGAAAAGCCGTAAGAGATATCTACATAATCTGATGACACATAGCCCTCAATATCCGAATCTACCTTGATATATGTCCAACCGTCCACATCGTCGTCCCTCGGAACAACCTCATAAGATTCTCCCTCCGGAATCATCGTCAGACAGTCACTAGTCTCGTCCTGGCTTGCGCGCACATAGAGCGTTGTTGTATTTACCTTTGCCACTTTCGGACAGGTCTCTTCAGCATAAGCTCCTGCCGTATCGCCGAATAGCAGAAAGTCATTGCGCACATATCCTAACGTAATACCGGACTCGATCTTTGTCCATGTATCGCCTTTCTCTACCACCAGCGCAATTCCATGCACCGGAAGGCTTCCTACGCGCTCAGAATTCTCATCTGGCTCCTCACGGACATTCACTGCTTCTTCCACATAGGCAAGGCATTTGCCTTCAAACTCCGGATACTTGCAGGTAGGGACTTCCTCCTGTACAACAACCTCCTCTTCTTTTACCTCTTTTATGTTAAGACTGGAAACGTATTCATCTAAGGCATATGTAATTCCCACAGTGGAATCATCTAATATTTCTGCATTACTGACAAACGAAGGAGATGTGACCCCTGCCGTTCCAATTGCCAGCATTGCCAATACCGCAACTGTATTCTTTTTCACGATTTCCCTCCTTGATTATATACTGAACCTATATACGAATATCAATATTCTGACCCACCAACGGATTCACTGAACGTTCCAGCATACTGGCTAACGTATCGCCGTTTGCCTTATCTGCATCTAAGGCTTTGTTCAACATTGCCATTCCCACTGCTGATTGTGTGTTGGCATTTGCAAGTACCGTAGTAGACATTCCTAATCCTTGAATTTCCATTGTTAACTCCTTCTTCTTACCGATTTTAAATTATACAACATAAATATTATAGAGCAGCCACTACAAAAAAGCAATACAAAATTACAGATTTCTCGATTGATTTTCTGGCAATTTTGCCCATATTTCACCTGCAAATTCTACAGTTCCACACTGAATCCCGTGCTTAACCGTTTGGAAACCTCCAACATTGCCGCCTCCATCTCGGAAACGTCAAATTCCCTCAGTACGCCGACATAGCCATTGATGATGAAAGTCACATATAAATGATGCTGAAAAAATGCCTCTGAATTCTCCCGCATGCCTGCCTCCACGAATTTGTTCATTATCGCATCAATCACAGCCCGTTCAAATTCCCGGACTAACGGCTGCATGCCCGGCCGCTGCATCAGCATTCCCAAATCGTTAGAATTCTTAAAATGCGTGTCTGCAATGCGTTTCCACATCTCCGGTGCCCTCCGGATCGTCTCGTCATAGGGATATTCCTCAATAATGGCACAAACGTCCTCAATTAAAATTTCCTGAATGGAGTTTGCCAAATCATAGATATCCCGGTAATGCAGATAGAATGTACTCTTATTGATATCTGCCTTCGCACACAGCTCCTTAATGGTAATCTCATTTAACTTCTTGTCTTTACTCATCTCGCAAAAAGCGTCCTGAATTGCCTTTTTGGTTTTGCGGACTCTCCTGTCTTCAGCCATATAACCTGCCTCCTCAATTACAGAATTTCAGATATAATTGTTTAATTTCCACCATTTTTAACATTTTAGCACAATAGTAGACGGCAGTCTAGCAAAAAAAGTACGAATATGCTATAATCATTCCGGCAGAAAAACAGCTGCTGCAGCGGTCTGCCAGACAACGCACAACATACAGGGAGGATTCATTATGGCGAGAATAGGCGTTATATCGGACACACACGGATTATTAAGAGAAAATGTAATAGAACAATTGAAGAAATGCGACGTCATTCTGCACGCAGGGGATATTCAATCCGAAAGCATAATCAAACAGCTGAACGCCATTGCCAAAACTTACGCCGTACAAGGCAATACCGACAAGAATCTATCCGCTGGTCTTCCCGCTGCACTGCACTTGGAGCTTTACGGACTGCGTATCTTTATGATTCACAATCAAAAACATATCCATGAGGATATCCGTAACGCACAGCTGGTCATCTACGGACATTCCCACAGATACGAGATGAAATCCGATAACGGACAGGTCTGGCTTAATCCCGGAAGCTGCGGTCCGCGCCGTTTCACGCTGCCTGTCACGATGGCCGTTATCGATATCGACAATGACGGTTCCTATAAGATAAACCGCATTGATTTATGCACAGGCACCGATGACATTCGTCCGCAAGCGTCTCAGAACCTCAAGGACATTATCGTTTCCGTCATGCACGACGTCGACAAGAGTATGTCTATTGCCGATATTGCCCGGCACAACCATATCGACGAAGAGCTTGCCACACAAATCTGCCGTCTGTATCTGACGCACCCCGGAGTAACCTCCGACGGTATCTTAAACAAAATGGACAACCGTTGACCGATACACAACCGTAAGACCAGGCAAAAGCTATTCTGCCTGCGCCTGATAAATCACCACATCGCCTTCCAGTATTTCACTGCTGTCCACAGGCACAATGACCGCCCCTCCCCGCACATAAGCCACGATATCTATCTGATATGCCGTTTCAATCATTTTCACCGACTTACCGGCAAAAGGACTGGTCTGGTTCACTGTGATACTCACCGTCCCCCGCACACTGCCAGCAGTATTATTTTGATTCTGCAGCTGCGTATACTGCTCCACAAATCCGGCAGAAATGATACCCGTGGGAATAGCCACAGCGCCAACCCCCAGAAAAGAAATAATAATCGCCATTATCCTCCCCAGCGCAGTTACCGGATAAATGTCCCCATAACCCACGGTAAGAATCGTAGACATGCTCCACCAGATTCCAGAAAAGGCATTGCGGAATACTTCCGGCTGCACCTCATGCTCGGCACTGTACATACACAGTGATGAAGTCATCATCAAGATCAGAATAATGAACACGGAAGAAATAATCTGGTTCTTTTTCTCTGCCAGAACAGACGTAATGACATTAAACGAATCATAATACGCATTTATGCGGAACAGATGGAAAATCCTCACCACACGCAGCATTCTAAGCGCAATAAAGCCCGACAGGAAAAAGAACGGCAGAATCGTACACAGGTCCACAATGCCGTCAAAGGATACCAGAAATTTGAGCACGGCCTTCGTCCTGCTCTTATCCGGATACAGATATTGTGCTGTCCATATTCTGAGAATATACTCCACACTGAAAATGAGAATCGTGACCAGCTCCACGCCCCGGAGAACATTTGTAAACTCTGCCAGCTCCTCAAAGGTTTCCGCAAACAGGACCGCTATATTGACAAAGATTACAATGACAATAAACAAATCAAAAGAACGGCTGGCCAAATCCTCCTTCTTCCCAATCTGTATGATATCAAAAATCCTCTTTTTCCATTTTTCATCTACCGGTTTTCCCATGTATTCCTACTACCTCCGACATCTGACTTTTGAACAGCTTAAGCAATCACGGCCTAATGGTTATCTCCGCCAGACTCTTTTCGCTTATCCATACATTTTTTCATCTCCCAGTACAGGATTTTAAAGTCAACGGGCTTTGCCACATGTGCATTCATTCCCGCCTGCAAAGCCCTTTCGATATCGTCCTCAAACGCATCGGCACTGAGCGCAATAATCGGCACTGTCCCGGCGTCCGGGTGGTCTGACTGGCGAATCATCTGGGCTGCCTCATAACCGTTTTTCACCGGCATTTTTATATCCATCAGGATAACGTCATAGTATCCCGGCTCACTTGCCACAAACAGGTCAAACCCAATCTGACCGTTCATGGCCCGCTCCACTATGGCCTTTTTCTGCTGCAGGACCTCCACCATGATCTCCATATTGATTTCATTGTCTTCAACCACCAAAATTCTGCAGTTTTCAAAGGATTCCTCAGCCTCCATGTCGACATAATCCTCTCTTGAAGCCATGATATCCACCCATTTATCGACATCCTCTTCGACATGAATCATATATGTACTGGTCGAACCGCTCCAACTGTATTTCCGTGATATTTTCAGCGGAATACATACGGTAAACACGGACCCCTCACCAATCTCACTCTGCGCTGTCAAAGAGCCTCCCATCATTGTCACCAGATTATAGGCAATCGCCATTCCCAGACCGGAGCCTCTTGCATGCGTCCGGGCCTTTGTCCGCTCCTGCGTAAACATCTCAAACAGATGCGGAAGAAATTCCTTGCTCATTCCGATACCGTTATCTGAAATCACAAACTTCAGGTTAGCATAACCGTCCTCATGGTCAGGCAGCTCCGTGACGTCCATACAAATATCACCACCCTTTGGTGTATAAATAATTGCGTTGCGGATAATATTAATGAAAATCTGATTCAGATGCAGACTGTCACCAATCAGATGTTCATGCCTGACTTCATGAACGTTAATAGCGAATTTATGTCCTTTATCCCGCACCTTCGGCTGGGCAATCAGCGCAACTGTCTTCAAGATGTCCGAGAGTACAATCTCCTCCTTCGTAATCGTCGTATCCCGCGACTCTATCTTGCTCATATCCAGCACATTGTTAATAAACTCCAGCAGATACTTGGAGGTCTTTTCTATTTTTCCGAGATATTCCCTTACTTTTTGCGGATTATTCACATTTTCCACGGCGACCTTCGTCATGCCCATAATCCCGTTCATCGGGGTTCGCATATCATGGCTCATATTGGACAGAAATTCGTTTTTGGCCTGATTGGCCTTCATTGCCGCATCATAGGCACCCTTTAATTCCTCTTTATACTTGTTCTCCTGAACAAGCGCAAACGTCAGGCTCTGGTTCGTCTCCTCAAGCCGCCGCTGATAAGTGTCCTCCTTCTGCTTCTCATCATTCACGTCCATAAACGCCACCACAACATTTTTCAGTTTCCCGTCAGGCGTAATGGAAGACAGAATCAGATTTATCCGATACCATCGATAAGTCTTGCCGGTCAATCTTCTATACACAAAAGAGTAAAATGGATTATCCAGATTCAGGTGTTCACGGGCATAGCGGCGTGAGCCCATTCGCAATACCTTCTCTCTGTCCGCTTCATATACGCTATACTCCACATACTCCTCTAAAACCTTATCATAGCTGCCATTCAGCTGTTCCGTAAACCGGTATTCACCATTAGCCCCCACCATCTGGTACTCATCTGTGATGAAATCGACATAATACGTTTCCAGAAACAGTTTATTCAGTCCCGTCAAAATGGCAGTGTATTCACGCGAAGTTGCCACTGCCTCCGCCTTTTCCGCTTCAGCGTACAAAACTCTGTTTGCCTGCTCCTTAAACAGCCTCATTTCCAGCCGCTTCCGCTCCGTAACATCTAACAGGGTTCGCTGAATGATACTCTCCCCGTCTTCATCGATAAATAACTGGATATCCCCGTATACATAAACAATTGATCCATCTTTGTGCTGTACACGGTACTCCACATCCTGCCGGTCATTCTTATGCTGTAGCAGCCTTATCTTATCAAAAAGCAGATAACGGTCCTCTTCGACAACGGATTTTGCAATACCGTCAAAGCCTTCCGCTTCCAAATCCGCCCTTGACTCATAGCCGAGAATGTTCAAGGCCGCCTGATTGATGGCAATCAGTTTTCCGTCCCGTTCCCTATAGCATATAACCCCACAACCCATAGAAAGAAATACATTAGCAAGCAATTTCTGCCATTTGTGCTCCGAAACACCGCCTTCCATTCCTCCCTGTCCATTTTCCCCATTCCCCATATCTGCCATCCTCCTCCATATCGGATTTCTATATTCCGCACTAATTATGTGTTCCCACTAAACATTATACCATGTGAACCAACGATAAGACAATGCCTATTCCCTTCTATTTTCCGTCTTTTTTATATATTCAGTATCCTAAAGATGGGATAGCAGCTTCACTGCGGCATCCTTAGAAAGCGGATTACGGTGCTCATAGTCAAACAGGCAGTACCACTCTCCGCTTTCCTTCTCTTTTCTGCAGGCACGGGCCGTTTCCTCTCCCCACAGCCATTCTATCGACTCACCTGAAACAGGTTCAATATGCATTGCCCTGGCCGCAGTCTTTGAATCATAGCCATCTCCGCCCAAGGCAGCCTCTTCCGTTCCCCCGTTTTTAAAAAATGCCTGATATGCAGATTTGCCAATCGGCTCTGCCTTCGCCCAGGAAGGCCGGCTCTTTGCATTTTCTCTTAAATAATAATCAAACGTTAATAAATCGTCCAGAAGCACAGCGGAAAATTCCTCCTGTACATTCCCATTACGTACATTCCGGTTTACTTCATCAAATGTGCTATATTTTCGATCGTCATTTTCACATTTAACTAATCTATTTGCAGAAAATTCCCTCAATACTTCATATCTTGTCTCTCTTTTGAAACCAATCCCAAAAAGCTGCCTGCACGCATAATATTCTCCCAGTGCTTCATAAAAAGCATAGGGTGATTCAAAAAAGGTTATCAAATACGATAACGCATGCATAAACTGTCCACTATTGCGATAAACCTCTACCATCTCTTCCACTTTTTTCAATGCAAGTATGTCATCATAGGATATCCATTTTGTGCTCAACACCTCATAAGGCGGAAAATCCTGATACTTCAACTCGTATTCCTCTATCTGCTCTTCCAGATAAGAACCCTTTAACACTTTCAAAAATCCCAGCTGTAACTGATTTGGCTTCATTTCATAAGCATCATTAAACGATTGTTTAAAGGAAACAAAATCCTCATACGGAAGTCCTGCAATTAAATCCAAATGCTGATGAATATTGCCAAATTCCTGAATGGTCAGCATGATATTCCTTAGTTTGTCCACATTCATCACCCGTCTGATTGCCTGTATGGTCTGAAGGTTTGTTGACTGCAACCCAATCTCCAGCTGAATCAGTCCCGGCCGCATCTGTTTAAATACTGCCAATTCCTCTTCTCCAATTAAATCTGCCGCCACCTCAAAATGGAAATTCGTTAATCCATTGTCATGTTCCAGAAGAAACTGCCAGACGGCAAGGGCATGCTTCTTTTGGCAATTAAATGTCCGGTCAATCAATTTCACCTGTGGAACTTTCGCGTCCAGAAAAAAGCGAAGCTCCTTTTTCACCAGCTCCATACTGCGAAGCCTGACCTGCTTATCAATGGACGACAGACAATAACTGCAGGAAAACGGGCAGCCCCTGCTCGTCTCATAATATAATATCTTGTTCTGAAATTTGGATAAATCATGATAAATAAAGGGTACTTCATCTAAGGACATTAACTCCCTTGGCGGATTTTGATGAATACCGTTATCCTTGTCGCGGTAAATAATCCCCGGCACCTCCCGGTATAAATCTGTTGCTGCCATATTGTCTCTTCCCGCCTCGTCATTCATCACATTTTTCGATTCAATTTCACCTATTTTGTTCCAAAGCTCCACCAGTTCATAAAAGGTAACCTCTCCCTCTCCCTGCATGATTCCTTCTACAAATGTATTTTCCTCCAACAGCTTTCTGCTGCCATAGCTTACCTCCGGCCCACCAAGCCAGATATGGGTATTTTGCGAAACCTTATGAAGCTCCCTTGCAATGATTAGATTTTCGTGAATATTCCAGATGTAACAGGAAAACGCAACTACTGCCGCTTTTTCCTGATATAGAGATTGCAAAATCATATCCAGATTATGATTGATCGTATATTCTTTTACGATAATTTCCGCCTCTTCGCACTGTGTATATGCCGCCTGCTGCCGATCACTGCGCAGCCTCCCAGCCCGATTTAACTGCTCCCTGGCATAGGCTTCCAAAGTATATACCGCCAAATTAGAGTGTACATATTTTGCATTCAAAGCCACAAGAATAATCTTCATGCTTTTTTCCTTTCATCTCCCCCGGCCTATGCCTTTCCTGCCAGGTAATTGATAAACTGCTGCGCCGTACGTCCGGAAATACCGCCATGAGAAAGCTCCCATTTATTTGCCTCGGCACACAGCTCCTCGTCTGACAGAGCAATTGCAGGCTCCCTCTTTGCCAGCTCGGTAACGATATGAAAATATTCCTTCTGATTCGGCCTGGAAAAGTTAATCGTGACGCCAAAACGGTTCACCAGAGAAAGTTTTTCCTGCATCGTATCTGAGCGGTGCAGTTCCCCGCCGTCCCCATGCTCCAAATCATTTCTATCGTTCCACGTCTCCTTAATCAGATGTCTTCGGTTAGAGGTTGCATAAATCAGCACATTATCCGGTTTGGTCTCCACACCACCCTCGATCACGGCTTTGAGGAATTTATATTCTATTTCAAATTCCTCAAAGGACAAATCGTCCATGTAAATGATATATTTATAGTTCCTGTTTTTCACCATGGAAATCACAGTGGACAAATCCTTAAACTGGTGCTTATAAATCTCAATCATGCGCAGTCCACTTTCATAATACTCATTGATAATTGCCTTAATACAGGTCGATTTACCGGTACCGGAATCGCCAAACAGCAGGCAGTTATTCGCCGGTCTCCCCGCCACAAAGGCCTCCGTGTTATCAATCAGTTTCTTTTTTTGAAGCGCATATCCCACCAAATCATTCAAAACCACATTTTCCGTATTATTAATTGGGTAAATCTCCACCTGTTCTCCCACATTGCGGATACGAAACGCCTTGTTGAGACCAAACATTCCCACTCCGTAATCTGCGTAAAATGCCGTTATCTCCCGGAAAAAGCCCTCCTCATCATCACATTTTTCTAATCTTTTAGACAGAGCACGTACTTTTGCCGAAACATTGTAATTATACATACGCTCTTTTTTTCCGATTGCCTGATAATCGGATATTGTCGAAAAGCAGTCAATACCAAGCTCCCTTTCAATTTCATAAAAATTGTAGTCAAACAATGCCTTAAAAATTTTGAAATCATTTCTGGCAAAATGATTGACGCTGCCCTCATTTGCCCCTACCTTCTCACTGGTAAGACTAAAGGAATTCTCATTGGTTATCATCAGAAAGGTCAGATAATTATGCCACAGATTATCATCAAAGCCGTAATCCGTCGCCAAATCCAGCAGTCTCTTTATTTCACCATAGATACGGGTAATCAGGCTTTCCCTGCTGATATGCTTCTTATCCTTCATCTCCTCCAGCTTCGACGCACTAAATGCAGACGAGCTGCCGAGCACATTCTCCTTATACCAGTCAAAATCCTCAAATATGCCTGCCAGCCGTTTCAAAATACTGTCCTCACCCAAATCCCGGTAAACAATCAGCTTAGATACCTGTTTATACATAATCTACTCCTTCCAATATCATAAACACCACACAATCACACTGTCCTTGCCTCATAAAACACCAGATACTTTTCCCCTGTGACTTTTCTGGACGCATCGCAGTCATAGGCAAAGCTCCATTCCAGCAAAATACTGCTTCCCCCCAGAATATCATCTCTGAACAGCCGCCTCACCAATGCTACATTAGCCAGTATCGCCTCCGTTTCCTCCTGCTGCAGAAAACCGGAATCTCCATTGACACGAACAGTGCCGCCGGCATATCGCAGTGTCACAGCCCTGTCGGAATAGGTGACCATATTCCACAAATCATCTTTGACCGCCTCGATAATAATCTCGTCCGATTTTACCTCCAGTGTCCCGCTTTTTTCCGCAATAAAATAAGGATAATAGAGCACCAGCCCTCCCGTTCCGAGTTTGTCTGCCAGTCCACTGGCAAACTCCCATGCCTCCTGTGCTCCCACACCAACCTTACGCGGCAGATTCAAATCCTCTCCCTGATACACGGCTGAGCGGATTGTCCACAGTCTGCTGTCGTCCAGCCTGACACTGTTGTCAAACTCTTCCCAGCGGACGGTGGGCAGGCCTGACTGCTTCAACTCATAAAATCCCAATAATTTATTCATATTCAACCTCTTAACCACCCGGTTAACCAATATATTTTCTATGGACAGTCTTCACATACTCGTCCATCATGCCGGAAATATAATCAATAATCAGCCTGTCCTGTAAATTTTGTTCGTTTATTATATCATATTTGGGCGCATATTGTCTAACAATGTTTGCCACCCTGTACTCCGGAGGAAGATACTGCACATTGTCCCGAAAAAAATGAAATAAATCTTCCAGCATCTTTTTCCCCTTTGCCTCATAAGCATAAACGGCATCATTGTTGGTCACACAATCAAATACGGTCTTTTTCAGCCCGCCTGCAAGTGCCTTATAGTGGACAAAGCCTATTTCCTCGTCCTGTGTCGTTCCCCGTGTAGTCTTTTCCTTATCGCTGAGCACCACTATGCCGATATCATGGATAAGCGTATTGATAATCTGTGACGTCATCTCTTTCCGGTAAAGCTTTGAAAATTCGGCAGAATCGACCCCCGGCTTCCGAAATCCCGCCTTGTCCTTACTCTCCGTGATAATCCGCTCTAACTGCATTACGCTTTCTCCATCATTTATTTTGGTGCTAAACTCATGAAGAATTTCATCGGCAGTAAACACACCAAGCCGCAGACCATCTTCAAAATCATGGGCCGCATAGGCTATCTCGTCAGCAATATCCACAATCTGCACGTCCAAGGTACGCAGGCAGACTCCCGTTTCCGCCACAATCTCCCCGACCAACGCATAATCATCATCGTATAAAAACTTCGGATACTTCAATACATACTGTGAATCCTTATGTTTGGTAACCTGAAAAGGATTATAGTACTTTAATATTCCAAGCAATGTCCGTCTGGTCAGATTGAGCCCCTGAAAAGAGTGCCGCTTTTGTTCCACGGTAGTCAATATCCGAAAGGCTTGTGCATTGCCCTCGAAACCGCCAAAGGACTTGCTCAATTCATTCAAAAATGCTTCGCCTGCATGGCCAAACGGTGGATTGCCGATATCATGCGCCAAAGAACAGGTCTCCACTACATACATCTCCTGTTGGCTATAGCCGATAGCCGTTGCAATAGAACGGGCAATCTGTGCCACCTCCAGGCTATGTGTCAGCCGGTTTCGGATAAACTGATCACTCTCCACTGCATAGAGCTGCATTTTCCCCTGGAGCCGGCGAAAAGACGAAGAATACAAAACCCTTGTATAGTCCCGCTGATATTCTCCGTCTGGACGTTCACGGTCCTCATCTGAAACATTCTGCCGGATTTCCAATTTTCTATTGCTGGTAAGTGGTGCCAGAAATTTATCCTTTATCGCACTGCTCTGCAATTCCAGCGTTCTCATTTGTTCCTCCATAATCTCCTCCATAATCTCCTCCATTATCCCTCTAATATTAGGCAATTGCGAAACTCCTGTTTCACAATTGCCTATCCTTTTAATATAACAGGCGCATGGCTCAAGTATTCTATCACTCTGCCACACGCCTTAACCGTCTTGCCAAGACACTTCACTTCTTTGCCGTCTGCGCAAATCAGACTCCCAGCCAGCTTTTAATCTGCTCCTCAGTCAGATTATTTCCGTCAATTGCCTCCGTAACATCAGCACCGGCGGCACTCGCCTTAATATCCGCCGTACTGTTGCCGCAGCCGCCACCGCCATTCGTCACAAAGGCATAGATTTTCCTGCCGGACAAATCATAGCTCTCCAAAAACGACAGCACTGCCATTGGACAAGTACTGCACCAATTGGGGAAACCCAAAATAACCGTGTCATACCGGTCAATATCCTCTACCTGATTCACCAGCTTGGGTCTCGCCCCTTCCTGTAATTCCTTGCGCGCCTCGTCAATACACTTCTGATAATCCTGGGAATAAGCCGTTTGTGTCTTAATCTCAAATAAATCCGCTCCTGCAAGCTCTGCTACCTGCTGTGCCGTCTTCTTAGCATTCCCTGAGTATGAAAAATAAGCTACTAATTTCATCGTCAGCCCTCCTTTTGCTCATTATAAACTTATCCCCGTAAACATTCAAGGTTTTTGGCACAGTTTATTTGACGAAATCAAATTCCGCCTATATAATGTACTAAGTAATTGCCTGATATCATGTATAGACAATACAGAATATACCCAATAATAAGGAGTGCCATATGTGGGAAGCAACAGACTGGAAAGACTATGAAATCATTGATACCTCCAACGGAGAAAAGCTTGAGCGCTGGGGAAAATATATCCTTTTGCGGCCGGACCCCCAGGTAATCTGGAACACACCCAAAAACAATCCTGCGTGGAACCGGTTAAATGCACATTACCACCGCAGCAAAAAAGGCGGCGGCGAATGGGAATTTTTTGATTTGCCACAGCAATGGTCTATCCATTATAAGGAGCTGACTTTTCACTTAAAACCGTTTAGCTTTAAGCACACAGGCCTTTTTCCTGAGCAGGCTGCAAACTGGGACTGGTTTTCCGGTTTAATCATAGACGCCGGACGTCCGGTTAAGGTGCTGAATCTCTTTGCCTACACCGGCGGCGCTACCTGTGCTGCCGCCAAGGCAGGAGCAAGTGTCACCCATGTAGATGCCTCTAAAGGCATGGTGACATGGGCAAAGGAAAATGCACAGGCGTCAGGGCTTGCCGACGCGCCAATCCGCTGGATTGTAGATGACTGCGTCAAATTTGTGGAGCGTGAAATCCGCCGTGGAAACCACTATGACGCCGTTATTATGGACCCGCCTTCCTACGGCCGGGGGCCAAAAGGAGAAATCTGGAAGATAGAAGAAAAGATCCACTCACTGATTGCCTTATGTCGCCAGGTCCTAAGTGATAAACCTCTATTCTTCCTCGTCAATTCCTATACTACCGGACTGGCACCGGCAGTACTTACCTATCTGATTTCCACAGAAATCGTCCCCGTATACGGTGGATACGTGGAATCCGGCGAAGTAGGTCTTCCCGTTTCAGACAACGGTTTAATCCTTCCCTGCGGGGCAGCGGGAAGGTGGCAGGCAGCAGGAGGCAGAAGCACATGAGCAAGCACAATGTAATTGACAAAGAACGAAAACGCGGAGACTATACCATATTTATGGACAAATTGATATGGGTGGCTTTTCTTGTGATGATACAGGTTGCCTGCATCCTCTATGCCTATATCCAGCTTCGGGAACATTATTTCCAGATTCAGATACTATTTTCCGTCGTCAGCATATTTGTCGTGCTATACATCATCAACCGGCCAATTAATCCCGCTTACAAGCTGGCCTGGTGCATTACGATTTTGCTTATTCCCATCTTCGGCGGACTTTTCTATCTCCTTCTTTCCGTAAACGGAACCAGACGCAAATTCCGAAAAAGTGTGCGGTCAGCTGTCGCCGAGTCCAAAGAACACCTCACGCAGGACCCTGCCGTGTTAGAGGAAATCGAACTAATCAGCAAGCATGCCGTCCCTCAGGCGGGTTATATCTATAACCTTGCCAAATATCCAGTCTACAAAAACACCTCGGTAGAATACTTTTCCACAGGAGAGGCACTATATACCCGGCTGTTAGAGGAGCTTGAGCGGGCCGAGCATTTCATTTTTATGGAGTACTTCATTATCCATGACGGCATTTTCTGGAACAGTGTATTGGATATCCTGAAGAGGAAAGCCACAAGCGGTGTAGAGGTAAAAATAATCTATGATGACATGGGCAGCGTCCGCACCCTTCCACCTGCCTATTATCGGGAGCTTCGGGAATACGGCATAGAATGCTATTGCTTCAATCCATTTAGCCCCACCCTTTCTCTGCGGCTCAACAACCGTGACCACAGAAAAATCACCGTGATTGACGGTTACACCTCTTTTACCGGAGGCATTAATCTGGCAGATGAATACATTAATCAAAGACAGAAGCTTCACGGCTACTGGAAGGATTCCGGAATCATGCTCAAAGGCGATGCCACCTGGAATTTCACGGTAATGTTTTTACAATTCTGGCAGCAGGTTTCCGAACAGCCCGTTGACTATGAGAAATATCACGTTTCTCCGTCCGTTTTTCCCGACGATACAGCCAAAAGCAGCGACGGTTTTGTCCAACCCTATGCTGACAATCCGCTATTTTCGGAGGTCGTGGCAGAAAATGTCTACCTCAATATGATTCACCGTGCCACCAAATACATTTACATCACCACACCGTACCTGATTGTGGACAATGAAATGATTACCGCTCTGACGCTGGCCGCCCAAAGCGGTATTGATGTACGCATTATCACGCCGAGAATCCCGGACAAAAAGCCGGTATTTATGATGACCCGCTCCTTTTATGAGCCGCTGACCAAAGCAGGGGTCAGAATATACGAGTATGTACCTGGATTTATTCATTCCAAAATGATGATAGCGGACGACAACTATGCTGTAGTCGGCTCTGTCAACCTCGATTACCGCAGCCTGTACCTGCACTTTGAATGTGCCGCTTTCCTGTACCACTGCAAAGAAATCAATGCCATTAAAGAAGATATACAGAACACCTTATCCGTATCAGAAGAAATTACCTACAATGACTGTCTGAAGCTAAACAAGCCCTACCGCCTGTGGTTAAGCCTCTTGCGGTTATATGCCCCTCTTCTATAGACAGGCGTTACCTTTATGTCAGTCACCAAATACGCCTGCCGGCATACACGCTTGTAGCGGTCAACACCCCCGATGCAAGCATACGGGGAATCAAATTGGCCTGCCACAGGTTTCTCCCTCCGGCAGGCCGCTCTATGTATGCAATTTCGCCCATGCAAGTAAGCGAAATCACTTACATGTAAACATGGTTATATGCACAACACATTTGTTATTACTTTTGAAATATGGAGATTACGCTTTCATTCTATACAGCTAAATCCACATGCTGTACAGTTCCCGTTCCACCGCTTTCCTTCAGGAATACGCCGGTTTTACGAATGACCGCATTGGTCTGATTGGTAGCTGCATCATTTAAATGGAACTGCGTATCCGCACTTCCTAGATAAATTGCACCTACATCTGCTTCCTTCAAATCCAGAAGCCTGTCTGTTCCGTCCTCGTTTTTTACCCACACCTTCAGCCGGCTGAAAATACTGTCATTTTCATCAATCCAGCCGTTGCCGTCCTCATCATACTGTGCAAGGTCTGCAAAACCGTCGCCGGATTTCGTTCCAAACAATTCCGAACCGTCATTGATTACCCCATCGCCGTTCTTATCATAGGCCAGAAATCCGCTGCCGGAGCCAAGAGAAGATATCTCCTCCTTCTTGCCGTCGGCATCCAAATCAAAGAAAAATTTCTGATCGGATACGCTGGCCGTACTGCTGTTTAAGTTAATCACTAACGGGTCAGTCAGCACAATCTGTTCGTCCTTTGATGAAAACATTGTTCCTGCAAAGCCTCTTGACATCTGCAAATCAATGCCAAATTCAATCTCCCTTCCGTCTGCTGTCCGGGCAATTCCTGTTGCAGAAAACGTAGTACTTTCCTGTTCCAGTACGAAACTGCTGGTTTCCGTGTGGCGTACCCATGCGGTAGAGCTTCCCACACTGCCTGTGCTGCTGTTTGCAGAAGCACTTCGCAGATCAACAACCGAAACGCTTTGTGACATCGCAAAGCTCTGACTTTGTCCAAGCCGTTTCATCGTCGTTCCAAAATGGGAATCTGAGCTGGATACCTGCTGGGCTTTGATGTCATTTTGGATATCCGAAAAGGAATACCAACGCCCGCCCTTGCGCATTTTCCGCAGCATTTCCATCAGACGCTTCAGCGTCTCTAGCATCTGTTCCTGTTTGCTGGAGACTCTCGTTTCCCCGTAAGGCTGCTGTGCATTATCTGCCTGCAGCAAATTCGGAAGGGAATTCGGGTTCTTCTTCGCCTCCTGCTCCTCTTTGAACTTTTCCCAAATCTGCTTGGATTGGTCTGAAATGGAAACCTCAACACCGGCATCTTCCGCTTCCCTCTTGACCTGATTCTTTAACGCATTCCATTGCGACAGGCTCATACGGGTGGTCGTCACCGTGCTTTCCTGATAGTGGCTGTAGCTGGACTGTGCCGACATCGCTACTGCACTATTTTTGATTTTCATGGTACTCAACTCCTTTCTTTTCCATGAAATGTAAGATGAATAAAGCTAACCGCCATTCCTTTGTACGGTCTACAAAAGAGAAAAAGCGGCAGAGCATCCATGTTCTGCCACTTCACCCTTTCACACATTATATCGGATTTAATCCCGTGAAAGTGAATAGTCTTTTTACCTTTTTATGAAAAATTTTTCAAGCCTTCCTCCTTTAGCCGGACATACATCAGAACCGCCACCACCAGAGAAATTCCATCTACCACAGGCTGTACCCACATACAGCCATACAACGGATTCAGCCAGTCCATTAGAAATAGCAGTGGAATGTCCAGCACTCCCTTGCGCAGCACGGATACCACCATTGACTGCTTAATTTTTTTCATCGCCTGAAAGTGGATAATCAGCGGATAGCAGACTGACATCAGCGGCATGGCAACCACCATTCTGCGAAGAAATCCAGCACTGTAGCACACGGTGGCCGGATCGTCGATAAACATTGCCGCAAGCTGTCCGGCAAAACACTCGTAGCAGACAAAACAAAGCATGGCAAACCCGAAAGAAATTCCACAGCCGGCTGCAAATATGCGTTTCCTCCTCGACTGGTTGCCCGCTGAATAATTATAGGCCAATAGCGGCAGCAGACCATTTGCTACACCAATTGAAAAATACAACGGGAGCATATCCAGCTTCTTCACAATTCCCAGAGCTGCCACTGCCTGCGTCGCATACTTAGAGACAAATGCGGATTGTGCGGCAATGGCTGCCACGGTCAGCGCATACTGTAATGCGGAAGGACAGCCCACAGACAGCACTGCACCGATATCTTTCCAGCCCTCCTTTAAGCAGACCCATGAAAAGGAAATAACCGTACATTTTCTGTCTGCCACCACACAGCCGATAAAATAAATTACGGCAATCAGATTGGAAACCGCTGTAGCCATACCGGCTCCCGCTGCTCCTAATCCCAGAAACTGTGGGAGAATGCAAAACACATCTAAGGCAATATTCGCCACTCCGCTCAGGGACACCCCTATTGACGCCTGTACTGCCTTCCCCTCTGCCCGCAGCAGATTGGCCAGCAGCAGGTTTAACACCACAAACGGCGCCCCGGCTTTGATTACCCAGTCCGCATACTGCATAGAAATGCCAATGGTTTCCGCAGTCGCTCCACTCAGACGCAAAATCGGTTCTTCAAACCGGCTAAACAGCACCACAAACAGACAGCTGCTCACCAGCCCACCCCAAAAGGATATCGCCGAGCTTCGCTTTGCCTGCATAGCATTTTTCTCTCCCAGCGCTCTTGCCACGGCACTTGCCCCGCCTACCCCAAATAAATTGGACACTGCCGTCAGCATGACAAAGGAAGAATACACTACGGTAACTGCTGCCGTCTGGCAGGAATCATTTAACATTCCCACAAAATAAGTATCTGCAAGATTGTAAGCCAGTATAACCATCTGACTGGCTACAGAGGGGATAATCTGTCTGCATACCGCCCTGCCTACCGGTAAATTTTCAAATATTTCCGTCCTTTTCCCTGCGTCCATGCCAGCACCGTCACTCTCGGATTTTCTTCCTTTTATTGTACGCAGTTTTTTCTTTTTGGTTCACAAAAGCTGCAAATCCACGCTGACAGGCAGCCACTTTTGATAGTTGCTATTCCGCCCTTGTCCTTCTATTTGCGATCACTACCACGGTCACGGCAAAAATCGCCAAAGCATAGCAAAATACCAAACCGATTTGCGGCAGTATCTTTTCCAGTAATTCCGGAGTCATCGCCTTCATTGCACCAATGGAATCATTCGTGACCACATACCAATATGTCGGGAAAAATTTTGCCACGCTCCTTACCCCATCGCTGAAAAACTCCATCGGTACAAATACACCGCCCAAAAAGCACAGGACAAGGCCTACCACATTGACAATACCGTTAACCATTGCGTTATTTTTGGCAATGCTGCCCACCAGAAAGCCCAGGCTCAAGCCAAATAACAGCAAGGCAGACATATTCAGCAAAAAGTACGGAAACCGGACGTCCGTATAGATACTCCCTTTCGAGAGAATACCGGCCACCACCAGCACTGCCAACAGCATCATCAGACCGAAGAGAAAAATCGCCGCAGTCAATCCGGTAATCCGTTTCTTCATTGCCAGTGCCCCGCATTCCATACGTGCTTTCACTTCCTGTTCATTGAAGCGCAACAATACTGTGCCGACACAGATAATCCCCAGTGAGATAAACAGATAGGGAACATAGACAAAAAATACGGAAGAAGCATCATTTTGATCTGCATTGGTGAAGGAAGCCATTGTCACCTCAACATTCTCCTCCTGCAGACTCAGCAGTTCCTCCTCTGCCTCCCTGACAGAATAACCCACCTCAAGCAGTCCGGTCAATTTGGATATATACGAATCCAGTTCCGATTCAAAATATGCGGCATTAAACGTCCCCGGCACCTTCATGCACTGCAGCTCTGTTTTTTCCACATCACCCGAAAGCAGACTTTCCTCAAACCCCTCTGGGATAATCAGCACATAGTCAACCGCTTTCCAGTACAGTGCGTCCAGTATTTCCTCTTCGTCATATTCCAAATCCTTAAGGTGATGGCTCTCTCCGAAATACGTTTTCAATGCCTGCCCCAGCGTTTCCGCGTCCTGATCAATAATGGCAATATCCAGCACTTCCCCCTCAAACTGCTCCTGGCTGCCGTCCGAAGACGACCCCCTATTATTCGTCATCACCAGCGCAACCAGCAAAAAGATAGCAAAATACATGATAATCGTGCCCTTATAATGATTCATCAATTTAAAATATGTTTTAAATACTTGCATACCGATTCCTCCTTAACTTGATAATACTGACTGCAAGAAATAGGATTCCGATTGCCAGCAGGGTAAGCAGATTCACTGCATACTGACTGTAATCGCCAAACACGGCCAGACTTTTAAAGGCATTCACCATTAATGTAGCAGGGTTAATCCGGTTAATCACCGGGCAATGCTTTTCTAGCACATATGTGATGTCGACCCACTGTAAGCCGCCCAAAAAGGAGCTGACCATAAAAAATGCCACCGCCAGGCCTTCCTTCGCTGCTTTTTCCCCTTTCGCCATTACCGCAATCATCGTTCCTCCGGCGAGCCCCACAAAGCTTCCGACCCATGTTCCAAGTAAAATCAAAACTGCATTGTCTCCGAAATCCTGTTCGTAAACAAATACTAACACGGCCAAAACACCCGCCATCAGAATACAGTAGATAAATAACGTCGCCGCAAAATCAATTAATACCTGATTCATTTTCTTCGTCGGTGCCAGATTTCTCCTTGCGGCAATTGCAGAAAGGTCTGCCTGTATATTCAGTCCATTTTGTACACCGATACTGGAAGCAATCAGGCATGCCATGGCAAGAAGTGCGTAGAAGTACTGCGTATACGGACTCTTATCCTGACCCTTTAGCAGAATTTCCGTAATGCCAACGGTGCTGTCCGGCTGAAAAAGACCGGCGATCAGGTCTGCCAGCTTTTCCGGGTGGGTTTTTGCCACGTCCTCAATCAGTGTATTGTTCTGCTTGTACTGGTCCAAAAATGTCTTAATCAGGGAACTGTCAACCGAGGACTCTTTGACAATCAGTTCAAAGTCCTGTCCTTTTACCAGCACAACACCCTGAATCTCCTCTTCCTTTAATGCCTTCTCTGCCTCTTTTGCATCCGCATACTCTTTGATGACAAACATCGGTAGATCTTCTTCCACTTCTATACTTTCCATCATTTCTACGAATATATCGTTTTCCTGCTCCTGCACAATGCCTACCGGCACACAGGAAAACTGTTCAACATTTCCGATATTGCCAAACATGAAATAGAACATTGCACCCAGAATAACCGGAAATGCCACAGCCCAAAACAGCGCCATCGGACTGCGGAACATCATTTTTATCTGATACCCAAAATGCTGCATTTTTCTCTCCCCCCTAATCTCTCAATTCTTTTCCTGTAATTTCCAGAAATACATCATTTAATGTCGGCATCTCGGAATGCACTCCGCCAAATCCGATTTCATTTTCCTTCATCAAATCCAGCAGCCTCAGCAGATTATGCTTGCCTTTGGAAAATTTCACTTTCAATAAATGATGGTCATAATCCACCTTTATCACATGCGGCAGATGCTCAATGGCAGCCAATACCTGCTGCGGAAGCTCCAATACCTCCATACTAATCGTCTCTCCTAAATCAATCATTGCCTTCAGCTCATCTTTGGTGCCGAGAGCCACATTTTTTCCCTTATCCATAATCGCAATGCGGGTACATATCTGTTCAACCTCCTCCATGTAGTGGGAAGTATAGATAATCGTCGCTCCATTTGCGTTGAGATTCTGGATACCCTCCAATATCTTATTGCGGCTCTGCGGGTCTACCGCCACCGTCGGCTCGTCCAGAATAATCAGCTTCGGCTTATGCGCAATCCCGCAGGCGATATTCAGCCGGCGCAGCAACCCGCCGGATAACTTCTTCGGATAGAATTTGCGGTAATCCGAAAGCTCCACAAATTCTATCGCCTCCTCTACCAGTGCTTTTCTCTCCGCCTTGTTCTTGATGTAAAGTCCGCAGAAATAATCAATATTCTCGTAAACGGTCAGCTCGTCAAACACTGCCACATTCTGCATAATGACACCGATATCCTTTTTCAAATCGTAACTGTCCGGTCTCATTTTCTGTCCAAATATTTCTATCGTCCCTTTATCATACTCCAAAAGGGCTAACAGGCAGTTAATCGTTGTCGATTTCCCGCTGCCGTTTGGTCCTAACAGGCCAAATATCTCTCCCTCTTCAATTTCCAGATTAAAATGGTCCAGCGCCACCAAATCCCCATACCGCTTAACCAGATTTTCAATTTTTACAATCATTTCTGAATCCTCCCTGTCTTCATTTTTCATCTCGGTAATTGTGAAGCTTAAGTTTTCAATGTATCCGTTGTGTAATATAGACAACTAGATTTTTTAAATAAGCCGTTGTACAATCACCTGCGAGTCATACATTGGTTATATTTTAATCCTCACAAGGAGAAATGTGTAGTGCAAAATGTAAGCAGGCGACATGACAATTGTCACATTATCTGCTATAATTTATTTAAATTCGGAATTAGCGGCTATGAACACAGCGGCTTAAGAGGTACATTATGTCAACTTATATCGAATCGCTCATTATTTTTATATTGTGTGCATTTTTATTCCCAATCAAATATTTAGACGCTTTATATCTCATGATGCTGGCACTGATGTTCTCCCTTTACTGCTTTATCATCGCTGCCGGCAGCACCAAATGGCTGCAGTGGATTGGGGTTATCAGTCTGATATTATGCTTTTTCCTGCCGGAATTATCCGTATTTTTACCGGTATTTTGCTATGTTTACTTTTACCGGCAGCAATATCTTTTACCGGCTCTCTACTGTATGCCGCTTGTTCTCTATTGCACCCGCTCACAGAATACGGCAAATGTACTGCTGTTTGCCCTTATCGCACTGAGCTTCTACTTTTCCCGCCAGAGCCTTGTCCGCACACAGCTTAAGCAAAAAGCAAAACAGCTTCGCGACAGCAGTGTAGAAAGGGAAATGCTGCTGAAACGCAGCAACGAACAGTTAATTGAAAGCCAAGACAGCCAGATTTACATTGCCACGTTAAAAGAGCGCAACCGGATTGCCAGAGAAATTCATGACAACGTGGGGCATTTACTCTCAAGCTCTCTTTTACAGATAGGGGCACTGCTTGCGATTTGCAAGGACGAGGCACTCAAGCCGCATTTGCATATGGCAAAGGACACGCTCAACGAAGCGATGAACAGCATTCGCAGCAGCGTTCATGACCTGCACGATGAATCTGTCGATTTGCAGGCAGCACTTACCAGTCTTGTCAACCAGTTTACGCTCTGCCCGGTACAGTTTAACTGCGAGATTTCCAGAAATATTCCCAAGGAAGTGAAGTACTGCTTTCTCTCTATCACTAAGGAAGCACTTAATAATATTATCCGGCACAGCAATGCCACTAAGGTATTGTTAACCGTCAAGGAACATCCCGGATTCTATCAGCTGCTTGTTGAAGACAACGGAACAACGACGTCCGGTGATCCCCGCAGCGATTCCACAGACCGCAAGCCTCAGGACGGAATCGGGCTTACCAATATCGAGGAGCGGGTAAATGCCCTGCACGGAATTATCCACATTAACCGCGAAAACGGTTTCCGAATCTTTGTATCGGTGCCAAAATAGATTTCCATTTGCGGATTACCGAATGCAATGCTATACTTAAGTAACGAAAAGGAGTTACCCATGAAAATTGTACTTATAGATGATGACCAGTTGGTCTGTATGTCGTTAAAAACAATATTAGAAGCAGATGAAGCAATAGAAGTAGCCGCTATCGGCAATGACGGTTCTCAGGCACTTCCCCTCTATCAGGAGTACGAACCCGATATTCTCTTAATGGATATCCGCATGCAGGGCATGAACGGAACAGACGCTTTAGCAGAAGTGTTGAAGAGATACCCTGCCGCCAGAGTACTGTTTCTGACCACTTTTTTGGACGACGAGTACATTGTCAAAGCCTTGGAATTAGGTGCAAAAGGCTATATTCTCAAGCAGAATTTCGAGCATATTGTTCCCGCTCTCAAAGCAGTTTACTCCGGTCAAAATGTATACGGTGACGAAATCATTTCCAAAATTCCGGATTTAATCAAAGCCACAGAAGCTTTCGACTATTCCTCTTACGACATTTCCGAGAAGGAATATGATATCATCACTCTGGTGGCAGAAGGACTTAGCAACAAAGAGATTGCTTCCAAGCTTTTTCTAAGCGAAGGCACCGTCCGCAACTACTTAAGCGCCATTCTGGAAAAGCTGAGTCTCCGTGACCGCACACAGCTCGCCGTATTTTACTACCAGCACAAATAATCCTATGCTCTGGCTGCAAGCTATTCAAATATCTGCTTGATACTGTCATAGTGCAAAAATATCCCCTGTCCGGCAAGCTCCTTAATCTGCTCTGCCGTCGCCAGCATAAAACCGTCTGTCTCTTCCTGCTGTAATTGCACGTCAGCTTCCTCGAAGTCCATGACAAAACGGTAAATGTCTACAAAATAATTGTCTCCTTCTCCCGGATTATCCCGCTTATAGGAAAACACATAGCCCCCCTCGGCATTTGTCACATCAAGTCCGGTCTCTTCCTTCACCTCCCGGATTACGGCGTCTTCCGATTCCTCTCCTGCCTGTACCGCACCGCCGGATACCTCCCACCAGCCGGGAGCCCACGCCTTGGTCATCACGCGCCTGGTAATCAGAAATCTGCCGTCCGTTCTCACCACAACGCCCAATACCGTCAAATGATACTGACCATCTTTAAGGCACCAGTCATTTCTTTTCATCGTCTGTCCTGTACGCTGCTTATTACTGTCATATATATCCCATAATTCCATCGCTTTATCCTCGTTTCCGTATTTCGTCTGGCTTATTGCATTGTAACGTATTTTTCGTGCGGAAACAAGACCGTAACGAGGAAAAGTTACTGTTTATCTTTCCTGATTCCAATTATATCAATCCAAATTTTTCAAATGCCTTATATATGCCGTCATTGTCAACTGTATCCGTCACATAATCCGCCATTTGCTTGATTTCCTCTCCACCACTGGCCACAGCAATTCCAAGCCCGCATTTTTCCAACATCGGAATGTCCACTTTTGCGTCTCCGAAGGCAAATGTGTCCTCAATGGAAGCACCCAGATGATTTAAAAGAACATCTATCGCATAACCCTTATCGATATCCTTTACCCCAATATCACCAAACAATGCCGTTTCTCCTGCCCCTCCCCATGTTCCCACTTTCAAATCAGGGAATTCCGAAATTGCATCCTGATAATCCTGATAACTGCTCAGTACGAAGCTCACCTTATTTAAATCGTCCCTGTAAAGATTTTCCTCTCCAAATATCATCTCCGGAAAAGCGCTTCTCACTGTCGTATTGCGGTTATCCTTTCCTTTGCGTCCGATATACTCCTTAACTGCCTCTGCTCCGGCTTCCTCAAAATGCTCCGAAGCATAAAGCCCGCTATTGGCCTCAAGATAAAACTCCAGTCCTCTGCCGTGAAGCCAGTCAACAATGTGCTTGCATTGCTCCAAGGTGATGTGCTGCCACATTACAACCTCGTTACCGTCTTTCACATAGCTTCCGTTTCCACCTATCATACCGTCAAGTCCGATGTCCCAGATATTTTCATATACTTCTGCTTCCGAACGTCCGGTACAAATATACACCTTATGGCCGTTTGCTCTCGCTTTCCGAATTGCCGAAATTGCAGACTCCGGTATCTGGTTCTCATAATTTACTAAGGTGCCGTCAACATCAATAAATATAATTTTCTGCATATCCTTCTCCTTTTTATGTTTTTAGGTCTTAGGTGGCTACGAAATATTATCCATTACATCCGCTATCGCTCCAACGGTCAAACAGTCAATGAACTGCCTAACAGCTTATGTAAGATTCCTGCAAATTCCTCAATATAATAATTCGTCCTCTCCTTACGCCAGAATGCACAGTAATTCCGCTTCAACGGCTCATTTCCCCTGTAAACCGGAATCCGTTTCATCCCGTCACTGACCTGCGGAAGCGTCCCCACACTTTCAACCGGTAAAAAACCACGGTTTCCAAGTGCCATCAGCCTGCCCTCCTCCAAATTCACTGCAAAGAGAAAACTGCCGCCAAACCCAAGCGTATTCTGATAAAACTCCCTCTCCACATTCTGCTGCTCTCTTGGTGCAATCAGTATACAGGACGTGTCCCTTAAATCTTTCAAAGTCACAGATTCCTTCCCACTTAGTTTGTTATGGACAGATACCTCGATATAGCACGCACAGGAAAGAAGTTCAAAATTGACATATTCATCGGAAAAAGCCCGCCTCTGGTCATTCAGCACCAAATCCACCTCGCCAAACCGCAGCCTGTCATACAACTCCTCATGGGTGCCATTGATAACACTGATGGAAACTTCAGGATAAACCCTTGCAAATTCTGCAACAGCCCTATGTAATTCCTGCCCGCTGTAACAACTGACATAACCGATTTTTAACTGTAATTCATGCTCTTTATCTTCTCCCAAACGAACCGTTTCACGACGGATTCCCGCAATCTGTTCCAGTATGCCCTTACTCTGCTGATAAAAATATTCGCCAGCCGCTGTCAAAGTAAAACTGCGACCTTTCCGGTTGATCAATTTTACATTTAGTTCCGCCTCAAGCACTTTCATCTGTTGGGAAATCGCAGACTGGGAAATAAACATCTGCTCCGCAGCCTCCGTAAAACTGTTGCACTCCACAATTGTCACAAAATACTTCATCTGTCTGAGCAGCAAAACGTCACCTCCTGTCTGCAAGTCTTTTTTAACATATTTTTAAAAGCAACCGTTCAGCCCACGCTAGCCGCACACTCTTTTAATTTTTCAATTACCTTAATCTGCTGCGGACATGCCTTCTCACACTGGCCGCAGGCAATACAGTCCGCAGCCGTCCCGACATTTGCCGTAGCCTCTGCATATGCCCTTTTTCCTTCTTCAAGCTGTCCCCAGACTAACTGCTTATTTCTGGCGGCAAAAATTTCCGGAATCGGAATCTGTTTTGGGCAGCCGGCTGTACAGTAATGGCAGGCTGTACATGGAATGGATTTCACGCCATTGATGATTTCCTGCGCCTTCCGAATGGCTGCCTGCTCCTGTTCATTTAGCGGTTTGAAATTTTTCATATAGGAGAGGTTATCCTCCATCTGTTCCATGTCAGACATACCGGACAGTACTGTGATAATGCCTTCCAGAGAAGCAGCATAACGGATTGCCCATGATGCGTAAGAAGTTCCTGGATTTGCCCCGTCAAAAACCTTTCGGACAGCCTCCGGCGGATTTGCCAGCGCACCTCCCTTTACCGGCTCCATAACCACAATGGATTTTCCATGTTTTCTTGCCACCTCATAGTTTTCCCTTGCCGTAACGTCAGGATTTTCCCAGTCTGCATAATTTAGCTGCAACTGCACAAACTCCGCATCGGGATGCTCTGTCAAAATTTCATCCAGAATATCCGGTGTGGCATGAAAAGAAAATCCCCAGTGCTTAATCAGACCTTTTTCTTTCTGCTCCTTCGCAAAATCCCAGATATGATATTCGTCATATTTCTTATAGTTTCCCGCCTGCAAAGCATGGAGCAGGTAATAGTCAAAATATCCGGCTCCCGTCCGCTCCAAACTGGTATAAAACTGCTGCTTCGCCGTCTTTTCATCATGAGCGCCCATCCATGCACACAGCTTCGTTGCCAGTGTATAGCTTTCACGGGGATAACGGTCAACCAGCGCTGCTTTCGCCGCTTTTTCGGATTCCCCCTGGTCATACACATATGCCGTATCAAAATAGTTCAGTCCGGCATCCATAAACAGGTCAACCATGTTCTTTGTCTGTTCCAAATCAATTTTCCCGGATGCCAGCTTCGGCAGCCTCATCAGTCCAAAACCAAGTTTTGGTGTCGCTTCTCCAAAATAATGTTCCATAATCTTCTCCTCCTTCGATTTGATTGCTTATAGGCGATTGTTTTAAAGCAGTCTTAAAAGCTGCACCATTTCATATGCCTCATCTTTGCCTGATGCCGTCCTTGTGTCAAACTGCGCAAAACGATTTGCCTGGTAAAATGCCAACAGTTTTTCCTCATTTTCCGCTTCTAAGAATGTTACCATGCCACCAAGCATATATTGTGTTCTTTCAATTATTATCCAGGCCAGTTCTATAAGCTCTTTTCCAGTAATCTCCTTATCTCTGCCATCCGCATAATTTTTTCCAAGCTGGGCAATAAGATATGCAGACATGGTATATGTATCAGACTTTTCATCCAGCTCACTAATTCGCAACAACTTTCTTTTTGTGGTATTACTTACCGTTTCGCCCCTAATTGTCAACGGCTTTAACGCAAGAGTAAAATAGCCTAACATTTCTCCATTATCCTTTGAAAAAACAAGATAGGTAACTGATTGGTTCTTTTTTGTGAACTCTATAGCACTTTTTTTCAAAAACCGTTCCACATCTGGATTCTTTGGACAGGAAAATTCGGAGAGCAGCTGAATCAGTGCTGGCTCTCCGGCTTCATGATCATCTCCTAATGCCAAATACCTGCGAATGTTGATTGCAAAAAGCTTATCCGTTATTGGCATTCAATTTCTCCTTTGCTTGCTTTTCCCGAAATCTCATAAACTCTCTCAGTTCATCCTCTGTTTCAATGAATTTTACATCTACCGGAGTGCGGACAGGACGGTTTTTGGCAGACTCTTCAATCGCATCGGCAAACCTTTCCACCTGTTCCCTGCCGGAAATGACAAAATTTTTCGTGATGCTTGAAGTTGCCATATAACACACCTCCGTTATGAAGTGACTTTTGTCAAGAGGTAAATTAAAAAAATTCAAACT